>JBDSQB010000003.1 GCA_039930045.1 Chthoniobacterales bacterium | reverse complement strand
AGGTCATGTGGTCGCTCGCCGCGCTCGCTTTCGTGGCGATCTACTTTTTCAAAGTGCCGTTCCCGATCATCATCCTCGCGGCGGCGATCATCGGCTTCATCGGTGGGAAGTTGCGGCGCGATAAGTTCCTGGTCATCCGCGGCCACGGGTCGAAACCCGGCGATGCGGAAGCCACGGTGATCGACGATAATGCCGCGTCCGCCGAGCATACCCGCCCGACCCTTGCCCGAGCACTCAAGGTGTGCGCGACATGGCTGGCGCTGTGGTGGCTCCCCATCGGGCTGCTCGCGCTTTGGCTCGGCACCAGCCACACGCTTTTCCGCGAGGCGATCTTCTTCAGCAAAGCCTCGATGGTCACTTTCGGCGGCGCGTATGCCGTGCTGCCTTACGTTTCGCAGCAGGCAGTGGAGCATTATTCGTGGTTGAGCGCCGGGCAAATGCTCGACGGCCTCGGCCTCGCCGAAACCACTCCGGGTCCGCTCATTATGGTCCTGCAATTCGTCGGCTTCCTCGGCGGCTGGAACCAACCCGGCACGCTCTCGCCGCTGCTGGCCGCGACTTTGGGCGCAATCATCACCACCTGGACAACGTTTCTCCCATGCTTCCTCTGGATTTTTCTCGGTGCCCCGCACATCGAGCAGCTTCGGGGAAATCAAAAACTCACCGCCGCGCTCTCCGCCATCACCGCCGCCGTCGTCGGAGTGATCCTGAATCTCGCGGTGTGGTTCGGCGCGCACGTGCTTTTCCCCACGCCCGCCACGCTCGACGCGTTCGCTTTAGCAGTGAGTTGCATCGCATTCCTCGGCATCACCCGTTGGAAATGGGACGTCATCGCCGTGATCACCGCCGCCGGATTCGCCGGTCTGGCGTTTCAATGGCTGCGCTGACGGAGTTAGGAGTCGGGCGCGTAGGCAAATTTGAAACATGCCGAATCTCGCAATAGACCCGCTAGGGTCGCCATATCTATAGCTAGATGGATTCACAAAGCATGAGGTCCGTAGGACCGGCATGTCTTGGAATCGAAGTCCCAATGTCGCACTACGGCGCTCAATCTCTTCTTCTAGCGTGCTTCTATAGATATTAGACTCCTACGGAGCCATTCGTGTAGATGACGGCTCGAAATGCGACCAATCCATCGCCAGTTTTTGAGTCGAGTTAGAACTCGATCAGCAGGCGGACGGGGTCTTCGAGGCAGTCTTTGATGCGGACGAGGAAGGTAACGGCTTCTTTGCCATCGACCACTCGGTGATCGTAGCTGAGCGCGAGATACATCATGGGGCGGATGACGACTTCGTTGCCGATGGCGACGGGGCGCGGCTGGATTTTATGCATTCCGAGGATGCCGCTTTGAGGCGGGTTGAGGATCGGAGTGCTCATGAGGGAGCCGTAAATGCCTCCATTGGAGATGGTGAAGACACCGCCGCTGAGGTCGTCGATGCTGATCTTTCCCTCGCGAGCTTTCACGGCGTAGGCAGCGAGATCTTTCTCGATCCCGGCAAAGGATTTCTGGTCGGCATCGCGAATGACGGGGACGACGAGGCCTTTTTCGGTGCCAACCGCGACGCCGATGTCGTAGAAGTGATTTTGGACAAATTCCTCACCATCCATGCGGCCATTGATCGCGGGAACTGACTTTAGCGCCTCGACGGTGGCCTTGATGAAGAAGGACATGAAGCCGAGTTTAACTCCGTGGCGTTTGGTAAATGACTCCTGGGCCTTCGTCCGAAGCTCCTGGATGGCGGTCATATCGACTTCGTTGAAGGTGGTGAGAATGGCGGCGTTTTGCTGGGCCGAAACGAGGTGCTGCGCGATCTTGCGACGCAACGGGGACAGCTTTTTGCGCGTCTCTCGTTCACTGCTCGGGACCGATTTCACTGCAACTGTTGCCGCCGGAGTTGGGGCGGACTTTGTCTCCAAATGAGTTATGACATCCGACTTGGTGATCTGGCCTTCTTTGCCGGAGCCTTTGATGGCTTTCGGGTCGAGTTTATTTTCCTCAACCGCCACGCGAACCGCAGGTGTGAGCAGACCGGAGCGATCCGACTTGGACTCGGCTTTCGGTGCTGCCTTCGGAGCGGGTGCGGCTTCGGTGGGCGCGGCCACGGAATCATCGATGGAGCCGACAACTTCGCCGATTTTCACTTCCTCGCCCTCGGGTTTGCCAATGGTGAGCTGGCCCGACTTGGGAGCCGGAATCTCGGTGGAGACTTTGTCGGTTTCGAGGGTGAAAAGGGATTCGCCTTCCTTGACGATGTCTCCGTTTTTCTTGTGCCAGACGGAGATGAGGCCGCTGGAGATGGATTCGCCGACTGAGGGGACTTTGATTTCGATGCTCATGAATTTTGGCGGACTCTGCCGAAGATTGCGATGGAAGTGAACTCTAAACCGCGAACGCGTGTTCGATGAGTTCCTTTTGCTGCTTGTCGTGCCAGGCTTTCGAGCCGACGGCCGGGCTGGCGCTGGCGTTGCGCCCGGCGTAGGCGATGCCGTGCGCGGTGACGCGGCTGAGGCTCGGCGCGATGTGCGTCCAGGCACCCATGTTGCGCGGCTCTTCCTGACACCAGACGAACTTGGTGGCGTTGGGATAAAGATCGACGACGGCCTGCAATTTCTCCAGCGCGACCGGGTAAAGCTGCTCGACGCGGATGAATGCGGTGTCGGTGATCTTCTGGGCGTCGCGATGCTGGAGGAGTTCGTAGTAAACTTTGCCGGAGCAAAAGATGACGCGTTGGATTTTTTCCACCGGGCAGAGAAGGGGAGCGTCGAGCACCTCGCTGAATGCGCCCTCAGTGAAATCGGACTCGACTGAGACGCAAAGTGGGTTGCGCAGGAGGCTCTTGGGCGTCATGAGGATGAGCGGTTTGCGGAAATCGCGCTTCATTTGCCGGCGCAGAATGTGGAAATACTGGGCGGGCGTGGAGAGGTTGGCCACGATGATGTTATCTTCCGCGCAAAGCTGGAGAAAGCGTTCCATTCGCGCGCTGGAATGCTCCGGTCCCTGTCCTTCGTAGCCGTGCGGCAGGAGCATGACGAGACCGCTCGGGCGCTGCCATTTCGACTCCGAGGAGACGATGAATTGGTCGATGATGACCTGCGCGCCGTTGGCAAAATCGCCGAATTGCGCCTCCCAGAGACAGAGCATTTGCGGGTAATCGAGAGTATAACCGTAGTCGAATCCGAGGACGGCGGCCTCGGAGAGAAACGAGTTGTAAACGCAGAAGCGGGCGGCTTTTTCCCCGAGGTTGCGTAGGGGAATGTGACGTTCGCGGGTGACCTCATCATAGAGTACCGAGTGGCGCGTGCTGAAGGTGCCGCGGCGGCTGTCCTGCCCGGAGAGCCGGACGGGAATCCCCTCCAAAAGGAGCGATCCGAAGGCCAGCGCCTCGGCGTGCGACCAGAAATAGGGGCCGCCGTTTTCAAAAGCTTTTTGGCGTGGATCGAGGACGGTCTTTTTGACTTTGGGTTGAATGCGGAAGCCTTCCGGGACGGTGGTGAGTGCCTTGAAGACGGTCGCGAGCACGTCCTTGGAGATCTTCGTTTCCACGGTGGCGTGCGAATATGGCGGCTGGAAGATCGCATTGGAGCCGCTGAAGCTTTTCGTGCTGTTTTTGTCCTTGCGCTCGCCCTCGTTTTTCACTTCAGCGAGAGCGGTTTCCAATTCGGAGACCAGTTGCTTCTCGACCTCGGCCATTTCCTCCTCGGTCAACGCGCCGGAAGCCAGCAGCTCCTGGCGGTAGATCTGACTTACATACGGATGCGAGTTGATTTTCCCGTATAAATCGGGCTGGGTGAACGCCGGTTCGTCGCCTTCGTTGTGGCCGTAGCGACGATAGCAAACCATGTCGATGACGACGTCCTGGCGGAATTGCTGGCGAAAATCGAAGGCGAGATCGGTGACAAAAGCAACCGCGTCCGGGTCGTCGCCATTGACATGAAACACCGGTGCCTCGACCATTTTCGCGATGTCGGTGCAATACGGCGTTGAACGCGCATCGGCAGGCAGCGTGGTGAAACCGATTTGGTTATTGATCACCAAATGCATCGTGCCGCCCGTCTCGTAACCGGGGAGTTGCGACATATTGAAGACCTCCGCGACCAATCCCTGGCCTGCAAAAGCCGCGTCACCGTGGATGAGGACGGGGAGGACTTTGGAGCGTTTCACCGTGTCGCCGAGGATGCGCTGGAGCGCGCGGGTTTTCCCTTCGACAACCGGGTTGACGGCTTCCAAGTGGCTCGGGTTGGAGGCAAGATGGATACCGACCTTGCCCCCGTCGGGCGTGGTGCGGACAACCTCGTAACCGAGGTGATACTTCACATCGCCGTCGCCCGCCACGAGGTTCGGGATGTAGTTTTCGGAGAACTCGGTGAACAAATCGCGCAGTTGCTTGTGCAGGAAATTGGCGAGAACCGTCAGGCGTCCGCGATGCGCCATGCCCATGACAATCTCGGAGACGCCGAGGTCGGGACAGCGGTCCAGAATGGCGTTCAAGATGACCATGAGCGACTCGCCGCCTTGAAGCGAAAAGCGTTTTTGGCCCACGAAGCGCGTGTGCAGAAATTGCTCAAATGCCTCCGCTTTTAGCACGGCACGCAGGCGCAATTTCTGTTTGGCCCCATTCTCCGCCGCATCGGGATCATAAGCTTCAATTCGCTCGCGCAGCCAGTTGCGCACGCGCAAATTCTGGATGTGCATGAACTCGGCCCCGATCGTGCCGCAATAGATCTTCTGGAGGCTCTCAATCAACTGCCCGAGCGGCATTTTGCGTCCGCTCAGAAAGTAACGCGAAGAAACCACCGTCTCCAGGCTAACGTCGGCGAGCTTGTGTTCCTCCAGACTGAGCAGCGGCTGGTCGGGGCGTTTTTCCCCCAGTGGATCGATCAGCGAAATGGTGTGGCCGAGAGTGCGATAGGCGTAAACCAGGCTGTCCACACGAGCCTGAAGCGAGGAATCGGCCGAGGAATAATGCGGCTCGGCGGCACCGTTTTTCGAGGCGGGCGCGAGGTTGGCGGAACCAAATTCAAATCCCTCAAAAAAGGCAGCCCAAGTGTGATCTACGGAGGCGGGATCGCGCCGCCAGTTGGCGTAATTTTCGTCGAGGAGCTGCGCGTTGGACGCGTTGGCAATGGAGAATCTCATGGGGTCAAAATGGACGGAAAGACTAACCTATTTCTGTGTCCGACAAAAATAAAATCACGGATTTTTTTGAGCAGCAGACGACCTGTTGTGTCAATGGGAACACTCCTTTTTTCACTATGAATCGACTCTTGCTCACCTGCCTGGCCTCTGGCGCGCTGCTTTTTTCCCCGTGCATTTCTCACGCGGAATCCAACGCCGATCCCGCCAGTGAGCCCTCCGTGATCGCCACGGCGAAAGCCATGCCGGCGGTGGTGAATATCAATACGGAACGCATCGTACGTCGGCCTTACAGCGATCCGGCGGACGCGATTTATGAGCAATTTTTCGGAGAACAAGCTCGTCCGCGTCGGTCCGTGGCGCAGAAAGTCCAGAGCCTCGGTTCCGGGTTTATCGTCGATCCGGACGGCTACATTGTCACCAACGAGCACGTCGTCGAACGCGCTGCTGACCTGAAAATTTTCGTCACCACGACCGACGGCCAGACTTACAACGCCAAATACGTCACCGGCGATCCGGCGGCTGATCTGGCTTTGATCAAGATCGACGTGAAGCACCCGCTGCCCTTCATCAGCCTGGAAAATCTCTCGCCCAGCCTGCTCGGCCAGACCGTCCTCGTCCTGGGCAATCCCATGGGCTACGGCAGCTCCGTGGCGCGGGGGATTTTGAGCGCCAAAGACCGCACCATCGAGGTCGAGGGCAATGAATTTACCGGACTGATCCAGACCGATGCCGCCATTAATCCCGGTAACTCGGGGGGGCCCGTGATTGATCTGAGTGGCAAACTGGTCGGGGTCAGTTCGGTAAAAATGGCTTTCACTCCGCAGGGCATCCCGACGCAGGGCATCGGGTTCGCCATTTCCGCGGAAAAGGTGCGCGACACGATCAAGGACTTCCGCAACCAGTCGAAGCAGCCGCAGGGAGTTGCATCCGGTTCACGGGCGAAACGGTTTTTCGGACTGGAAACGCAGGACCTCACCGATGATCTCACCGAGGCGCTGAACTACGCCCCCGGCTCCGGTGTGCTCGTGGCGAATGTGGAAAATGGCAGTCCCGCCGCGAAGTCGGGCATTCGACGCGGACTCGTCATTTACCAGGTCGGCGATTACGCGATTCGCAACAACGCCGATCTCGAAAAAGTCCTCGCGCAGGTGAAATCCGGCACCGAGGTCGCGATGTCAGTCGGTTCCATTTCGAAGCGAGGCCGGCTGCTGGTGCGAAACATCGACACCGCGACCTTGACGGCACGCTAAATTCCACGCTTCATGTCTCTCCGGTTCGTGAAGAAGCGCCGGAATTTTTCCCCATGATTCGAGTTGAGAACCTAACCAAACGCTACGGCGGACGCACCGCTGTGGACAACATTTCCTTCGAAGTCGCCAAGGGCGAAATCGTCGGTTTTCTCGGGCCCAATGGCGCTGGCAAAAGCACCACCATGAAAATCCTCGCGTCCTATTTGCCCGCCACCAGCGGCACCGCGTGGATTGGCGGAGACAACGTCTTCGAGGACTCGCTGAAGACCCGCAGCCGCATCGGTTACATGCCGGAAAACGTCCCGCTCTATATGGACATGCGGGTCACGGAATACCTGAAATATCGAGGCGCGCTGAAAGGAATCGGCGGCCGGAAATTACGTGATTCGCTCCTCATGGCCAAGGAAGTCACCAATCTTCAAGAGGTGGAAAACCGCATCATCGGCACGTTGTCCCGCGGCTTCCGTCAACGCGTCGGCCTGGCGGACGCGCTCCTGCACGAACCCGATTTGCTCATTCTCGACGAGCCCACAGCCGGGTTGGACCCAAATCAAATCCGGCAGGTGCGCGACCTGATCAAGAGCCTCGGAAAAAGCCATACGATTCTTCTTTCGACGCACATTTTGAGTGAGGTTGAAATGACCTGCAGCCGGGTGATCATCATCAACAAAGGCAAGATCGAAGCTTCCGACACACCGGAAAATCTCGTCAAACACATGCGCACCGCCGGCGGCATTTTGCTGGAGGCCAAGACCGGTGCTGACGACGGCCTGAGTCAGCTCAAAGTCATCCCTGGCGTGAAGGATGTAAGCGTCAAAACCGAGGACGGCTGGAATACATTCCAACTCCGCCTCGATGCCCAGGCCGATCCGCGCGAGGACATTTACCGCCTAGCTGTCGAGCGTCGCTGGCAACTGCGCGAACTCTCCCGCCAAAAAGGCACGCTGGAGGATGTCTTCGTTGAGATCACTCATTCCGATCACTAATATGTTCAAGTTTCTCACCCTCTGGAATCGCGAGCTTTCCTCCTACTTCCAATCTGCCATCGCCTACGTGGTCCTCTTTTTCTTCCTGCTCGCCACGGGCTGGAACTTCGAGTGGGTCGTCACGTTGATCAACACCGCGCCGACCGATGTCAGCATCGTGCAGGGCTTCTTTAACAACTTCTTTTTCTGGTTCCCGTTCGTCCTGATTTTCCCGTTGATCACGATGCGGACGTTCTCCGAGGAGTTCAAAATGGGAACCATCGAAACGCTGATGACTTCCCCGGTGACCGACCTGCAAGTCGTGCTCTCGAAGTTTGCCGGAGCCGTCGTTTTCTACATCATTCTCTGGCTCCCGAGCCTGCTCTATTTCGTCATATTTCAACAGGTCGCGCAAACAAACGCCGCCGCATCTTCCGGAGCGATCTGGGGTTCCTATGGAATGATCCTGCTGCTCGGCATATTCTACATTTCCATCGGTTGTCTGGCCTCGGTGGTCACTAACAATCAAATCATTGCCGCCGTCATTTCCGGCGTCTCTGTGGCTCTCTTTTTCTTCACCGGTGTCATTTCGCTTTTCGCGCTCGATATGAATCAGAACCTGCGAGATTTGCTTTCCTATTTCTCGGCCATCGACCACATGGGTACGTTCTCAAAAGGCATTATCGACTCGCGGCCGATCGTTTTTTATCTCTCCATGACGACGCTTTTTCTGACGCTGACCTATCACATTTTCCAAAGACGGAAATGGAAGTCCTAACCTTTTGCTAGCATTCCCATGGCCGATACTCCATCCACCGATTCCCCGCACGAGACGTATCAGATTCATCGCGTCCGAATCGGGTTCAATGTCGCTCTTCAGATTGTTCTCGGACTCGTCATTTTCGGGTTTGTTAACTATCTTGCCTTCAACCATTTCAAGCGCTGGGATTTTACCCGCCAGCACCAGGGTTCCATCTCGGCGCAGACCAGGAAAGTCATCGGCCAGCTTCACGACAAACTAAAGATCGTCGTCCTGGTCTCACCTGCCACACCAGTAGCGGTGGATATTAAAGATTTGCTGGCCGAGTACCAGATCAATGCAAAGGCGCAGGGCAAGAGGATCGACATCGAGACAGTCAATCCTTACCAGGATCTCAATCGTGCCAAGGAGCTCCAGCAAAAGTATAAATTTGGATCCGCCGAAGCGCTGGTCATCCTCGACTATCAAGGACGCAACAAGTTCCTTAACGTCGCCGACATGCTGGAGTTTGGACCGACTGAGACTGCCATTTCCACACCAGAATTAAAGGCTTTCAAAGGCGAGCAAATCATTACCCAAGGATTGTTAGGAGTGATTGAGCCCGCGCAGAATAAAATCTACTTCGTCGAGGGAATGGGCGGCCTCGATTTCATTGGCAAGCCATATAACAAAACTTTCATGACCTATCTGGAGCGGCAGAATCTCGCCTCGGCTTCGCTGAATTTATTGAACGTCGAAAAAATCCCGGATGACGCGAAGGCCATCGTCATTACCGCTCCGAAATATGATCCCACAGATCGCGCGCTGGCGTTGCTGAAAGACTACTGGAGCAAGAAAGGCCGGCTATTTATTTTCCTCGATCCGAACCAGGCCACTCCAAACCTCGTCGCATGGCTCGGCGAGTTAGGAGTGACTGTGCAAAATGATCGCGTGAAGAAGACCGAGGACATGGGCAACGGCTTGCTCGGCGTTTACAAAAACACCATCTCCAACTTCCTTCCCAACCACCCAATCACCAAGGATCTCGCTGGTGTTAGAACGAGCCTCGATGGTCCGACGCAATCGTTGCGAATCGATCAAGCCCAAGCCAAAACCAAGCAGCTCCGGCTGACTCCATTGATCAAGGCCGAGGAAGGTTACTGGGGCGAAACGAACTACGCTGTAGGCGAGGATGAGCCGCTCAAATTCGACAAAGGCATCGACCATGAAAGTCCGCTGGTGCTGGCGGTTGCCATCGAGCAGGGCGCGGTCAACGACGAGCGAGTGAAAGTCGAATCTGCCCGCATGGTTTGCCTCGCCAACGCGGACTTTCTAAACGACCAGCACCTGGTTTCACAGAATCTGGATTTCTCCATCGCGGCGGTTAACTGGCTGACGAGTCGCGAGGAATTCATTTCGATTCCGCCGATTGAGAAGAAAAACTTCAAACTCGGCCTCACGCAGGATCAACTCAGCAAACTGAGTCTCTACGTCCTCATCGTCATCCCGAGTGCGGTCGCGCTCCTGGGGTTTGCCGTCTGCTGGTCGCGTCGGCGCTAGATTTTTTTTGCGCCATGAAATCCAGGAACACCATTCTACTTTTGTTAGTCGTCGCCGGATTGGCGGCCTATGTTTTCTTCTTTGAAAAAAGCCGGCCATCCACCCGCGAACAGGACGAGAATGAGCAATACTTGATGAAGTTTGACCAGTCTAAAATCACCGGTCTGGACATTACCAATGGCGACAATGTAATCCAACTCCGCAAGAGGGGCGACCAATGGATGATGGTGAGTCCGGTGAAGGATCGCGCGAACCCGGCGAGCATCACACCGATTCTGGCGGCTGCCTCCGAGGTGAGTCGTTCTGGAGTCATCAACAAACTCGGCAAGGGCGGCAAACTGCGCGACGCGCAAAAAGACTACGGAGTGCAAAAAGCCAAGGTTCGGCTGAAGTTGCTGGGAGACGGCGCGCCCGGCGAAATCCACTTTGGAAAAGACACCGCCTTCGAGGGAAAAATCTATGCCCGCACCGAGACGGATGATGACATTTCGGTGATCAAATCCGACCTGCGAAATCTACTGGTCAAGGACACCGGCGATTTCCGTGATCGGCATCTAACTCACTTCGAGAGCAGCAATGTTTCCGCGGTGAAATTCAAGACTACAGCGGGTGAAATCGATCTCGGGCAAACTGGTGACGACTGGAACCTACGGACGCCGATCAAGGCGCGGGCCGCGAATGCGCGCATCCTCGATTTGATCTCCAGTGTTAATAATCTAACCATCGCGGAATTCATCGCCTCGGAGGAGGGAAATCTCGCCAAATACGGACTCGCCGAGCCGCGTGGCTCCATTTCATTCCAAGCCAGAACCAGCGATGAGCAGGAAACAATCGAAGTCGGCTCACCGACGGAAAAGGACCCCGAAAAAATCTACGTGCGCGTGGTCGGACGACCCTCAGTTTTTGTGGTTCCGAAGAGCATCGGCATCGCACTCGGCGTGAAGCCCAACGATCTGCGTGATAACAAGCTAACTCGTGTATCGGAGGATTTGATCGACCGCGTAACCATCGAAAAACCGGGCCAGCCGCCGCTGGTTTTCGCTCGTGATCAGGAGCATTGGAAATTCCTCGAAGGCGGCCAGCCTGCGAATGACACGGAGATCAAACGCGTGATCGACGTCCTCAACAACACCGAGACGAAAGCCTTCGTCGATGACACCGCAGCCGACTTGAAGCCGTATGGCCTCGACCAGCCGGTGCTAACCATCCGACTGAGTAGTTATTCCAGCGAGAACACGGCGGAAGCAGCCAAGGGAGAAACTCCGCTCGCGACCGTGCAATTTGGCAAAACCGAGGGCGATGTCGTTTACGCGCATCTCGCGGAGGAGCCGTTCATCGTTTCGGTTGGCGCGGGCATTCTCACCAATATCAATGCAACTCCCGACGCTTTCAAAAAACCTGAGCCACTCAAGCCATGATCGACATTCTTACTAACAAATCGCGAACCTTGCGCATCCAAGTCAGCCGCATGGGAGCGGAATTGGTTAGTCTGGCTCGGAAAAACGCCGCTGGAGAATGGGTCGGATTTCTCTTTCGCGATGGCGATTTGAGCAAAAACCCCAACGGCTGGAATAATCATTCCACAGTCATGGGCTACTACGTTCACCGGATTTTGAACGAGGTCTCCAGCTATCGCGGAATGCCCGTGAAAGGCAGCACGCACAGCTTTCTCCGGCACAAAATCTTCGCGGCTCCTGAGCTAGGCGAGGGGAGTCTCACCCATCATTGGAGTTTCAATGATATTGCGGCGGAGGAATATCCGTTTCGGGTCGATTTTGCGATCACTTATGCGCTCACGGACACGGAGTTGAAGGTCACTTTTCGCTTTGAAAACCGGGATGACTTTGAGACACACGTTTCCTTCGGACTGCACCCGGGTTTTGCCGTTTCTGATCTGACTTCCATGCGAATCATGCTCCCGCCAGGTCGCTACAAGCGCCATCTCGCCCCCGGAAATTTCCTCTCCGGTGAAACGGAAACAATCGATTTTCCCGGCGGCCTGATGCCGTTTCCCGTGGCGGAACTTCCCGGCTCCTTTCTCCTCGATCTGGCCGACGTGCCCCAGCGGATCTTCGTCGTGGAAGACCCCGTTTCCGGCCGCAAAACGACGCTCGATTATTCCCAGGCTCCCTATCTCACGCTCTGGTCCGACGGTGAAGCCTTCATCTGCGTCGAGCCCTGCTGGGGCCTGCCGGATCATCACGAGCAGCGTCCCTTCGAGGAAAAACTCGGCATCCAAACCATCGCCGCTCACGGAGTTCTGGAGAGGAGCTTCACCGTCCAGCCAGACTGCTAAGATTTTTTTTCACATCGCGAATATTGCATTGCCGCCGTGGTCCTTTAATCTCCGCCCATGACTGAAACTTGGGACATTCCCTCCGCCATTTCCCTTTATAATATCGACCGCTGGGGGACCGGTTATTTTAACATCAATGCCAAGGGCCATGTCGAGGTGATGCCCACTCGCGAGAAGTCGAGTTCGATTGATATCATGGAGGTGGTGGATGCGGCGAAGAAGCGCGGGCTGACGTTTCCGATGGTGATCCGGTTTCAGGATTTGCTGCGGCATCGGGTGGAGACGATCAACAAGGCGTTTCAGGGTGCGATCGCGGATGCGGGTTACAAGAATGTCTATAACGGCGTGTTTCCGATCAAGGTGAACCAGCTACGTGAGGTCGTGGAGGAAATCGTGGATGCGGGACTTCCATTCCACTTTGGGCTGGAAGCGGGGAGCAAGCCGGAGTTGCTGGCGGCTCTGGCGGCACATGAAGACCCGGAGAGTCTGATCATTTGCAACGGCTACAAGGATTCGTCGTTCATCCAGAATGCGCTGCTCGGCATTCGCCTGGGCAAAAAAGTCATCATGGTGGTGGAAAAACTGGAGGAGGTTCGGCAGATTTTAACCGTTTCCAAGGAAATGAAAGTCGAGCCGATGATCGGACTGCGAGTCCGCTTGCAGGCAAAAGGCTCGGGCAAATGGGCGACGAGCGGGGGCGAGAATGCGAAGTTTGGCCTGAGCACGGCGGATTTGGTAGCGGCGTCGGAAATGCTCAAGAAAGAAGGGCTGGCGCATTGTCTGCGGCTGGTTCATTTCCACGTCGGATCGCAGGTGCCGGACATCGGGGTGATCAAGCGGGCGGTGCGCGAGGCGACTCGGTTTTACGCCAAGCTGGCGAAGATGGGCCATCCGATGGGTTACATGGATGTCGGCGGCGGCTTGGGGATCGATTACGATGGAAGTCGAACGGCGTTCGAGTCGTCGATGAATTACACGACGCAGGAATATGCGCGCGACATTGTTTACAACATCATGGAGGTCTGCGACTCGGAGGAGGTGGCGCATCCGGTAATCGTGAGCGAAAGCGGTCGCGCCATCGTGGCGCATCACAGCATCCTGCTGGTGGAGGCGTTTGGGGCGATTGAGAAAAGCAAAACGAGCGCACCAGTCGAGTTGGAAGCGGATGACATCAAACTGGTGTCCGACGTTCTGGAAATTCAGCGAAATCTTTCCCGCCAGAATCGCATGGAGAGTCTCCACGATGCGGTGCAAATCCGCGATCAGGCACTCTCGATGTTCGACCTTGGCCTGTTGGAACTCGAGCACAAGGCGAAGATCGAGACGGTCTATTGGCAGATCGCGACCGAGATCGTGCAGCATTGCAAGGGACTGCGCTACGTCCCCGAAGAGGTGAAGGATCTGGAGACCGCCCTCGGCGACCAATACCTCTGCAACTTCTCCGTTTTCCAGTCGCTCCTCGACCACTGGGCGCTCGGGCAATTGTTCCCGATCATGCCGATCCATCACCTCGACAAACACCCCGAGCGCAACGGGACTTTGGTCGATATCACCTGCGATTCCGACGGAAAAGTGAGCAAATTCATTGACCTCGAAGACGTGAAAGGCACGCTGCCGCTGCACAAATTGCAGCCCGGCCAGCCGTATTATCTCGGGTTCTTTCTGATGGGTGCCTACCAGGACATCATGGGCGATCTGCACAACCTTTTCGGTCGCGTGAACGAGGCCCACGTCTTCCTCGACGAGGACGAGGAAGATGGTTTCTACATCGAGGAAACCATCGAAGGCAGCACGATCGGCAACGTTCTCGGCATGACGCAATGGAACACCAACGAGCTGATGCGCCTCGTTAAAGCCCAGGTCGATGCCGCAATTAAGTCCGACCGGCTCAAGCCCAACGAAGCCATGCGCTTGCTCGGCCACTACGAAAAAGGGCTGAAGGATTACACCTATCTAACCTTCCCCTAAGAAAATAATCCGCATCCCCGGGCGGCTCAGCAACGATTCCTTTGCAACCATGGAAAAGAAACGAGTCATCATCATCGGGGGCGGATTTGCCGGCCTCGCCACTGCGAAAGGTTTGGCCGACAAGGACGTCGATGTCACCCTCATCGACCGGACGAACCATCACCTTTTTCAGCCGCTGCTCTATCAGGTGGCCACGGCGGGACTGTCTCCGGCGAACATCGCCCAGCCGCTGCGGTTCATCCTGCGCGAGGCGGAAAACATCCGCGTGCTCTGGTCTGAGGTGACTTCCATTGATATCAACGCCCGGACGGTCACGACGAAGGACGACGCGTTTTCCTACGACTTCCTCGTCGTCGCCACCGGGGCCCGCCACTCGTATTTTGGCCACCCGGAATGGGAGCAATTTGCTCCCGGCTTGAAAACTTTGGAGGACGCGGTCGAGATTCGGCGGCGGATTTTCACGGCCTTTGAGGTCGCCGAAAAAGCGAAAACTCCCGAGGAACAGCAGGCTGCGCTGACTTTCATCGTTATCGGCGGCGGCCCGACCGGCGTCGAAATGGCCGGGGCTATCGGCGAACTTTCGCGACAGGCGCTGAAGCGCGATTTCCGAAAAATCGATCCGAGTGTGAGTCGTATCATCCTCATCGACGCCGCGCCGCGTGTCCTCGGGATGTTTGATGAAGACCTCTCCGCCGCCGCCTACGACGATCTCGCGGAACTCGGTGTCGATGTGCGCGTGCATCAGAAAGTGACCAACGTCGATGCCTCCGGCGTCACCGTCGAAGGCGAGCACATCAACGCCAACACCGTCATCTGGGCCGCGGGCAACGCCGCCTCGCCACTGGCGAAAATGCTCGGCGAAGTGGATCGTCCCGGACGCGTCCTGGTGCAGCCCGATTTATCCATTGCCGGTCACCCGGAAATCTTCGCGCTAGGCGACATGGCGCATTTCACTGACAAAAAAGGCCAGCCGCTGCCCGGAGTTTCGCCCGTCGCCATTCAAATGGGACAGCATGCGGCGAAGAACGTCCTCGCGCTCGCCAGCGGTCGGGCGACGACTCCATTCGAGTATTGGGACAAGGGCAGCATGGCCACCATCGGGCGCAACCGGGCCGTCGCCGACCTGCATTGGATTAAATTCACGGGCTTACCCGCATGGCTGGCATGGCTCTTCGTCCACCTGGCGTTTCTCGTCGGATTTCGCAATCAGTTCCTCGTTTTCGCCCAGTGGACTTACTCCTACTTCACCTTCGGAAAAGCGGCCCGCCTGATCACGAACAACTTCCAACCCGCCGTTCCGCCCAAAGTCGAATCGGCTCTCACCGAAATGCCGAAACTCGCCGACGCCGTTTAAAAAACTCAGTTTCTCTTCAGCAATCGCGTGATGCTCGCCGCCGCGTACGCCGCTCCAAAGCCGTTGTCGATGTTCACCACCGTCACGCCGCTGCCGCAGCTATTCAGCATCCCGAGGAGCGCGGCCAAACCACCGAAATTCGCCCCGTAGCCGACGCTTGTCGGCACGGCGATCACCGGTTTGCTGGTCAACCCCGAGACGGCACTGGGCAGCGCGCCCTCCATTCCGGCGACCACAATGATCACGTCGCAGGCCTCGATTTCGTCGCGAACGGACAGCAGCCGATGCAGGCCCGCGATCCCGATGTCGGTGAAAGATTTCGTGGCGTTGCCAAACGCCTCCAGAGTCACGCGCGCTTCCTCGGCGACCGGCAAATCGGACGTTCCCGCGCAGACCACGGCCACAGTGGCATGGAACTCGACTGTGTTTTTTTGCCAGGTAATGCAGCGGGCCAGTTCGTGGTAAATCGCCTCCGGCAGACGGCCAGCGACCGCTGCAAAATGCTCGCGACTCGTCCGCGTGCCGAGAAAAAGCCCGTTTTTCTCCACCAGCACCATCGCAATGTCGGCCACCTGCTCCGGCGTCTTGCTTTCGCAAAAGACCACCTCGGGAAATCCGCAGCGCGCTTCCCGGGCGACATCCACCCGGGTATGTCCGAGATCGACGAAATCCGTCATTCGCCCGCGCGTTTGATCCAGTAACGCATCGGGACCATGTCCGACGTGACGAACCCGTGTTTCTGATAAAATTTGATCGTCGCCTCGTTGATTCGATCGGTCAGCAGGGTGATGCGTAGGAAATTTTTCTGCCGGGCGAAGTTAAAAGCGTATTCGAGGAGCTGCGTGCCGTAACCCTGGCCGCGATGCTGCTGCCGCACGACCAAATCTTCGAGGAGGATGACCATTCCACCCTCGGCGGTGCTGATGGTAAAGAGCAGGTTGATCATGCCGATGATCGCGTTCTGACTCCGCAGGACGAAAATGCGACCGCGATTGGGCTGTTCGAGAATCATTTTCAGGCCATGCATCTGCAATTCGGTGTCGGGCCGGAAGTCGGGTTCCTGCGAAAACAGGTCATAAAGCAGCTCGGTGAGTTGCGGGATGTCCTCCAACACGGCGGGCTCGATTTGCGTTTGTGGAGTCATCGCATGCAGTTATGGCAGATGGCGAAGCCGGTGCAAAGCGCGGAATGCCTGCCGACGCGTAGGGGATACCATTCCGGCTGCGGGAGGAGTGTTTTCGGCACGGTTGGCGGCATTCCCGCACTCGAAATGGGCTTTTCCCACGAATTCGGCTCTGGCACGTGGGCGTTTCCCGGTTCAGGATGCGGGCGCATGAACAGCCTCCATTTATTGGGCATCGCCTTTGGCCTGGCCATGCTTTCCGGGCTCAATCTGTATCTCACCGTCTTCGCCAGCGGGCTGGCGATCCGCATGCATTGGATCACGTTGAGCGGCGACTTCCAGCAGCTCGCCTTCCTCGGCGACGACTGGATTCTCGGCATCTCGGGCGTCTTTTTCGCGCTAGAGTTTTTCGCGGATAAAATCCCTTGGGTCGATACGTTTTGGGACACGCTGCACACGGTGATTCGTCCGCTCGGCGGCGCGCTGCTGGCCACGCGCGTGCTCGGAGATGCCTCGCCGACCTTCCTTGTGATCGTCGGCTTGATGGCCGGAACGATGAGTTTCGCCACCCACAGCGCCAAGGCCGGGACTCGGATTATTGCCAACGGATCGCCCGAGCCATTCACCAACATCGGGCTCAGTCTCGGCGAGGATTTCGCGGTGCTCGGCGGGCTGGCGCTCTTGCACTTCAATCCGATTCTGGCGCTGGTGGTTTTTCTGCTCGTGCTGATGACGACGCTCTACTTCGCGCCCAAACTCTTCCGCGCCGTGAAGGCGAAGCTCTGGCTGGCCTACCGAAAACTCAATCTGCCCGCGTTCGGACGCGCCGAGGAAGGTCTCTCCGACGAACTCTCGGGCCGCGTCGCGGAAGGCTTTGCGGAACTAAATTTGCTCCACGAAAAAGTCCTTTGGTCCGTGCCGTGCCTGACTCGAAAAGGGCTGCCCGCCAACCATTTCGGCGCGCTCATCGCCACCGTGGAGGAACCGGGCCGCCTCTATTTCGTGGGCGAATCGCGGTGGAAAAAAGTGCGCGAGACATTGGAACTCGATGGCGGCACCGTGGAGCGGATTCCGGGTTTTCTCTTCGACGAAATCCGCCTGGCCGACGCTGTAAACAAGCGCCGCTATGCGTTTGCCTTTGATCGGAGTCGCAGTCGAATCGTCGAGAAAATGGCCGACTCGATCCGCAACCGGCTCGCCCCCATTTCCATGGAAGTCGAATGAAGGCCGACGCGGATTGGATGCAACTCGCGTTGCAAGAAGCACGCAAAGGCCTCGGAAAAACCTCACCGAATCCCGCTGTCGGAGCGGTGATCGTGAAAGACGGTCAGCTCCTGTCGAAAGGGTGGCACCGGCGCGCGGGTCGTCCGCACGCCGAGATCGAGGCAATTCGCGCGCTGCCCGACCCGGCTGCGGCTCGCGGCGCGACGATCTTTATCACACTCGAACCGTGCTCGACCCATGGCCTTACGCCGCCGTGTGTGGAGGCGATTCTGGCGCACGGTTTCGTCCGCGTGGTAGTGGGCACGACCGACCCTAACCCCGCTCACGCCGGACGCGGATTGGAGATTTTACGCCGTGCTGGAGTGGAGGTGGTGAGCGGCGTTCTGGAAGACGAATGCCGCAGGCTGAACGAAGCCTTCAACCATTGGATTGTGACTCGAATGCCGCTGGTCATCGCCAAATGCGCGATGTCGCTCGATGGCCGCATCACGCGTCCGCCCGGCGAAAGCCAGTGGCTCACCTCGGCTCCAGCGCGGAAACGAGCGCACCAGATTCGAGCACAAGTCGATGCCATTCTGGTCGGCGCAGAAACCGTTCGCCGCGACAATCCCCAACTCACCATTCGCGGTCTCGGCCCGCGCGCGACGCGACGCCAGCCCTGGCGCGTGGTCGTTTCGCGGAGCGGAAATCTGCCTGCGAGTTCCAATTTGTTCACCGACGAATGGAAGGAGCGGACGCTGGTTTTCGACGACTTGGACACGGCTCTGGAGGAACTCGGCCAACGCCAGGCGACCAGCGTGCTGATCGAGGGTGGGGGAGAAATTCTGGGAGCCGCCTTCGACAAAAAGCTCGTGGATCGCGTGGCCTTTTTCTACGCGCCCATGCTCGTCGGCGGCGACAAGCCAGCCGTGGCCGGACTCGGCGTCGAATCGAATGAAAGCGCGATCCAGCTGGAGCAGGTTAGCTATGAAAAACTCGGGCCCGATCTTTTTTGCCAGGCGAGCGTCCGCTATTAGCGCGAAAGACGAAATCTCTTTTGAATGAATTGAAAATGGCTCCGTCCATTTCTCTGTAACTCACTTCTTCACCATGAAAAAATTGATCCTTCTACTAGTTGCATTTACTGCCATGGCCAGCTTCGCCAGCGAAGCAAAAGCAGGGCTGAATCTCTCCATCGGATTGGGCCTTCCCGTGCGGGTCTATGATCGCTGCGATTATGGTTATCGCCGGACGTATTATCGCCCAGTGACCTACTACAACGACGAAGTCCGCTACTATCGCCCGCGCACCCGGGTGGTGTATTACGACGCGCCCGTTTATTACTCGCGGCCTCGGTATTACCGGTCTTACGGCTGCAGGTAAACGCGGCGGACGCTTGCACGAGGCGGGGTTCCGGTCCATTTTTTGACTGTGAATCCCATCATCCTCTTCGACGGCGTCTGCAACCTGTGCGACGGGTTTGTGCAATTCGTCATCCGGCACGATGCAGCGGGGCAGTTTCGATTCACCTCGCTGCAATCGACCGCCGGGGCGGAAATCCTCGAGAAACATCACCTTCCCACGCAGCAACTGTCGTCCATCGTCCTAAGCGTGGGCGACTCGCATTACACTCGGAGCGACGCGGCGTTGCAGATTTTGCGCCGCCTGTCGGCCCCATGGAAATGGATGGGACTCTTCCTCGTGCTGCCGCGTTTTCTACGGGATGCGATCTATGATTTTATCGCCCGAAACCGCTATCGTTGGTTTGGTCAAAAAGATGCCTGCATGATTCCAACGCCCGAGCTTCGGGAGCGTTTTCTCTAACACTAGCCATTTTGGAAAACGCCTCTGCCGGATCCGCTGATCCCAATCTAACTCGAATCTATTTTTTAGCCCGGACTTCCATTGCACTCGCGTGGATATACCACGGGCTGGTGCCGAAAGTCATCTGGCGCGACTGGTCGGAAATGACCCTGCTCCACGATATGAGCGTGGACATTCAATTCGTTCCCGCGCTCCTGCAAACCATGGGCATGGGGGAGATATTGTTTGGAGTGTTAGTACTAGCGATTCCTCGTCTGCGCTGGCCGCTCTGGGCCACCATTGGAATCATGCTCGGCGGAGTGCTGGGAATCGCCAGTCATTCCCCGGCGATGTTGCACGCGGCCTTCAATCCCGTGAGTCTAAACGGGCTGATGGTCGTCATGGCGGTGATTGCATTAATCTCGCAACCACCGCCGGTGACAAAAGCTAGCTAACTATTAGCGCAAGGCCTTGCCCTTGCGGCGCTCGGCGGCGACTTGGAGGACGCGCTTGGTCTTGTCGGTCAACTTTGTTTTCCGTTTGCGCAACTGGCCGGCAACTTTGTCCACGACCTTGTCGATCGCGGCATAGAGATCGTTTTCCTTGTCCTCGGCGTGAATGTCCGGGCCGGGCACAGCGAGGTGAACTTTGACGCTATAAGCCTTGGTCGCCGTCTCGTCATGCAGGAGCACGACGTGGGCCGCTACGATTTCACCGGCGAGATGTTCCAGATGCTCTACCTTTTCGGCGACGTATCCGTGAATGGCTGCGGTGAGTTTGAGATGACGGGGGCTAACATGGATTTGCATATAAGGAACTGTGGGACGATTTCCTCGTCTGACAACTGGTAAATATCCGCAAAGGCGAGATAATTTTACCAGCCGATCCCTTTGTGCAAGCAGTGCAGCGGTCTGCCGTCGATGAGGTTGATGACGTTGTTGGCGGAAAAAAGCGCCACATTGATCACGAAAGTCACCGCCGCCGCCGCGAGAATGAACGAGGGCTTGCGCCGGACGAGGTGGTGTCTAGCGAAAATGAGCAGCACCATCAGATTCACGACGAGCAGCGGATAATACAGCTTCATCGCGAGCAGGTAGGCGAGAGCGCGCCAGCTGTGCCATTCGTTTTGATACATCCCGCTTTCCTTCACAAAGGTGAGGAAAGTCATCGTCAGAGTGGCGGTGAGAAGCAGGAGATTGTAGGGGATCACCCGGCGGGCTGGCAGATAAGCGGCTTGACTGATCATTCAACTAAATGCCGCAAGTTACGTGCCTAACTCGGTGGCGTTGTGCGCCCGGTAATTTCCAACGAACGCCTTCCTAAATTCATCAAACTTCCCCGCCTCCAGCGCTGTCCGCACCCGTTTCATGAGGTTCAAATAGTAATGGAGATTGTGCAGGCTGAGAAGCCGCAGACCGAGGATTTCCTCCGCCTTGATCAGGTGCCGCAGGTAGCCGCGGGTGAAATTGCGGCACGCGTAACATTCGCAACCGCCTTCGATTGGGCCCTTGTCCATGATGAACTGCGCGTTCTTCAAATTAATCGTTCCCTCATCGGTAAACGCCGTCCCATTTCGTGCGATCCGCGTCGGCAGCACGCAGTCAAACATATCGATCCCGCGCGCAATCATCTCCACCATTTGCGGCGGCGTCCCGAGTCCCATCGCATAACGCGGCTTGCTCGCCGGCAGATAGGGCGTGCTGTATTCCACGGCCGCCATCATGCCCTCCTCTGGCTCGCCCACACTCACGCCGCCGACCGAGTAGCCGGGGAAATCCATCTCCGCCAGAGCCTCCGCGCTGCGCCGCCGCAACTCAGGAAACGACGAGCCCTGCACGATCCCGAAGACGCGTTGATGCGCCGGGGCATGTTGGGCCGACCAGTCGCGGCAGCGTTTCGCCCAGCGCAAAGTCCGGTCGAGCGAAGTCGCGGCGTAGTCATACTCGCAGGGATACGGAGGGCATTCGTCGAAACACATCGCGATGTCCGACCCGAGCGTGGCCTGGATTTGCATCGAAGTCTCCGGTCCGATGAAACACGGCGCACCGTCGAGATGACTCTGAAACGCGACACCTTCCTCGGTGATCTTCCGTAGTTTCGCCAGCGAGAACACCTGGTAACCGCCGCTGTCGGTCAGGATTGGCCCGTCCCAATTCATGAACTTGTGCAACCCGTCGAAATGCCGGATCACCTCCATGCCGGGTCGGATAAAAAGGTGATACGTGTTCCCCAAAATGATTTGCGCCTGAAGCGACCGCAACTCGTCAGGCGAGACCGCTTTCACCGTCGCCTGCGTGCCGACTGGCATGAAAATCGGCGTTTCGATCACTCCATGCGCCGTCGTCACCCGCCCGCGCCGGGCCATGGATTTTGGATCCGTTCCTAGTAATTCAAACATTGGCCGTGAATGATAAGGGCCGCTTCCACCCTCGCAACTCCATTCTTTCCCGGTTGCGCAACGCCGCGACTTCCCGCATTTTCCCCGTCCCGTGCCCGATTCTTCGATCATCAAAGAAACCCTCCTCCCGCTTTTTCTGCTGGCGGGCGAGTCCGATACCCTGCGCGCAGAATCCCTCGGCTTCTGGCGTGTCGGCGAGGAACGTTTCTGGCTGCCGCGCTTCACCTTTCGACGCACGCGGATCAAGAAAACACGCATTAAGATCGGCCTCTTCGCCACCATTCACGGCGACGAACCCGCCGGGCTCCACGCGCTCATCGCGTTCGTTAAATTGCTCTCCGAAGACCCGATGTTAGGACGCGATTACGACTTGCGCATCTATCCACTTTGCAACCCCACCGGCTTCATCGATGGCACGCGGCATTCGCGCAGCGGAGTCGATCTCAACCGCGAGTTTTGGCGCGGCTCGACCGAGCCCGAAGTCGGTCTGCTGGAGCACGAACTTCTCACGCAACATTTTGACGGCCTCATCGCCCTGCACAGCGACGACACCAGCGAGGGCGTCTATGGATTCGTCAAGGGCGCCATGCTCACCGAGCACCTGCTAAAGCCCTCGCTCGCCGCCGCGTCGCACCTTCTCCCGACTAACCTCTCCAACCAAATCGACGGATTTCACGCCGTCGAAGGCGTCATCCGCAGCGGCTACGCCGGCATCCTCTCCGCGCCGCATGATGTGAATCCCGCGCCGTTCGAGATCGTCCTGGAAACCCCGGCCCTCGCGCCACTCGACTTGCAGCGCGATGTCTTCGTTCTGGCGCTCAGCGAGATACTTGGCGAATACCGCAAGCTCATCTCCTACGGCGGCGATTTGTAGGTTTTCGGGAGCGCACGCGTCTCGCGTGTTCCCTTTTGCGTCTCGCGAAAGGGCCGGTTCTCGCCATCGGACGAGGCATCCGCTGGAACACGCGGGACGCGTGTGCTCCCGGAAGATGGCTAGTTTACACCCACGATTCGTGAGCTCACTTGGGCAATGTCGAGTCCTAACAACACGGCCGCCGCACGTTGATAGGTAGAAATCTGGCCCGCGTGCTTTGTTTGCAGACTCTGCGAATCGCCTTTTTCCGTCTTGAAATCGACCACGTCCGCCGCCACGGGAGTTCCATTCGTATCTAGGTGAATCAGTACCCGATCAAAAATGCCTGCGACCCATGCGTCATTCAGCACGCACTCAAATGCGCGCTCGCGCCAGAGCAGAAACGGACCGGCTGGCTTGGAGAAAACCGCTTTCACCTCAGGGCTAACCAACAACTTCCGCGTACTCGCTGGCAGCGCCGCCCCATCCTCCAGCCATTCGATCTGCGCCAGCGCCGAGTGGACTTCCGTTCCTATGCGCGCGGCTTCCGCAGAAAAGAAAACCGGGTTGGCTTTTGCCGAGGGGCCGAGTGAGTGCGGAGTCCCATGCAAAGGCTTCGGCAGGATGGGAATGCTAACATCCTCCACATCCGCAGTTTTTCCTAACAACGGTCGAGTTAGATACCAATCACGGTCTCCCAACTCATAGGAAGTCTCTGTGTAACCCAGACTCAGTTCCAGCAGCTTCGCAAAGTTTTTACAAGTGGAGTTCGGCTTGATCTTTTTGGTTAGCAAATAGAGTCCATGTCGGGGCCGCGTCATCGCCACATAAGCCGTGCAGAGTTCCCCGTAAGCCGACGTCGACAGCAAATCCATTCGCGCCTCGTTTAGCACCGGATCATTCTTGGAAATTTCACCACCGGGCAGCAGCATTCCCCAGAGTTCTCCGAGTCGATTCTTCTCCAGTGCGAGCGACCCTGCGGAGTCGTCCTTCGCCAGCGGTTCGGCGTCCAGACCAGAGACAATCGTCATGTCCAGCGTCAGACCTTTCGCCTGGTGGACAGTCATTACGCGAACCACCCCGGCTCCCTCGGGTTCCTGACGCTGATAGTTCTCGATGTGATGCACAAAACTTCCGATGTCATCACTCATTTGCCGGGTCGCATCGAACTGCGTGGCCGCTGTTAGGAAATCGTGCGCGCGCGATGTTAGAAATGGCTCAGATCTGAGTTCCATTCGATTCAGCCAGGCCTGTGTCGCGCCGGTAAAACCTTCCCGCGCAATCGTCGCCAAAGCCTGCTCCCGAAACTTAAACTCACCCTCATCTAACATCGCCGCCGCAAACATCCCGGAAAGCTTGTCCTCTGGCGACGCCACAAAACGAAACGCCGATAACAATGCGACTCCCAATGGATTGTCGGTGCACGGGTTCGCCTTGCCTTCCACCGCGACGGGAATGCCGTGCGACTGCAACAGAGCAGCCAGCGCCTCGACCGACTTGTTGCTGCGCTTCAATGCGGCGCAACTCCAGCCGCGTTCCCAAGGTCGCGTTTCCTGCAAAATGCTAACAATCTCCCGGTCTATCGGATTTCCAGTGTCCTCGTCGTCATCGTCCTTTTCCACCGGCTGCCAGCGCACATAGCCGGTGTTGTTAGACAGGTGTTCGGCCACTTCGTGCGCGACCCAGGCCTGAGTCCATTCACTGGTGGTTTTCTCCGGCAACTGCAACGGCTCAGACAGATAGGTTAGATGTCCGAAAACGCGATTGATCACCTCGATGATTTTTGGATCGGACCGATAGGAAACATCGAGCGGATCGGCCTTCACAATGCGTTCCGCGCCGGGACGATTGTAGTGCCTCGCAATCTCGAAAAACAACCGCGGATCGCCGCCGCGCCACGAGTAGAGCGCCTGCTTCGTGTCGCCGACATAGAAGAAGGAACGAGTGCCATCCGTATCTTGAATGATGTCATCGACCAGCCCGTGGAGAACCTTCCATTGCAGGCGGCTGGTGTCTTGAAATTCATCGAGCAGCCAGTGATCGAACTTCGTGTCCAATCGATAACCCACCGTTGCGCGCCAGTCTGGAGAATCCACCTGCGCTGCTAGTACGGACGTGATGTCGCTGAAGGTTAGTTGGCCGAGACTGCGCACGAGTCGATTGTAAGTCACCTCAAAAGCGCCGAGCACTCCATGCAGCGCACGGCTGCGGCGCAACAAATCTTCCAGTCGCGGCTTGATCAGCGCATGGAGTAGTTCACGGCGCGCCTGCGAGACGGCTGCATTCAGATAAACTCTCGCAGCCTTAGCTCCGCCGGTCGGGAGATATTCAGCCTCCGTCTCCTTGTCGATGGACGGTTTCTTTTCCACGAACGTCTTCACTTCCTTGCTCCAGCTGCGCTCGGGAGAACTCTCGCGCACGGCCTGCAAATTCTTTTCCCACGCATCCATCGCCTTCTGATCTAACATCGGGTGGGTGGTGATGATCGCGTCCCAAAGCGCGTCGGCAGCGGTGGAAACATCGCCCGCCTGTAGGATGGCGCAGCCGTCGGGCCAGATGCTGCTGGCGTCGCCCCAGACCGTGTCGGGCGGTGTAGTTAGAAACTTGTCGTGCAGCGTATTCACCGACTTGAGCAACGTGTCAAAAACCTGACGCTCACTTTGCTTGCGGCTCTGCTGGCGCACCAAATCGAGGAAGTCTTGAAAGCGCTCCTCGTTCTCTCCTTGCTCGCGAAAAAGACTGGCCAGCGTCTCGCGGCAGGCGGCTTGTCTCACTGTCTCGCTCAGGACGCTGAAGTCGCCTGCAAGTCCGGTTTCCAGAGGGAAGGAGCGTGCGATGCGGCCAAACAAACTATCGATCGTCCCCATGCAAAGCCGGTGCATCTGCGAGGTTAGAACGACTAGCAACTCGCGGCATCGTGCGGCGTCCAGCGCCATGTTAGTATCGCGCTGCAAGGTTTGGAGTGACGCAGGATTCGTTGCCGCGTCGGCCAGTCGCAGGAAGACGGCGGCCATAAATTCACCGGCGGCTTTTCTCGTGAAAGTGAGCGCGGCGATTTTCCCTGGCTCGACTCCCATGGCCAGCAGCGTGATTGTTCTAACTGTTAGTCGATACGTCTTGCCGCTGCCCGCGTTGGCGATGAGCATTTCGTGCTGGATCATGGCCGTCCTTTCAAAAACTCGATTGTGTTAGCATCGAAACATTTCTCGACAGCGCCATTCAGAAACAACCCACCCAAGGCGTCGCCCCAACTCGCGGTGGGCGACTGCGGCGGCCAGAAGATTCCGCGAGAGATGCGAGTCGCGATTTCCTCGGCGCAAGTGAGGGCGGACTCATGGGTCGCCGCGTCGAGTTCCAGTGGCATCACCTGCGTTTCCGACGGGTCGGCAGGGAGGAGAAAGTAGCAGGCTTGAATGGAACTCGACTCGTAGGTGAGCGCCGCGATGTGACGGTAGAGCGGGAGTTGCAGGTCGATCCAGGATTTCGCCTTGCCCGCAAAAACCACCTGCGATTGCGGGAGAAAATGATCGGGCTGCGGCGGTCCGAAATGTTTCTTCTCCGGCAGATCGGGGTTGCTGAAAGTCTTGTAATCCATCACGCGCCAGCCGTGCTCGGGATGCTGCTCGATGCGATCCACCTGGGCGGAAAGTTTCAGCGGACCCAATGTTAGATCGGTGAACTTCTTTTCCACTTCGAGGATTCTCCAGCCAGCGGCAAACTGCTTCGCCTGCTCACGGGCAAAGGCGCGGAGCCGGACCTGGCCCGATTCGAGTTGCACTCGAATGGCGGCGGTGGGCGAGGGGCCAAACATCCGGCGCGCCTCGGTGGCAAACTCTTCTAACACGAGCTTCTCGATCAACTCGCGCTTCGATTCATCGGGCGCTTTTCGGCCAAACTCTTCGACGGCGCGATGCAGCAAAATGCCGAAACGGCGCGCGTCCATCTCTCTCGGATCGGCGTCGTAGGTGTCGAGGCGCAGGACGTTTTTCCAATAGAACCGCAGCGGGCAGGCGAGGTAGTCGCGGCATTGTGTGGGGCTGATCTTCTCGTGAGTGAGACGGCGCTGATTTTCCGGAAGACTCCAGAGCCAGCCGTTCTCGCGCGAGGGCTGGCGGCGAATGTTAGGAGTGGCGGCGAAGACCATCTGGATGCGCGCGGGCAGGGCTTCGGCGGACGTGCGCAGGAGGAGTCGCGAGGGAAGCGCGGGCGAGCCCTCGGCGTCGAATCGACTGAAACTCAGCCGCAAGTTTTCCGTGCGGTGACGCGCGAGCAGGCAGGTTAGTAGATAGGCGTCGCGGGCGAGTCGGCGGGCGTTGTCCTGCAAGCCGAGCGCGGCGCGTTTCGAGTCGGGGAGAAATGGATGCTCGCCGACGGAGGTGGGCAGGCGGCCCTCGACGCAGCCGCAGACGGCGATGCGCTCGGCCTCCAGCCACGGCGTTTCGAGCCAGCCGGAGAGTTCGATGGAACCCTCGGGCGCGGCGGTGAAAACACGTTCCGCCCGCAACGCCCTGGATAAGGATGGGAGTCGTCCCTCGGGCCAGCGGAGATAGAGCGGCGAGTGCGAGAGTTCTTCCCAGATTTCGAGCACGCGCCGGGCGGCTTCAGTGCCGTCGGGGGAGCGTTCCCAGGCAGAGGTTAGGATTTCGGGGAAACTAACATCGCGGGAGTTGTCGAGCGCTCCTAACAACGAACGTGCCCAGTCTGTGGCGGGATTCTTTCTATCCGTTAGTTCATGGAAGGCGGCGATGAAATCCTGCGCCTGCTCCAGAGTTTCAGCGAGAGGCTCGGCGATAAGATGGTCACAGGCGGAGAGCAACTGAGTGGGATGCAACTCCACCCTGCCGCCGAGCCAGCGGTGGAAGTGGGGGAATTGCAGGAGGTTGCGCAGGACGCGGAGGTCGTGACCGGTGCGCCATTTTTCCCATTCGAGCGCGATCTTGGCGGCCTCTTCGGTGGCGAGGACGCGGCCTTCTGGTTGGAATGGAACTCCGCTGCGGCGGGTGATTTCCCCGGCGAGCTGGGCTCCGAGAGTTTCGTCGGCCAGAGCGAGCGCGAAGTCGCCGGGCGTGTCTGCTGCAGCGAGGAAATCGAGGGCGCTGGCGGCCTCCTCGTCGGCCTGCCGCGAGACGGCGATCTGACTCGACTCTACGGCGATGGGACACGTGGCCCATTCGTCGGGCAGCGGGCGGCCCCAGGCGTCCCAACCGCTTGAGACGGGGGCGGGTTTCCAGATGAGAATGGTGACAGTGGCGTTTCTGGCGAGGCCATCGAGATATTTGGCGGCGGCCTGGGCGAGGTCGGGAATGCAGGCGACGACCACGTGGCGGATGCCCGGAGCGGGCCGCGGGTGGGCGACAGAGTCGAGTCGCAGTGCATTCGGGTCGTGGAGTTGATCGGCGGCGAGCGTGCGCAGATAGGCGGCGTGGAGCGCGGCGAGTTGTTCCCAGCGGGCGGCGTCGGAGTCGCAGATTTTAGTTAGCAACGAATGCGCCGGGTCGAGTCCGCCTTCGGCCAGCAAATCGCCCAGATCGCAGAACATTCCCGCGACTCCGAGTCCGCCGGTTGCACTGGTGAGCACCGCCGGGTCGGGGAGGAGTTGATCGTAGTCCTCGGGAGCCGAGTCGCGCAGGACAGCAAGCCAGGCAGCCTCGCGTTCGGAGCGGGTGGCGATGGGCCGGTTTTCGGGCAGAAGCGCCTGCATCGGCTGGAGAAACGCAGGCGAGAGAACACCCGTGCCGCGCTCCGCTGCGAGGGTGGCGAGCGCCTCGCGAATGCGCCGACCGGCCCCCGACGTGGGCACCCAGACCTGGGTGTCGGCGAGGTCGATGGGCAGCGTGTTTATATCGGCCAAAAGGAACGCGGCGACCTGTCTCGCCAGCGGCTCTTTAGTTTCCAGAAACAGGACAGGCATCGCTGCGAGTCTATTCAGCGGAGCCGCGCGGACGCAAAGAATTACGGCGCATCGGGGCTTTCCCTGATTCGGCGATGAAGCTTGGTTTGGGATTGCGCAGCCCGGCGGGCTTTGTTAAGCACGGGCCGTTATTTCCAGCAGTTCTATGAAGGAAATCTATCGTCAAATCGAGAGCCTGCGTGCCCAGCAACGGTCCGCTGCCGGTCCGCATTTCAACCAGTTGAGCACGCCGCAGACCTGGCTGGAGTTGCTGCGATTTGCCTTCCGCTATCCTGCGGGGGATTTCAAGACGCAGATGCTTGAGGTTGCAGCGTTTGCCATTTCCGCCATCGAGGCGCATGAGCAGATGATGGCAGATGAGGAGAACGAAGAGTCTGCGGTCGAGTGGGAGTCGATTCTGGAGGGGAAAACCAGCGTCGCGTCGCTGCTGGGTTCCATCGACCATGCCGATTCATTCATTCGGCTGGAAACAAAAACGCGGCCCCGAGATGAATCAGGGCCGCGCGAATGTTAGGACTTCGATATTAACCTGGCCAGACTAGGGAGTCGGGGAGGGCGTCATCGAGGGAGCTGCGGCTGCGGAGCCAGTGCCGCCCGAGGCGCGTCCATTGGGAGCAGAACCCGAGGCGCCGGGCGAACTGCTCATGTCCGAGGAGTCACTGCTCGAAGTGGCATTCGATCCACCCGTTGCGTTGGCAGCAGAGCCGGTGCCGCCGGATGCACGTCCCGTGCTGGCCGAACCCGATGGATCGCTTCCCGCCGGACCGCCGGAGCTGGCTTTGTCGGTGGCATCGGAGCTGTCGGACATGGCGGCGTCTTTCTTGGAGTGCTCGGCCTTGTCTTCCGACTTGTCCATTTCGTCGTCATCCTTGTCCTTGTCTTTGGCAGCCGACTCGGAGTGGTAATGCTTCGGGGTGGCCGTTGGGGATGTCTGAGCCTGGGCAGAGATGCCGGTCAGTATTGCAGTTAGAACTAATAGTTGTTTTCTCATAGTGTTTCCAGATACGAGTCGTAGTCGCCTGTTAGTTGTATAAACTTAGCCATCGCACCTTCCTGAGTTACGAAGTTTCCCCGAGGGAAAACAATCATGAACCACCGCGATCAGGGTGTTTCCTGAGAGGAAACTCGTCGCGTCCGTCCTGATGCGGAATATCTGTCTAGTTATGCAGAAAAGCATCGTCACCGACATCCGCTACATCCACCCAGAACCCGGCATGGTGGGAAATATCCACTACCACGACGGTTGGGGCCCTGAGGCATGGCCCGAGGGAAAGTCGATCAAGGTAGTGAAGGTGAATAGTACAGGAGTCCTCGTAAAAGACACCGCGGGCCGGCAGACAGAGATCGCCCCTTATTGCTTGAACATGGGACGCGAATACGAGATCGACGGAGTCTGGCTGCCGGAGAATCATCCGCTCGTCCTCAACTACCTTGCCATTTGTCTCGCCCACGAGCAGGAGACTACTTATCCAGCCTCTGGCCAGCCCCAGATGATCACCTACAAACACATGCTCGAGGAAATCCTCGCCACCCACGGCTGGCTGCCCGCGACACCATCTCCCATCCGACAAATGCAGACCGCCTAGATGGGACTAGGCCACTAACAAAATGTAGTGTCGTTTTGTGATCGGCTGGAACTGATGCGCCCCAAGACCGAAGCTAGGAACGAGGGGGGCATCTTCATACACTCACACGCTGTTGGCAGCCGTATTATAATAGGGGAGAACCCTTCACCATGAAAAACATTACCCTTCCGTTGCCCATTCTATTCGGGATCGTTTCCACTCGCGCCCTGCTCGGGGCCGGGCTGGCCCTCCTGTTTGGAGATCGTCTCGACCGTCAGCAGCGTCGGAAGCTGGGCATCCTCCTTACCACCATTGGGGTGGTCAGCACAGTGCCGTTTGCCCGCCGCGCCCTTCGGCGCATCACCTAGCCACTCGTCCGCATCTCGCGCAGCGGCAGGCTGGAGATAGCTGGTGACTCTCTAACCAACAAAAAAGGCGTGCCCCCATCGAAGCACGCCTTTCTGTTTTTTAGATTTCCATCCATTCGAGTTAGACTGCCATCATCGAGGTGGGTACCGACCAATCGCTGGAGCCCGCCGTGCCGTTGGCGCAGGCTCGCACCCAGTAGGTTTTGCCGGGAGTGAGTTCGTTGATGGTCACACTGGCGGTCGTCGAGAGACCGAAGCTCTTCCATGGGCCTTCCGCCTGTTCCGCAGTCTCGATCGAGTAGTTGCGGGCATTGCTGTTGCTCTTGATGCGGAAGAGCAGATCGCCGCTCATACCGGTGTAACTCAGCCGTGGATTTTCTGGAGCCGACAACACACCGATTGGACCCGCCGCACGCACGGCATCGAAGCCGGAAGTGATCAGCGTGAGCACGTCCTCATTGCAATGGCAGGTGACATAAGCCGCCAGAGTGCGCATGAGCGTGAGCAACTCCTCGCGGGCCGCATTGCGGGTGGCGATGGCGATTCGGTCGCGATTCAAGGCAGTGACCGCTAGATCGCTGAGTTTGCTACTGGCCGTGGTCACCGCCGCCAGGGTGGGCGTGGGAGTGGGGTAGCTCGCATTGCCTGTCGTCAGAGTGACGACATTGGTGGCAAACGAGACGAGGTTGGGGTCGGTCAACTGGACAAAGCCCAGTGCGACCCGTGGAAAGAATCCATTTTGCTTTAACATATTTCTAACTTTCTATTTTTTGTGACAGCGGGTTCTAACTCCGCCGCAGGTTTTATTTTTTGCTGGAACCTGTTGGTTGCGATCCAGTGACAAAGCCGATCCCTAGCCCATGCCGTGCCACGAATTTTTGCGTTCGATGGAAAACAGGGCCGCAATGTTAGGAGCATTCGCTAGTACGTCTGACTAACATCAGAGTCGTCCCCGGCGAACAAGCTCAACCCTGGTCAGGGGGCTTGCTTAGCAGTCAATATGCCAGTGCGAATACTGTAAAAAGAAGAAGCCCCAAAAGCAGCCTTTTCTAACATCGCGGACAAACCGAAAAGGGGCCTTGCGAAGGCCTTAAAGCTTTCTTCTAAATAAATTTATTCCCAGCCAATATCGCCCTAACTGACAAAGTGGCATGAAAATAATGGCGTTATTACACGGGCAGAACCTTATTTTCGAGAAACTATTTCTCAGATTTGAAACGTTCCATTCCACAAAAAGCCTTTTAGCGGCGATTTTTGACCGTCGAGGTCGATGCAAATAGCCAAAAAATCGCTCCAAAATCGTTCGCTAACCCCAAAAAAAGACGCCGCAGGGACCGTTTGCCGCCAAGAAATACGGAGCATTCTCACGCGAACCCGGCGACTTCGCATGAGAACACGCCGACTTTACACGCGAACACGGAGACTTTGCATGAGAACACGGAGACTTTGCATGAGAACACGGCGACTCTGCACGCGAACACGGCGACTCTGCACACGAACACGGCGACTTCGCACGCGAACACGGCGACTTTGCACGCGAACACGGCGACTTTGCACGCAAACACGGCGACTCTGCACGCAAACACGACGCTTCCTCACGCGAACACGATGGCTTTGCTTGAGAACACGGCGCATCTGACTACGAACCTGCCGTATTTGCTTACCGGGCGCGGCTGTCTGGAACTTGAGTTTCCAGTATTCGCTTGTCTTTTCTTCCTCGTTTTCGATAAGCTGACTGCGGTTTGCTCCTATTAACTCATGTGTATGTCTGATTCCTTCGCGCAACCTGCCGGGAACCCTGTGCGAATGACATCGTGTGATGTGCAATCATGACCGCGCACGAACTTCAGACCCTGCTTCAATCAGCCCACGCACCGGCTCTCATCCACGTGCTTCCGGCAGTAATCTTCGCCGCTGCCCGCATCCCCGGTTCGCAGAACGCGTGCGTTTACGAGATTAGCTTTCTCGATCAAATCCAGGCACTCGTGCCCGATCCGTCAGCCTCGCTCATTGTTTACGGCGCGGGCGAGGGATCGCTGGACGCCACGACGGCTGCGGCAAAACTCCGCGCGGCTGGTTACACACAGGCGCAGTCCTTTGAGGGCGGACTCGCCGAATGGCAAGCCGCCGGTCTGCCTCTCGAAGGCCATGGCCAACTCCCGCAGCCGCCCATTCCCGATGGCACATTTCGCCTCGACCCCACCGGGAGCGTCATCCGCTGGATCGGCAGCAACCTCTTTAACTACCACCGGGGCACGGTGCAGCTCGCCTCCGGCAACATTGTTTTGAGTCAGGGCCAGCTCGTCTCCGCCCGCTTCACCGTGGACATGGCCAGCATCGCCAATGAAGACCTCGCCGACACCGCGCTCAATCGCCAGCTCATCGCGCACCTGCACACTGCCGATTTCTTCGACGTGGCGCATCATCCCACCGCCGAGTTCGTCGCCGCGAGTGTCGAGAAAATCGCCCTCTGCACCGACGGCACGCCCAACTATCGTCTGCGCGGCACCTTCACGCTGCGCGGCATCAGCCGCCCGCTGGAGTTCCCCGTCCTCATCGCCGCTGCGGAAGACGGCCAGAGCCTGACCGCCCAAGGTTCGCTCGAACTAGACCGCACCGACTACGGCAGCCAATACGGCTCCGGCAAACTCTACCGTTTCCTCGGCCAACACCTCGTCAACGACCACATCCATCTGCATGTCAAAGTCCACGCGGAGCGGCAGGGCTGAGGCACAAAAGGATAACACAACTGCACCCGTGTGCAGACACTGAGCATGCGCGCACAAGCACCAAGCATCTTCACGAGAACACGGAGCGTCTGCACGTAATCACCGAGCACTCGCCCGATAATGCCGCGCAACTTCTCGAGGACACGGCGCATCTTCCTGCCAAGTTGGAGCAACCGCCATCGAAGCTGGAGCAAATGACGGGCATTCTCATTGTAAAGAGGCATTTGTTAGCCAGCAAATATCCTTCATAGGTCGACGCGATCAGCAGGCGACTCCTCGGCATTATGGCAGAGACAAACCGACAGCGTGTGCGCTGTGACGACGTTCGACGATACGGTGTTGACGGATATGTCGACGGTGATGCGGCATCAACTGGGCGAGGAGCCGGATGCGGAGAATGAAGTCGGTGCGACAACATTTGAGTTGGGCAGGCGATCACATATCGGTCAAGATTCTGCCTCTGTGTGCCGGGTGCGGTGGGGGATTTACCGCTTAGTGGCGATCTCTGCTGGCTGCGCCTGCAAAGGTGGGGGAAGGAAAAAAACTAAAACTGAGACCTTAGGTTTCATCTTGGGAGATCGCCGAATGCAGGCTCGTCGAGAACTGTAGGTGCGGCTTTAATCTCGGCCTGCAATTCCAGGCGACGTTTATCTGTAAGCCCTGGATTGGTTAGTATTCTTCGAATTGCACCAAAGCGTAATGCTGCAAGAAACCGATTTGTTTTGCTTGATGCTTGATCTATACGCCGAAGCACCTCTTCAAGATTTCCTGACTTCAATTCCAGCTGACATTGCAGTGCAAAAGTAATGTTTGTTCTGAGTCTTGGGAACAGCTTGTCAATTTCGGCAAGGTGAGCCCTTGCTTCGTCTATTTTACCACCGCGGATCTCGCAGTAAGCCAAATGCGAAAGAGCTTCGTATCGAGGACGAGCTTCACCAGAAACTGAACGCATCCCCGCATCGATGGCCGCAGGTATGTCATCAGTAGCAACATAGTAGGTCGCCATCCGGTGCCAATAGAATTGGCCCGTATCAAATATCCGAAGTCTTTCAAGTTGTTGTCCAGCGGTCTTTAAGTCATCTAGCTGCATGGCTACTTTGACTGCCATGTCGATTAAGTAGGGATTGTCCGGTTGTAAATCAAATGCTTCCTTCAGACATTCATCGGCATTTCTTGAGTCTCCCGATATTAAATAGCAGGAGGCGAGTTCCCGCAGAACCGCAACATCATTCCGGCCAGCTTTGCGTGCTAACTCAAAGTGCGATATTGCTTTGCTAAAATAGCTCCGTTTTCGAGCGACAAAGCCACGAAGAAACTGGGTCGTCCTAGTCGGCATTTTTCGCCCCTCCATTGCAGAACAAAGAGAGTCACACTCACCCCACTCGTCGAGTTGTGCTAATGCGCGAACCAAGAGAACTGTTGCACGCTCAAGATCCGGCCTTAACTCCAACACTTTACGAAAACCCTCGACTGCAATAACGTAGTCTTGTTGATTGTAAGCCTGTTCTGCGAGCCTAAAAATATCCGCAGTTAAGTGGACCACTTTTTCAGCAAGTGCAGCATCATTGGCGTGGCGAGCAACGCGATAAATGACTCGCGAAAAAGGTAAGGAAACTTGCTCCTCATCATTTTGATCAAGCCATATGTGAAGGGCTACAGCAATCTTCTTTGTTTCCGATGTCTGGAAATATCGAGAATGCTTAAAGATCGCGTCGCGCAATGGATCAGAAATAGCGTAAAGTGCAGACAGATCAGGTGAGATCATTGAAAAGTCGATTAGCTTAACAATGGCTACTGATACAGCCTCTGCATCAAGTCCACAATGCCCACCTATTACTGGCAACGGTAATGGCGAGAAATTAGCGAGAAGCCGAAGTAATTCATTCTCCTGCTTAGACAGAGCATGTTTGGTAACATAAGCAACGAATGTTGCTATGCGAAAATCTACAAGTTCACTGGAATTTGCCAATATAGTTGCTACACCATATTCTTTTATTAGCTGGATAGCGAAATAGCAGGCAGGAGGATAGCCGCTTGCATGCCCGGCGATAGCCGTTAGTTGCGTTTGACTTAGCAGAATATTTATTCGTGCAGAGAGCGCTTGTAGCAACCTATAAACTTCAGCTTCGGGAAGTGATGGAATTCTCACAATCGAAACTGTCAAAGGTTCACTTCTGGTAAGTTTCCTGGATGTAATGAAAAAAAGGTATACATCACTTGCACCGCTAATTAAGTGGAAGAAAGGTTCGAGCGATTCGGCAAAGTCTCCGTTTTCGTTCAACAAACCTCCAGCGTCAACAAACATTGGCAGTGAACCCGTCGCAACGATAGCACGCAAATTACGTAATGCACGACTTGCCGCTTCATCATCCGAAAGACTTGCTATTTCATCTTGAATTGCTGCTAGTGATGTAGTGCCAGCGTAGGGTTCCGATTCGATTGCAAGTTTGAATGCGATATCGCGAAGGTCATCACCGCTCTCAATTGTAACTTCAGTTGTTGTTGGCATTCCCAAAACGTTTTGAGCCACACGCCTAGCGATAGAGCGACGTCCTATTTGTGGAAGCCCTACAAAAGCAAGAAAACGCCTTGGAATACCCGACTGTGTGTTAAGCAGTTCCTGCTCAGCCTGCGCAATCTCTCTTGTCCTCCCGATAAATAATGAATGCTTCTCGACGCGCAAAAGTTCGTTTAAGTGAAGACGAATCTCTCGTGCTGTTTGTTTGGGAGAACTTACCACGATCACTTTCGCACGTCGGAGCCACTCAGGAAGCTGTGATACCTGAACCGAGTCACCAAGCATGACAACCAAAACTCGATTCAGTCGCTTATGCACGACACTATAGAATGCTTCGGTTATTTCAAACTGGACCCAAATCGATTTAAGCGCTTCAGGGCTCGCGAAAAGAACGAAAAGGGTAGAGTCATCCAATCCTTTTTCGATTGAATCCTTAAACTCAATGCCAGATTGAAAGCTCTGCTTGTCGAATACACAAAACTGCCGACCCAATTGCGTTGCTACCGTTTCCACAAAATCTTTATTTTCTGATGAATGGGATAGGAAAGCTTTCATAAGTACATGTTGAAATGAGGTGGATTTAGAAACACAAGCTGTTCAATTACTCGGCGAATTGTAGGATGTTTGTCCGCACATCGTGTTTTTTAGGGCAATGCCCACTCTTTCGCAAACTATTAGATACGACTATTGTCAAGTTTGTGGCGTCCATAGTGGCAAATGTTCTTCGTAACTGTCTGACGCAGACGAATCGCATCATAGAAAGTCAGATACTAAATTTCCACAAAACGCGGTGGTTTTCCACGTGTACCGGAAATCTTTCCACCGAGGCATCCGAATCTCACTCTCGTTCCCAAGGTGAGGTTTTGGAAGTGTAAGCTACTTGGAGAAGCTGAGCTTAGTGGTCAGGGAAGGATTGTCGGCGGCTGTGGAAAACGGCTCTTATCTACTTCGGACTTTCGCGCGGAACTGGATTGGGCAAGAGTCACGGCATGAAGAAGACCATTCCCAAGAATACGATTTGCCTGTGGTACGATAAGGATGCGCTCGAGGCGGCGCGCTTTTATGCGGCGACGTTTCCGGATAGCGAGGTGACGGCGATTCATCTTGCGCCGGGGGATTATCCATCGGGCAAGGAGGGCGATGTGCTGACGGTGGAGTTTACTGTGCTCGGCATCCCCTGCATGGGCATCAATGGCGGGCCGCAGTTTAAGCACAATCTAGCCTTTTCCTTTCAGGTCGCGACGGATTCGCAGGAGGAGACGGACCGTTACTGGAATGCGATCGTGGGCAACGGTGGGGAGGCCAGCGAATGCGGGTGGTGTCAGGATCGTTGGGGTGTGTCGTGGCAGATCACTCCGCGCGTGCTGACCGAGGCCATAGCGGCGGGTGGGGCGGAGGCGAAGCGCGCCTTCGCGGCGATGATGGAGATGGGGAAGATCGATGTGGCGAAGATCGAGGCGGCGCGGCGGGGGTGAGGAAGACTGGTTGCGCTCTCATTTCCCCAATGGGGCTTCGGCTCGCTGCAAATGCTCCACGACACGCCGGTGGGAGTGGGTTGGTGTCCGGCTGAAGGATGACCTGTCCTGGCGGTTGCCGTGGGGTGGGGATATACGTCCAATGACGGGAGGAGGCGCGAACCAACTGCGACTTGTGGGCGATGTTGTGCGCAAGTTTTGAAGTACGATAAAAACCCCATTGATGACTGTGCCGACGAACCTCCCCCTAGGCTTTGACAGTCCAGAGCATTTTTTGTCTGCCATTATCGATTCGTCGGATGATGCGATCGTGACGAAGAATCTTAATGGCATCGTGACGAGCTGGAACAAATCGGCAGAGCGCATTTTCGGATATACCGCCGCCGAGATGGTGGGCCAGCCGATCCTGAAGGTGATCCCGGAGGATCGAAAGGGTGAAGAGCCAGCCATATTGCAGCGATTGCGCAATGGCGAACGGGTGGATCATTTTTCCACGAAGCGACTGCACAAGGATGGTCACCTCCTGGATATTTCGCTGACGATCTCCCCGGTGAAGAATCGCGCGGGCGAAATCGTGGGAGCTTCCAAGATTGCCCGCGACATTTCCCTACAGAAAGAGGCTGAACGGATTCTGGAGACGATGAATGATGAGACGGTGCGGCAGAACCGGCAGAAGGATGAGTTTCTGACGACGCTCTCGCATGAGTTGCGCACGCCGTTGCAATCGATCGTGGGTTGGGTGCAAATCCTGCAAGCGGGTGACCTCGCGGAGGGGGAGTTGGCGCAGGGCCTGGAGGTGATCGGCCGCGCCGCCAAGTCGCAGCAGCACATCATTGAGGATTTACTCGATATGAGCCGCATCCTGTCGGGAAAGGTGCGGCTCGACGTGCAAAGGATCGAACTCGGCACGGTGCTGGAGGCGGCGCTGGAAACCGTGCGCCCCTCAGCGCAGGCGAAGGGAGTAAAGCTTCACGCGGTGATCGATGCGGTGGCGTCCCCGATCTCCGGCGATCCGCAGCGCTTGCAGCAGGTCTTTTGGAACTTGTTGAGCAATGCGATCAAGTTTACCCCGCGAGGCGGACGCATCGAGGTGTTGCTCCAGAGAGTGGACTCGCATATCGAGGCGAGCATCACCGACACGGGGATCGGCATTGCCAGTGAATTTCTGCCCCACGTATTTGATCGGTTTCGCCAAGCGGACGCGTCCACGACACGCTCCCACGGGGGCCTCGGTCTGGGACTGGCGATCGTGAAGCAACTGGTGGAACTGCACGGTGGAAGTGTCTCCGCCAAGAGTCCAGGCTCCAACAAAGGGGCCACGTTCGCAGTGGTCGTCCCTCTGGCCGCGGTGACGGAGGCGCGATTTGAATCCGGCGGTCGCGGGGAGCGGGGCGGGAATGCCGGTGGACGCCCGCTGGCCGCGTTGCATGGGATCACGGTGCTCGTGGTGGATGATGACGAAGACTCCCGAACGATGGTGGCCAAGACGCTGGAGAAAGCCGGAGCGAACGTAACCACCGCAGGCAGCGCGGATGAAGCGCTGAAGGCCGTGGACGAAAAGCTCCCTCACGTGCTGGTGAGCGACATCGGCATGCCGGAAAAGAACGGCTACACTTTACTCGAAGAATTGCGGTCGCGGCCTGCCGACCAGGGCGGGAAGATTCCCGCCGCCGCTCTCACCGCCTACACCCGGGTGGAGGATCGAGTGCAGGCGATGTGCGCAGGGTTCCAGATCCTGCTGCCGAAGCCGGTGGATGCGGCGGAGTTGATTGCCACCGTCGCGGCCCTGGCCAAACAGGCGCGGTGAGGACGGAGTCGGGTAGATAAGACCTCGGGCAAAAGAGGCTGGATCGCGATTCAACGTGTTGGAGCCGGGGTCATTTTCACGCCCCGGCTCCTTTCGTAGCTGCCGGGCGACTATTCCAAGCCTAGCGAGGAGAGCGTAGGCTCGTCGATCACAGCGGTGCGGTAGAGGCCGTTATCGCCTTGATAGCCGACGAGAGCCTCGCGGGTGAGCGGCCCGAGCAGGCCATCCACTTCGCCTGTGTAGTAACCTTGCTCTTGCAAGATGGCTTGAACGTCGGCAATGACGCGATCCAGCGGCTCGGCGCGGTGACCGGCATAAATGGGGGCGTCGTAGGCATAATACTCGTGGGAGTTATCATAGCCCCAGGCCGGATACCAATAGCCCTCGTTGTAGTAGTAGTAGCCGCCGCTGATCAGCTCCACCCGCTGATAGTGTTTGCGGTAGTAGCCCTCATCGTGTCTCTCCGGGCGGTAGGAGCGATAGACTCCGTATTTCTCGCCCTGCCACTGATCGCTGCCCTCGAGTTGGCGGTGTTGGGTGAAGGTCACCGTCGGGACTCGATCCGGTTTCGGCTCCGCCCGGAAAGTGGCGTGCTGGGTTTTGATCTTCTCAATCGTGCGGGCGTCGGGCCTGGCGGCCTTGCCACGGTTTCTCGCTGCCGGTGGTGTGGCTGAGGTGTTTCTCTCGGGAGCCGCGCTGTCGTCTTTGGTCGCAGGCTTCGCTTCAGCAGGAGCGTCGTGGTTTTTCTTGTGCTTCCCTGCGGGGGCATCGGGAGCTTTTGATTCGGCTGTTGCCGCAGGCGCTTCGGGAGCGGACTCGGGGGCCGCAGGCGTTTTGGCGTGTTTCTTCGGAGCGGACTCCGATTTCGTGGAATGTCTCGCTTCAGGGGCCGTCTGGGCTGCCTCCCGGGGCGGAGCTTCGGGAGCCTGTCGTCTGGCTTCCCTGGCCGGGCGCGCTTCTTTAGTGGGGCGCGCCTCTTTAGCTGGGTTGGCTTTGTTGGCAGGCTGGGCTTCGGCGGAGCGTTCTTTGCCATGGCCCTTACCCGAATGCTTTGTGTCGGCGGCTGGCGTTTCCTCGGCTTGCTGGGCCTGGGTGACCGACGCCAGAGCGAAGGAGCCAAGCAGTATGGTTAGAAGTTTTTTCATTTAGAGGGTCCTGTTTCCCAGATTCTCGCAACGCAACGGGGTGAATGGTTTGTTACGCGAGCGGTCTGGTGAAGAAGAATCGCAGTCGCGCGGGCTTTTGGTTCTCCTTATTTAAAAAGGATGTTTTACTCTGACTGGGGCGGAAAATGGGAGCGGGAGACGAGTTGCTGGGCTTGCTGGATGATGCGCTGCGATTCGGCGACGGATCGGCGGAGGGTGCCGAGGCCTTGGTGGACGCGCTCGATCATGTGGTGCGTGGCTCCGACGGATTCGCGGGTGCGGACGAGGAGTTCGTCGATTTTAATGCTTCGCTGCGGGCTGCTCATGGATTGTTTTACGTCCTCCAAGGAGGGCAAGATGCAGGTGCGGTGACTACGGGGCTTTCGTCACTGGACTGGCTGCCGCGCTGGGAGTGGGCATGGCGGGAGGCGTGGGCGAGGGGGAACTGACCGGGGCAGGGGGGATGGCCAGAGCCGGAGCTGGCTGCGCATTGGGGTTACCTCTTTGGTAAGGGAAGTTGTCGGGTCGTGCCATGTCGTAACGAGGAACTGGGGGATTTAAAAAACGCTCCATGGCCGCAGCAAACTCCTTCGGATGAGCCGCCTCGATGGCCGCGAGGCGTTCACCGATGATCTTGGACGGCACGAGATCGCTGCCGCTTTTTAGCGCGGTCTGGTAGGAGATGACTGCGGGAAGATATTGACCGGCGGTTTCCTGGTTCTGACCCGCAACAAACGCGCTTAAACCACTGGTGTCTCCAGAGCTGAAACTCTGTCCACGCGATAATACCCGCAACGCCTCACGAGCACGCGTGGCGACATTGATGTCCGCCCGCTCCCTGGCCTCGGAAATCACGCGCTCTAGGAAATGCGACACGTCTTCGCCCGGCTTTGCGGCAGTGCCATCTGGAGCACCGACATAACGGGGAAGCACCAGCAAGAGCAGCTCGGCCTTGAGGCGCGAAATGAGGGCATTTCCCAAGTCGGAGCCATTGTTGCCAAAGCTATTGATTTCTACATTAACAGCGAGGCCGGCTTTGAAATCTTGATAGCTTCTATCCAGCGGCTGCAAGTTCTGGGTTAGAGCATTAAGCGCGTCCGGCTGGCGGTTCGTCCGATTAAGTCTCTGGCGTAAATCCCCCAGCTTTCTCAATGTGCCCTCCACATCAGCGAGCGACTTCGTTTCATCGATGATTTTTTGAAGGGCTTCCCTCGGATCTGGTAGCTCAGGCTCGTTGGATGCAGAGGTGCCGCGAGCATTTAAGGCGAGGAGCTCGGAACGGGGGATCAGGAAGATGCCGTTGGAATTGTTGAGCAGATTTTGCAGGGACTGACTGGCTGCTTCCCGGTTGCTGGTGCTTTTGGCCGCGAGATAGTTTTGCCAGTAAGTGACGAACTGCAGCGTCGGCTCGACCTGTGCATAAGCGGCTTGTAATTCCTCGGACTGTTGTCCGCGATTGTAACGCTGACGCAAGGGCGTGAGGTCAGCAATCGTGCCATCGAGGTCCGCCGCCGTTTTCGCAGCGCGCGTGTCTTTTCCGGCTTTCTCCAGCAGCGCAGCTATCTTGCTGAGGGCTGCCTGATTCGCCACGTCTTTTTCAGCGCGAACTTCCTGCCGGAGAGTCGCGTAGTTTTGAGTCACGGCCTCGGAGGTAAAATAAGCCATCATCTGCCCCATCGACTCCATCCACTGTGGACTGTCCGTGTTGGCCAGCATCTCCTGGATTCGCGGCAGCACGGACTGCTTGATATTGCGACCGCCCATCTCATTCGGGCTCGCGGATGGTTTTTCCGCTTTGGCTTCTGCGACGAGCGCGGTTTGAAGTTGCTTGAGCGCCTGCTGGCCTTTCTCGGTCAATGCCTCGGCGCGCATGGCGCAAAGCGTGAAAAGGGCCAGGGGAAGGAGGGAACGGATTTTCATGATACCCATTCCTAACAAACTCCAGACAACCCCAGCAAGGTATTAGCCCTGATCTTTCAAACAGACAGCGACCTCAGCTTCCCTGATGCGGATCGAAGTCCGCTCAAACGACAAAGTTGAACGCAGGCGGGGTTTAATGCCGCAGCCGCTTAATCGCCGTAGCCGAGGGGATTCCGGTGGTGCCAGGCCCAGGCGCTGGCGATGATGGTGTCGATGTCCTGATATTGTGGTTTCCAGCCGAGTTCGGTCTGAATCTTGCCACTGGCGGCGACGAGGCGCGGCGGATCGCCAGCACGACGTTCTTTCTCGATAACCTTAATGGGTTTCCCAGTGATCTTCTCGCAACTGGCGATGACTTCGCGAACGGAGGTGCCGCCGCCGGTGCCGAGGTTGTAGAAAGTGCTCGTGGTGGCGTTGAGGGCGAGCATGTGCGCCTGCGCGAGGTCGAGAATGTGAATGTAATCGCGAATGCAGGTGCCGTCGGGCGTCGGGTAGTCGGTGCCGTAGATCTCGACGTGATCCTTCTGTCCGAGGGCGACTTTGAGGATATTCGGGATGAGGTGGGTCTCGATGCGATGGTCTTCGCCGTAGGTCTCGGTGGCACCGGCGGCGTTGAAATAGCGAAGGGCAACGTAGGTGATGCCGTGGATTTCCCCATACCAGCGGAGGATCTTCTCGAAGATGAGCTTGGATTCGCCGTAAGGATTGATCGGCTTTTGCGGCAGCGATTCGTCGAGAGGCACGGTCTCGGGGATGCCGAAAGTGGCGCAAGTGGAGGAAAAGACGAAGCGCTTGACCCCGTGCTTCACCATGGCGTCGAGGAGATTGAGCCCGCCGCCGACGTTGTTGTGGAAGTATTTTGAGGGGTTCGTCATGGACTCGCCGACGAGGGCGTTGGCCGCAAAATGCATGACGGCATCGGGCTTGGCGGCCTGGATGGCGAGGTCGATGGTGGTGGCCTCCTGGAGATCGCCCTTGTAGAAGGTGGCCTGCGGATGCACGGCGCGCCCGTGGCCTTCGGTAAGGTTGTCGAAGATGGAGATGGTGTGTCCAGCGTTGATCATTTGTTCAACGCAGATGCTGCCGATGTAGCCGGCGCCGCCGGTGACGAGGATTTTCATGGTGGGAAAAAGTTAGAGGACTTTGCTCTCGAGGTCACGCACCATTCTGCGGACGTAACCGCGTTTCGCCCGTGGGCGCAGCGTGGCGAGACTTTCGGAAAAGCTGCCCATTTGCAGGACTTCGATGTGAACCTGGCGCACACCCCAGCGATTCATTTCCCTGAGGGAGGGCACGTAAAGGTCGATCGTGTCGGTGCCGACCAGAGCCGAGCCGTAGTCGTCCACGAGATAGGTGCGGCCATTCTCCGCAAGGCGAAAAACGGTGCCCGCCGGATAGCGCGACCAGTCGGCAGACGCGCTGTAGGTCTGGCCGCAACTGAGGCGTTTATTCAGGGCGTTGCGGCGGTTGCCGTCCTCCTGATGGCTGTAGGCGGTGGTGCGAATGACGCGGTGTTTGCCCGCAATGGCGGCGGTCGGGGCAGGGCACGGCTTGCTCGGGCGGCTGGCGCACGCGGGAAGCAGAATGGCGAGGAGAAGGGGCAGGTATTTCAAGGGCCGAACAGAAAAACGGTCTGAAACCGAAAGGTCAATCCTAAAATTTCCCGCCCCATCCATCCCGACTAACCGCTTGCCGACGCGGAGGAGCCGCATACACTGCTTTTCCATGAAACATTTTCTCTCCGGGCTCGCGCTCCTGACCACGGTCGTTTCGGCTTCGGCGGCTCTCAAATTAGGCGACAGCCTCACTCCCTATGAGGTGAAAAACACCCGTACGGGAGACACCTATTGCCAGGTCTGCGCGTATGGCGCGAAGTCGGCGAAAGTGGTCGCGTTTGGCAAGCTGGGCGACGCCGCTTTCTGGAGCGACCTGGAGCAGTTACAGGCGCTCGCGACGAAATATCCGAAGCTCGGGGTCTTTGCCCAGGTGATCGATTCGCAGGATGCAAAGGCGATCCAGGCTGAGGCGGTGAAACGGGGGGTGAAGTTTCCCATCGTCGTCGCGCAGGAGAAGGATTGGGATCAAAAGTATCAGGTGAAAGGCGTCAGCCGGACAATTTATTACGCGATCAAAGACAACGAGATCACCTGGACCGGAGTCGGTCTGGAGGCGGAGACTGCGGCGAAACTGGCACAGAAAGTCAGCGCCGACGCCGCGAGCTAGAGTCGGGTTAGATTCGAATCATGACGCATCGTGCGATGATCTGGTTGATCGGTCTGGTGGCGGCTGGAGTCGCGCTGCTGGGACGTCTCGGCGGGTTGTATCAGAGTTGGGAGGCGCACCTCTTGGCGGCGCTGCATCTGCCGGTCGGGCACGGGACGTTTCCGCTCTGGGTGGAGGTGCTTTGCACGGTGCTTTTCGCGTGCGGCACAGCGGTGATAGGAATGGAAGTCACGTCGTCGCGGTTTCGTCTCGGGCTGGTTTTGGCCATTCTCCTGCAACCCGTCTCTGCCGCCGCCGTCGGCGCACTCGCCGGCATGTGGGTCCCGCCATTCACCTGGCTCGTGGGAATCGTGGCCGCCTTGCTGGGAATCGCAGCCTACCGGTTTTCCACTGTGGGCAAACGCCAGCGACTCGTTCGCGAGGTTTTTGGCAAACATCTTTCCAGCGAATCCATCGCGCGCCTGCTCCTGCAACACGACGCGATCTCGCCAAAGACGCGTCCGGCGACTATTCTCAGCGCACGTTATCTGGGCAGCGACTGGAGCCGGGTGGAGGAAACGGCCCGCCGCCTGCGCGAAGCTTCGGCCTGGGTGGAATTGCAGACCGGCAACCGCCTGCTCGCCGTCTGGAACATGCCATTGGAACTCGGCTTGTCCGCAGTGAACGCCGTCGAATCGACTTTGAACCTTACCTCCGACTGGCAGGTCGGCGTGGCCACCGGAGAAGTCTTTGGCGAACTCCTGACGAATCACTGGCAAATGCGCGGCCCCGCTTTTGAAAAAGCCGACGCGCTCTGTCAGGCGAACACGACCTTCGGCTCGCAAGTTCTGGTCGATCTGGCCACCGCCGATCTGGTGCGCGATCAAGTCGTCCTGCGTCCGGTGGATTTTCTCACGCTGCCGTCGTCGGAGATCGGCGTGGAGATTTTCGAGCCGCTGGCGCTCACCCGGCTCGCTTCGGAGGAAGCCGTCGCGCGGCGGGATCGTTTCTGGGAGGCCGTCATTTTCTTCCGTCAAAAACGTTTCGCGGAGGCGCTGTCGGCGTTTCAGAAATCGGGCGACGATGCCGTAGTGCGTTACTATTTGAAGCGGCTGGAAAAACTCACCTCGCACTGAAGTGGCGCGCATCGATTATCCAGAGGCGATCCGGGCGCTGATCGTGCAGTTGAAGCGTTTGCCCGGCATTGGCCCGCGTGGTGCCGAACGCATCGCGCTCTGGATGTTGCGCTCGAAGGAGTCGAAAGCCAACGAGATCGCCGAGGCCATCGCGAAGGCTGCCACGACGATTCAGGCATGCACGAAGTGCGGCTTTTTCGCGGTCGAACCACTCTGCGAAATCTGCTCCGACACGGCGCGTCACGCGGGTCCGATCTGCGTGGTGGAGCAGGCGACCGACATTCTGCCGCTGGAACGAACCGGGAGTTTACGCGGAACGTATCACTCCCTCGGTGGTCGGCTTTCCCCGCTGGATCATGTGCGGCCCGAGGATTTGCGGATTGGGGAATTGCTCCACCGCGTGCGCGAGGAAAACCCGCCCGAGGTCATTTTGGCGCTGAATGCCGATGTGGAAGGCGAGGCGACGGCGAATTATCTGAGCGATCTGCTCCGAGAATCCGGGGTGCAGGTCAGCCGCATCGCTCAGGGAATCCCCGTCGGCGGCGGGCTGGAGGGAGCGGATGAATTGACTCTCACTCGCGCCCTCGCCGGACGCATTCGAGTCTAATTTCGCTTACTGCGGCGTGTTGTAAGTGTGGCGGATGTCCTCCGAATGCACGGCCCAGACGGCGTCCTCAGCGATGTTTGTGGCATGATCGCCCACGCGCTCGAGAAAACGGGAGATGAAAATGAGGTTGAGGTAACCTTTGATTTCCCCAGGATGCGCCGCCATTTGGTCGGTGACATTGCTGATGAATTCGCGGTTCATCGCGTCCAGCTCCTTGTCGCGTTTCTTCAGGGAAAGGGCGAGTTCCGTGTCGTCGTCAGTGAAGGCGCGGAGGCTGTCGCGCAGAATCGCGCTGGCGGCGTGAAACATCGGCTCGATGTCCTTCGACTCGGGCAGCTCGGCAAATTGATTCAACTTCTTGGCACGACGGGCAATGTTCACCGCCTGATCGGCCACGCGCTCGAGGTTGGAACTGAGTTTCATCGCACTCACGACGCGGCGCAGATCGGTCGCGACTGGCTGGTAACGCAGCATGATGTCGATGCCGTCCTTGTCCACCTGCTTCTCGAGTTGGTCGATCTCCTCGTCGTCGGCGATGGCGATATTGCAGAGATCGCTGTCGCGCCGGAGCAGGCCGTTGACGGCGTTTTGCAGATTCGCCTCCGCCAGACTGGACATCATCAGAACATCGTTGCGCAGACTCGTCAGCGCGGCGTCGAAATTGGCAATGATGTGGCGGGAGTATTCGGGCATGGTCGTGGAAAACTAACAAAGATAATCCGGCGGCACCAAATGAAAACCGCCTGAATGTGACAATCAGGTGACACCTCGCCCGTGAGCGAAATGCAACTCGACTCTGGGCTTTACGACTGCGGCTGTGGCGGACGCGCCTGAATCACGGGGACCGGGAAACGGAGCTTGAGGTTGCCATTGATGTGGATCTCGACTGTGTGCATGCCGTATTCAGTGAATTGCAGGCCGCCGAAGAAATGGACGTTGGTGGCGTGCGTTTCGAGGCTCTTCAACTCGAAATCAATCGTCGCTTCGCCGAGCACCTTCTGTTCGTCGGGAGAGAGAATGCGGGAGGTCTGCTTGAATTTGCCGAGGCCGCTGACCCAGCGAGTCCAGAGGCAAAGCTTGAAAATACCGAACGGCACTTGCGGCGCGGGGATGACGTTGATGACGCCGATGAGGGAGTTAACGCCGTTCATTTCCTGCCGGACATCTTCGCAGAGGAGGGCAGATTGGACGTCGGGGATGACAAATTGTGGGGTGATGTTCATAAGTTAAATCAGGTGAAAGCTAGCCAGCAGAAGCAGGAAAACGCCGACCGCGATCCGGTAAATGCCGAAGCCGACAAAGGTGTGACTCTGGACGTAGCGCAGCAGCCATTTCACCGCGACAAAGGAGACAGCGGCGGCGATGACGGAGGCCACAACGAGAACCGCCCAATCCGGTGACGGGCTGCCGGGCGCGGGGTGATGCAGAGCTTTGAAAATCTTTAGCGCGCTGGCTGCGAGCATCGTCGGAATGCCCACGAGAAAGGAAAACTCCGTCGCCAGTGGCCGCGCTGCTCCGAGGACGAGCGCGAAAAGAATCGTCGAGCCAGACCGGGATGCACCCGGGAAGACAGCGGCGAGAAGCTGGGCCAGTCCGACGGCGATGGCGACGTTCCAGGAGATCTGAGTCGCGCCTTTTTTTCCCCGAAGGAACATTTCCACGGCAATGAAAAGCACGCCGCCGATGAGCAAGGCGAGCGCGATCGGAGTGGCTTGCTCGGGGAGTTTGATTCCCTTCTTGTCAATAATGAAGCCGCCGACGCAGGTGATGAAAAACGCCGTGGCGATCTTGGCGATCAACGTCTGGCTGGCCGGTTCCCGCCAGCGGGTGAGCATGGCGAGACGATCCTTGAAGAGCGGCAGAACGGCCAGCACCGCGCCAGCCTGGATGACCACATTAAAGAGGTCGCTACGCAGGAAACTTTGCGGATCGAGCTTGAGCAAATGTTCGGCGATGAGCAGATGGCCCGTGGAGGAAATCGGGATGAACTCCGTGATTCCCTCGATGACTCCGAGCAAGACGACGACTAACCAATAAGGCAGGAACATTCAGATTTTCCTAGCTGCCATTGATTGCGCCAATGGTCAGCGGATAACTGCGAATACGCAGGACAGAAATGTTAGATGGCGTTTTCGCCGCGTTCCTCGGTGCGGATGCGGATGGCATCTTCCACCGGGAGAACGAACACCTTGCCGTCACCGATCTTGCCGGTGCGGGCGGCGTCCACGATCGCCTTGATCGCCTTGGCGACATTCTCGTCGGCCAGCACGATCTCAAACTTCACCTTCGGCAGAAAATCCACGGTGTATTCGCTTCCGCGATAAATTTCGGTGTGGCCCTTCTGGCGGCCAAATCCCTTAACTTCGCTCACAGTCATGCCCTCGACCCCGATTTCCGTTAGAGCCTCCTTTACGTCTTCCATTTTGAACGGCTTGATAATGGCTTCGATCTTTTTCATAGGAGTTCTTTTTACCGTGCTCTTGATTATTGGCAAGCCTTTCTCGTGGGGAAATGGCTAATTTTTTCCAGCACCGAGATATTCCTCGCGATGGGAGCTGATTTCCTCCACCACCAGCGGCAGCAGCAGATGCTCCGCCTTCTGAATGCGCGCATGGAGAGTTTCCGCTGTGTCGTCGGGCAGCACATCCACCTCGGCTTGGGCAATGATCGCTCCGGTATCGACGCCGTTGTCCACGTAATGCACGGTGCATCCGGTCACCGTCTCGCCCGCCAGGAGGGCCTGTTTCCACGCCTGCATCCCGCGATATTTCGGGAGCAGCGAGGGGTGAATGTTAATGATTCGACCTGCATACGCCTCCAGCAAGCCGTGTTTTAGGATGCGCATGAAACCCGCCAGCACCACCAGTTCCACCTGGCGTTCTTGCAACGATCTCACAAGTTGATTTTCCACCTCGGGCTCCAGCGATGCCTTGTATTTGCCGGGTTCGATGGCAATCACCGGCAGGCCTTCCGCGCGGGCAAACTCCAGAATACCCGAGCCCGCCACGTCGGAGGCGACGCAGACAAATTCCACATCCAGACCCGACTCGCGTTTCTTCTCCACCAGCGCCCGGAAATTACTCCCGGTACCGGAACCAAGCACGCCGATACGCAGCGGTCGAGGGGGAGTCAATTCAGGGGATGCTTCGGATATTTCAGACATTGGGGGCGGCATCATTCCGCAGAACCGCGCATCTTGGCAAGCGTGGACGTCGTCGAGCGCCCCGGCACCAGCGGCACGAAACCGATCTCGCACCCGATGGATTCCAGCACCGCCCGCTCCTCGGGATTGAGCGATTCCACCGTGTAATCGCCGCCCTTCACATACACATCGGGCCGCAGTTTTTCGATCAAGGCCGTCGCCCGCACCTCCGGAAAAATCACCACCGCATCCACCGAGCGGAGGCCCGTCAACACCTCGGCGCGGTCGTCCTCGCCATTGATCGGACGATTTTCGCCCTTGAGCTGGCGCACGGAGTCATCTCCATTCAGCCCCACCACCAGCGCGTCGCCCAGCTTGCGCGCGCCCTCCAAGTAACGCACGTGCCCGGCATGGAGCACGTCGAAGCAGCCATTGGTAAAAACCAGCCGCCGACTCTCGGGAAGTCCGAGTTTCAATCGAATCTGACTCGCCTCAGAAAAAGGAATGACCACGCTCATGGGAAAAAACTCATCCGGGTTAGACAACAATCAACCCCGCCCCGCGACAACTGTTTTCCGCGTCCGCTCGGCACGGCCTTCTTTCCCGACAACCCCGGTCGCTGGCCAAACAACCCAGGTCGTTTCCAAAAGCGACCTCAGTCGTTCTTCGAGCGACCGAGTCCGGCGCTTAAACGACCGAGGTCGTCCGCCCTGCAACCCAGGTCGTCGGGCCAACGACCTGGGTCGTTTCGCTGACGACCGAGGTCGTTTGGCTGGGAACCTGGGTCGTTTCATCGACGACCTGAGTCGTTTGCCCTGCGACCGGCCTTTTTGGCTGTCCTACCCGGTGTTTTCTGCCAGTCTCCTCGCCATGCTGCTCTTCAAACGCCTCGTCACTGCGTCCTTCCTCTTTATCTTTTTCGTCATCGTCCTTTTTCTCGGTTCCAGTCTGGTCATTGGGGGCATCGTGGGCGCTTCCGCAGCGCGGGAGGCCAGAGCCACCAACTCCGAAGAGGGTTACAAAATCGGACGGCGGGCAGGAGAAGAGGTGGGCCGCAAATACGGCGCGATCATGATTCTGGGCTCGGCCGTCGGAGCGATGGCGGGTGCCTGCGGACTCTCCTTTACCGGCGTCCTGCCGTGGTGCCGGCGGAAGCCGGATGAACTGGTTTAATCCCGGAAACGCCGGGGCGAGGCGAGATACCAGCACATGGGATACATGAGCAGAATGATCACAGCGAGCGTCGTCCACCAGACCCAGGTAAGAATGTAACCCAGCCACGCCACATAACCCAAAGGCACGGTGACATACAAAACACAGCCGACTAACACCGGAATTGCGCCGCGCCGGGCGAAATTAATCGTCCAGCCGCGCCATTTCTGCCGCTTGGGAACGATGATCCGCGGGTCCTCCGGGCAATGATAGAATAATCCCGCGCGCCAGTTGACGGGCGATTTCCAGAGTTCCTCCAGCCGCTCGGGTGTGATCTTCATGTTAGCAATTCGCAGACGGCCTGCGCCGCTTTGCTGGCGGCGCCACGTTCTCCTAACATCGCGATGACGTTGCGCAAATCCGATTCGAGTTGCAGTCGTTTCTGCGGATCGAAGAGGAAGGATTCCACCGACATGGCAATGGAAGTCGGATCGGCTTTTTTCTGGACGAATTCCGGGATGACTTCGCGCCCGGCGAGAATGTTAACCATTCCCAAAAACGGCACACGAATGACGCGGCGTCCGACTTCGTAGGTGAGGGGGCTCACCTTGTAAAGCAGCGCGTAGGGCAGGCCTAAAAAGGCGGCTTCCAGCGTTGCGGTGCCCGAGGCGATCAGGCCCGCGCCGCAGGTTTGCATGAGCGGATAGGCGTTGCGTAAGGTGACTTCGCAATGGGGAAAACCAGCGGTCATTTCGCGGATCAAGGTTAGTAATTTCTCGCTGGCGGCGGGAATGGCGAAGCGCAATTCCGGGTGGCGCCGATGGAGAATCCGACCCGCTTCTAACATAATGGGTAGTATCTTCCTAACCTCACGCTCGCGGCTGCCGGGAAAGAGTCCGATGGAAGTCAAATCACGACTAACATCGGGCAGTCGTTTTTTCTCCAGTTCATCTAACATCGGGTGACCGGCAAACTCGGTGCGCAGTCCGCTCGCCTCATAGAGTTCTTTCTCGAACGGAAACAGGCAGATCATGAGGTCGAGCCAGCGGGCCATCTTCGGAATGCGGCGTCGATTCCAGGCCCAGACTTGCGGGCTGATGTAGTAGATGATTTTTAACGCGGGAACTTTTGCACGCAGGGCTTTGGCTAGTCGCAGATTGAAGCCGGGGTAGTCGATGAGAATGACGGCGTCGGGTTGCAGTGCGCCGATCTCGCCGATCATGCGGTGAAATTCGCGGCGGAAGTAGCCGTAGTTTTTAATCACTTCCCAGAGCCCGACTACTGCGTGACTGGTCCATTCGAGGAAAGGTCCGCTGGCCAGCGACTGCATTTCAGGACCGCCCGCGCCGGAGAAACTAACCTCTCCTAACTGCGCCTGCAAAGCGCGCATCAACGACGCGCCATGAGCGTCGCCACTGAGTTCGCCAGCGACTAGATAGAGGTGTTTCATCACCAGATTCCTCGTTCCCAAGCTCCGGCTTGGGAACGCGAGTGTCCCCGAAGCTCTGCTTCGTCGGCTTGGTGGTCCATTGAGGCTCGCGAATCTTGCGTGTCAGGTGTGGCTAGGAAGCTGGAGCTTCCAAGACAAGTGCGTTCCCAAGCTGGAGCTTGGGAACGAGGGATTTCTAACTTGGTTTTCATTCCGGCAGCTTGTCGCCAAAAGGGGAAGCTTCGATGGCGTGCGTGATGCGAATCGCCAGTTCCAGTGCAGCGGCGGCCTGGTTGCCGGAGACGCGCGGCTGGATGCCTTGTTGCGCGCAAGTTAGAAAACTTTGCAACTGCCGTGTGAGGGCATCGTCGCGTTCGATGGGCACGACTTCGCGCACAATCTGGAAGCCGTCCTTGCGATAGATTTCGCCCGATTGTTCGCCGTAATCGAGCGATAGATAAGCGTCCTCCTGAAAGACCCGCAGCTTGCGCATTTTCTCAGGGCTGATGCGGCTCGCGGTGACATTGGCGACGGAGCCATTTTCAAAACGAATGCGCGCGTTGGCGATGTCCTCGCGCTTGCTCAAGACCGGGATGCCGACCGCATCGACCGACTTGATCGGCGACTTGATGAGATGCAAAATGACCTCCAGATCGTGGATCATGAGGTCGAGCACGACGCCGATTTCCACGCTGCGATTAGGGTAGGGAGAAAGTCGATGAGCCTCGATGAAGCGCGGGTGGTTGAGGTGTTTTTCGAGGACGGCCATCACGGGGTTGAAACGCTCAACGTGGCCGACTTGCAGGATGAGTTTTTTTTCCTTCGCGAGGGCGACCAGTTTCTGCGCCTGCTCGGTCGTTTCGGTGATCGGCTTTTCGATGAGCAAATGAATGCCGCGCTCCAGCAAAAACCCGGCGGTGTCGAAGTGAAATGGCGTCGGCGTGGCGACGGACGCGCAATCGACCAGCGTGGAAAATTCCTCCAGCGTCTCGACGGCGCGAGTTCCATATTGTTCGGCGACAGCGCGGGCGTTGTCGAAATTCGTATCGTAGATCGCGCTGAAAGTCGTTTCACCAGCGGCGGCGAGTTCGGAGTAAATGCGGGAATGGAATTTGCCAATGTGGCCAACGCCAACGATGCCGGAGCGGATTTTAGTCATAAAGTTACAAACCGAAGAGCGTGATTTTGCGGGCTGCCGCGTCGGCTAGAAGTTGGGCGCGTTCCAGCAAAAGCGTTTTGCCAGATTCGACTCCGATCGCAATCACGCCGGCGGCTTGGGCGGTTTCCAGGGTTTGCAAACCGATGACCGGCACATCGAAACGGAAGTCCTGATCCGGCTTCGACACTTTCACCATCACGGCGCTGCCGTTGCCCATTTTTCCACCGCGCTGGATGGCGTCGTTTGTCCCCTCAAATGCCTCGACGGCGAGCACGGTGCCGTTGCGAACGACGACCGTCTGCCCGATGTCGAGCCGGCTCACTTCCTTGGCGATGCGGAAGCCGTATTCGAGGTCGTCGATGGTGCGTTTCTTCAGTTTCGGCCCGGCGATGTGCCCTTCCGGCGCGAGCGAATCCTCCAGAAACGTCGTCGCTGATAACAATGTAACTCCGCTCTTGGCCAGCTCGTCGGCGATGCCGCCAAAAAGGCTTTCCGCGTTGCGCTCCTTCAGTCGTCCGAGCAAGAGCAACGCCTTAAAATCGGGCCGCAGATCAAACAAATTCTTCGGCGCAATCTGGCCGGCCATGATCACATCCTGAACGCCCGATTTCTCAAAAATCCCGATCATTTTCCCGAGCTGGCCGACGCGAATCCAGGTGATTTCGTCCACCTGCGAGGCGAGTTCGGGCCGCGTCTCGTTTTCAAAGGCGGCGACCACGATTCGCCTCACCCCGGCGGCGCGGGCACGTTGCGCCAGCTCAAAGGGATACGCGCCGTTGCCAGCGATAATGCCGAGGGATTCCATCAATTTCGCCCAAAATAGCGAAACCGTCGGCGCCCTGTCGAGCCCTCCGAACGTATCGCAGGTGATGCACATTCACTGGTTTCGCCGCGACCTGCGCCTGACGGACAACACCGCCCTCCACGCTGCCACGCAGAGTGGAATGGAAGTCGTCCCTGTTTACATCTTGAGCAACTGGCGGAAAAATCACCCCTGGACCGGTCTCGCGCGTCAGCAATTTCTCTGCGGCTGTCTGGAGTCTTTGGCAAAAAATCTCGCCACGATTGGAGGCCGGCTGATCGTCCGACAGGGCGGCGCGGTCGCGGAACTCCGCAAGCTGATCCGGGAAACGCGGGCGACTTCCATCTTTACCAACCGCGATCCCGATCCGTTTGGGCGGGTAACGGAGGTCGCCGTTGCGAAAATGGCGGCGGAGGAAGGCTGCAAACTCGTGCTCTGCCAGGACATCGCGATTCATGAGCGCGACGAAGTGCGCACCGGAACGGGCGGCGTTTTCCGGGTGTTCACGCCGTATGCCAAGGCCTGGCGCAAACTGCCGAAGCCCGGATCGCTGCCGAAGTTGAGCACCATCCGAACACCGGAAAACATTTCCTCGTTGCCGTTGCCGACGCTGGAAACCCGGGGTCTGGCCGGTCGCGTGAACATCGTGGAGGCAGGCGAAGATTCCGCCCGCACTCGACTGAAAAATTTCCTCGGACGCAAAATTTTCCAATACGATGCGACTCGCAACCTGCCTGAGATCGACGGCGGTTCGCGACTTTCCCAAGACTTGCGCTGGGGGCTGATTTCGCCGCGCGAGGTTTATTGGAGGAGCGCCGAGGCTGCGGCCCGAGGCAACGCCGTCGAGCGGAAAAGCGCGGAAGTCTTCATCAACGAACTGATCTGGCGCGAGTTTTACCTGCAAATCCTCTGGCATTTTCCCGAAGTTCTGGAGTCGGATTTCAACCCGAAATACGCCCAAGTCGAATGGAAGTCGGATGACGCCGCGTTCGCCCGCTGGTGCGCGGGAGAAACCGGTTTTCCCATCGTGGACGCGGCGATGCGGCAGTTGAATGCGACCGGGTTTATGCACAACCGACTGCGCATGATTACGGCGATGTTTTTGACCAAGGACCTGCACATTCACTGGCGCGAAGGGGAGCGGTATTTCATGCAAAAACTGGTGGACGGCGAGATCGCCTCGAACAACGGCGGCTGGCAATGGAGCGCCGGAACCGGGGCCGATGCCGCGCCGTATTTCCGCATTCAAAACCCGTGGCTGCAGACGGCGCGGTTCGACGGAGAGGGGAAATTCATTCAGCGCTGGCTGCCGGAGCTGGCGCAGGTGGAGCCGAGGAAATTTTGCGAACCGCCGGGTCTGCCGCTGGCGAGAAATTACCCGCTGCCGATGGTGGATCATCACCGCGAACGCGATGTGACTCTGGAGCTTTTCCGGCGTGGCTTGGATTTTTGAACGGGCTGCATTCGAGTAAGACCGAAATCGAACTTGGCCGCGAAATATTAGCATCGGCCTCCGGTGCGGGCCCCCCTCCCACATGAAAGCTCTCTCCCCGAGTCTACTGGCGGCGCTCCTTTTTGCGGGCACCGCATTCGCTGAAAAGCCTCTGACTCAAACGCAGCAATCGCTGTTGCAACCGGAGCACGAGACGGCCATCGCGCCTGCTGGTTTGTCCATCGATAGCCTCGCCACGGGCGATTGGGGCGGTGCGCGGACGCGGCTTTATCGCTCGGGAGTCGATGTCTTTGGTTTCTACAACAACATCATTTCCGGCAATGTGACGGGCGGCCGCAGCTCGGGCCATGCGACCTACGATCACGACATCTGGCTCGGAGTGAAGTTTGATCTCGACGTGCTTTTCGGTTGGAAAGGTGGCCAGTTTGTCATCAGCGGCATCAACCGCGAAGGCGAGGATCTGACGAACAAATATATCGGGAGCATTTACTCGACTCAGCAACTCGTCGGCGGCCAGCGGACGTTCCTCTATCAGCTCTATCTCCAGCAGAAACTTTTCGACGATAAACTCACGCTCAAGCTCGGACGTTTCTCCGCTTCGGACGATTTCAACTCGTCGCCGCTCTACGGCTATTCGCTGAACAACGGCATCAACGGCAACATCCGCAATGTGCTCTTCGACACGCGTTTTTCCGCCTACCCATTTCCCGTCTGGGCGGGCGCGGTGCTCTACGATCCGTCGCCGGCGTGGCACTTCAAATTTGGGCTTTTCCAAACGTCGCAGGACATGTTTGAAAACGACGATCACGGCTTGAATTTCAGCCTCGGCGGCAACGACGGCTACACCGCTATCCTGCAAGTCGGCTGGTCGCACGAGTTTTTCAAAACCACCAATCCCAATGCTGGTTCCGACGGCAAAAACGCCATCGCGCCGTCGTCGGAAGTGAAGGGACTTCCCGGTCATTATTGGGTCGGATTTACCTACTCGCAGTGGGATCAATATCAGCGTTTTGGCGGTGGAACGAAGGATGTTTCCTACGGCTTCTATGCGCACGCCGACCAGATGCTGACGCAGGAAAGCTGGGGCAGCGACCAGGGTCTGACCGCCTTTGTGGCGAGTGGCTATTATCCGCAAAAGGAAATCGCGATCGTGCCGTTTCAGGTGAATCTCGGGCTGAATTACAAAGGGCTTTTCCCCGGGCGCGATGACGACCATACGATGCTTCATTTCATCTACGGCCGGCTCAGCCGCGACTACGCCCGGAGTGTGCGCGTGCCCGGACGCGGCGATCCGGAATCAGAGAAAATCGTCGAACTGGCGCACCGTTTCCAAGTCACCAAATGGAGCTACTTCCAGCCCGACGTGCAATGGGTGATCGACCCCAGCGGCACGGGCGACATACCGGACGCGGTCGTGATCGGCGCGCAGATGGGACTTACATTTTAACCTACCCGACCTATGAATCCATCCGCCAAATCGCGTAAAATGTTCGTCACCGATGACGGGCGCAACGTCTGGTTTACGTTCGTCCTGCTAGTGCTGCTCTTCGCGCTATGGGGCTTTTGCAACGGCATGATCGATGTCATGGACAAGCATTTCCAAGAGGAGTTGCATCTCAGTCTGGCCCAGTCGGCGAGAGTCCAGATGGCGCATTATCTCGGCTATCTGCTGATGGCGATTCCCGCCGGCTGGCTGGCCTCGCGACTCGGCTACAAGGGCGGCATCATCACCGGTCTGCTGATGGTGGCAGCGGGCGGGTTCTGGTTCATTCAAGCGACGCACATCGCGCAATTCTGGGCGTTTCTCCTCGGGGTTTGCGTCATCGCCGCCGGACTCACCTTCCTCGAAACCGTGGCCAATCCCTACACTACCGTGCTCGGTCCGCTGGAATATTCCGCGACGCGCATCAATCTAGCGCAATCCTGCAACGGGATCGGACTCGTCTTTGGCCCGATTGTGGGCGCGCAGTTTTTCTACGCCAAAAACGCCGCCGGAGAGAGCACCGGCAGCGAGACTCTTTGGATTCCCTACGTTTTCATCGCGGTCATCGTCCTCGTGTTGGCGGTCGTTTTCTTTTTCGCCCCGATGCCCGACATCAAAATGGAGGACGACTACCACATCGACGCCGAGGCGAGCGCAGCCCAAGCCAAACCAACCGGCTGGCTCACGCCGTGGCTGCAACCGTGGAAACATCCGCACTTCGTCATGGCGGTGGTGGCGCAGTTTCTCTACGTCGCCGCGCAGGCCGGAGTCTGGAGTTATTTCATCAATTACATGACCACCCAGACGCCGCCTGTGCCCGCCTCCTGGGAGACCTCGTTGCGCGACGCGCCGGGCTTTTTGCGAGGGCTTTTTGAGACGAAACACGGAGCGCTCGTTTTTAGCGACAAAGGCGCTTCCACACTGGCGTCCTTTGGCTTCATCTGCTTTCTGACCGGTCGTTTTACCGGCGCGGCCATTTTAAGAAAAGCCGCGGCGCATCGTGTGCTCGGTCTTTACGGATTGCTCAACGTCGTCGCCTGTTTCCTGATATTTCTCAAACTCGGCTGGGTCTCGGTGGCGTGCGTTTTCGTGAGTTATTTTCTGATGTCGATCATGTTTCCCACGATCTTCGCGCTCGGGATTTTTGGGCTGGGCGAACAGGCCAAGAAAGCGTCTTCCTTCATCGTCATGGCCATCTTTGGCGGAGCGGTCGTGCCGCAAATCATGGGCCACGTCGGCGATGCTTATGGCATGTCGCGGGCGTTTATCGTGCCCATTCTTTGCTTCGCGGTCGTCGCCGCTTACGGATATTTGTGGCCGCGGTTGAGCGGTCACGAGGCCATGCACGGAGTCTCCACCAATCGCGGGCACTAGGCGATGAGTGCGGACTTTGATTTGGATCATAGCCAACTGGTCGAAGATCCGCGTCTCGCCGCAATGGCTGGAGAATTGGCAGCGCAGTCGAAGATCGATTCGAGGGAAAGTTTCAACAGCTATTGCCGCGCAGCCTGCCGACTTTGGGCCGCTCATTTTCCAGAGAAACTCGGGCAGACGACGGAGAAATTTGCCGAACTGGTTTTGTGCATCAGCCGCAAATTGCCGGGCGTCATTCCCACCTCTTGGGGCGGAGCCGTGGTTACCCGGCACGAGCCGCCCAAAGTCGAAAAATATCTCGTGATCCGCCAGGGCGGCTATCTCGCGCTCGAAAAACACGAGCAAAAAGACGAGCACCTCAAGGTCCAGGAAGGCGCGGGTTTGATCCTGTCGCGGAGCAGCGCGGATTGTCCGCTGACCGTCGAGGCACTGGAACCGGGTCGCCAGTTTCACTTCGAGCCGGGGATGGAGCACTGCATCATCGGCACCGAGGATTTGCTCGTTTTTGAGCGTTCGACTGATCCAAAGGGCATGGATCAGGACCTGATTTTTCTTTATGAACCCACTGCCGCCCCCAAGTTATGAGCACTGAATTTTACGCCTTCGGAGAAATCCTCTGGGACTGCCTGCCTTCGGGGCGTCACGCGGGAGGCGCGCCCTTCAACGTCACCGCGCATCTCTCGCAACTCGGCGCCAGTGCGTCGCTCATTTCCGCGATCGGACGTGACGCACTCGGCGACGAAATCCTCCAGGTCGCCATCGACAAAGGCGTGAACATCGAGTTTGTGGATCGCGCCCGGATAGGACTCACCACGGGCATGGTCATCGTGACTTTGGACGAAAAAGCCAACGCCAGCTACGAGCTCGTCCAGCCTGCCGCCTGGGATGAAATCAAAGTCCCGCCTGCCGCGCTTGAAGCTGTCGCCGAAAGCCGCGCGCTGATCTACGGCTCGCTCGCCGGACGTTCGCCCTACAATCTCGATCAACTCGACAAACTCCTCGATGTGGCTGGCCCGCTGAAGTTTTTCGACGTGAATCTGCGGCCTCCATTTGCCAATCCCACGCTGGTATTTGCGCTCGCTCAGCGAGCCGACGTCATCAAGCTAAACGACGACGAAGCCGGTCAGCTCGCCTCCTGGATTTCCACCGGTGAGATGGCGCTCCACACGCCCCGCGACGCGGAATCACTCGCCGCCGCCTGTGCCATCATTGCCGAAAAGACCAATACCCGCCGCATCTGCGTCACGCGTGGTCCCTCCGGTGCCGCGCTTTGGGACAACGGCACTCTCGTCTGCGCTCCCGCGCCGGAAGTCACCGTGAAGGACACTGTCGGCGCTGGCGACGCCTTCATGGCCGGGCTGATGGTCGGCCTGACCCGTGGAAATGAACCTGCGCTGACGTTGAAAAACGCCTGCCGCCTCGGCGCGTATGTCGCCTCCCATTTCGGTGCAACTCCGCTTTTGCCGCCCGAGATCATCGCGGAATTTCAGAATTCCTAGCGCCGGATTTCGGCATCGACAGGCCATTTCTCCTGCGATACCTCTTGCCGGGTAAATTCGCGTTTTATGATCCAAGATTTCGCCGACTGGCTCAGCCCGATGTTAGTGAAAGAGCTTCGGCAGGGAATGCGCTCGCGGGTGCTGACGTCGTCCCTTTTCATTCTGCAAGGGCTGCTTATTTTTAATGTTATCATCGCCTTTACGGTGGCGGAAAATGGCAATGACACCCAAAGCGTGACGACGTTTTTCTGGACGATTCTTTCGCTGCCGCTGCTGATGATTCTCCCGCTCTCCGCGCTCGGCAGTGTGGGTAACGAGATCAAAAACAACACGCTGGAACTCATCTTTCTCACCCGCCTGAATGCCTGGCGCATCGTCTTCGGAAAATGGATCGCCATCGTCACGCAAGCCGCCCTCCTCGCGGTCACAGTGCTCCCTTACATCGCGCTGCGCTACTACCTCGGCGGGGTGAACATGCTCAACGATTTGCTCACCGTCGGGGCGATCTTGGTCGTCTCTGCCGTGCTCACCGCCGTGACGGTCGGCGTCTCTCCCTATCAATCCAAAATCATCCGGATATTCCTCTTTCTCGGCTACTTTTTTCTCCTGCAAGTCGGCGGTTCGTTTGTGGCCGTCTTGCTCATGGGTGGCGGCTCGCGCGGTGTCTTGCGAGGAGTGGGTTTGCCCAGTGGCGTGATCCTCGGCGGCATCGCCCTGCTGCTCCCGATCCTGATCCTGCTGATGTTGGGAATGGCCGCCTCGCGCATCGCTCCGCTGGCGGAAAATCACGCGGGTCCGCGCCGTCTGCTGGCCTTGTTGATTCTGCTGGTCTGCGGCGTGGCCAGCCTCTTCGCAGTGGACGCCGAATGGCTGATCATTGTGGGTCAGGTAGCGATCACACCCATCTGTCTCGGGGCGTTGTCGGAAAATGAAGTCGCGCTTTCCAGCCTGTATCGACCCTTTGTAAAACGTGGGTTTCTCGGCCGATTCGCCGCCCGCTTTTTCACGCCCGGCTGGAACACCGGCTTCTATTTCACCATGCTGGTTCTCGCCATCCTCGGCGTCTTCTGGTGGAAAGCCGGCTGGTTTAACGCCTCGACTGCCAGCCCATATCGCTACGTTTCGCTGATTGCTTTTGCCGCTACCCTCTTGCTGCCGCCCGCGCTCACCCCGCGCTCCATAAAAAAACGCTGGATGCCGTATCTCATTCTCTTCACGTCGTCCGGGCTCGTGATCTTTGTGTTGTCGATCATTGGCGGCGTCGCTCATTCACATATCCTGCAAGCTTCCGTCATCCTGCCACCGATCGGCATTTTCGCCCCTGCCTTCGACGACTTTGGAGGCTTCGGAAAAATGCTCACGCTCTGGATGAGTTTCCTCGCCGCCGTCTCGCTCATTCTCCTTTTAGTCAAATCGCGCGCGCCGTTTCGCTCTTTGAAAACGCTCCTCGCCGAGGCGTCGCGTTCGTTGCCGAATCATGATGCCTGATCGCGAGGAGCGGCGTGCTATTCACTCGCGAATGCAGGCGGCGGCGGGGCGGATGCGACTCCCATTTCGCAGCCGCACATGGCGGGGCCCAAGCGGTTCATGGCAGGGAGCGGGGGCGGGGAGTTCCATCGATTTCCAGGATCATCGCGCCTACATGCCGGGCGACGATCCGCGTCACATCGACTGGCAGGCGTATGCGCGGAGCGGCCAGTATTCGATGAAATTATATCGCGAGGAAGTCAGTCCCGCCGTCGATCTTGTGCTCGACATTTCGAGTTCCATGTTTATCAGCGCGGCGAAGGCTAATCGCACGCTGGAGCTGTTTTATTTCTGCCTCGAAAGCGCCCGTCAATCCGGCGCGGCCGTCCACGTTTACGTTCTTAACGGAGTCGAATCCGCCCGCTGGCCCGTCGAATCCGCCCTCGGCGGCGGGGACTGGCTCGCGTTGAAATTTCAGAAAACGCACTTCGCGCTTCCGTGGCGTCAAGGCTCCCTGCGCGTTCTCATTTCCGACCTGCTTTTTTCTGGCGCACCGAGTCCGATGCTCACCGCGCTGAGCGCCGCGCGTGGCACAGGGATCATCTTCGCGCCCTTTACTCAGGACGAGGCCGAGCCCGATTGGAATGGCAACATCCAGTTTGCCGATTGCGAGTCGGAACAGAGTCGAGTCCAACTCGTCTCACCCGGTCTGCTTACGCGCTATCGTGCTGCCTACCAGCGCCATTTCGCCCTCTGGTCGCTGGAGGGGCAGCGTCACCGCGTCGCCCTCGCGCGGGTCGGTGATGCGGGTGATTTTCACGCCGCCCTGCGTCACGAGGCCCTGCCCAAAGGCGCCGTGGAGATGTGCGGATGAGTGGGCTTTTCTTTGCCAATCTGGCCGGACTCTGGGCGCTGATCGGAGTTCCAGCGGTATTGCTGATCCATTTTTTGCAGCGCGAATCCCGTCGCGTCGTCACGGGCACGCTCTTTCTCCTCGAACAACTCGCGCCTGAAAGCGCCCAGGGGCGGCGCTTCGATCGTCTGAGAAATTCCGTCAGTCTCTGGCTGCAACTGCTCGCCATTTTGCTCATCACCTGGCTGCTGGCCGAGCCGCGCTGGATTCGCCATGACTCGGCTCAAACCGTGGCCATCGTCCTCGACGACAGCGCTTCCATGAGCGCATTTGCGGACGACGCGCGGCAGGCGCTCGCAGACCGGGCCAGCTCTCTTTCCAGCGCCGCCGCGCACACCGATTGGACGCTGCTCGATAGCCATGGAACTCGACTCTACCACGGCCCCAATTCCACAGGTTTGCTCGCCGCTCTGAAGAACTGGAAACCCACTGCGCCCGAGCACGATCCGGCCCCGGCATTTCGCACTGCGCAAAGCCTCGTCCGCCAGAAAGGTGCCGTCCTTTATCTCACCGACCACGCGGCCGCCGTGCCGCCCCGTGTGGAATGTCTTGCCGTCGGCCGCCCCTTCAACAACGTCGGCTTCACCGGCCTCCGCGCCGACGCCGCCGGGTGGCAGGTGCTCGTGAAAAACAACAGCGACCAGCCCGCGACGCGCACCTGGAAATTGGACGGTCAGCCACGCGGCACAGTCGAGTTAGGGCCGAATGGCATGGCGGAATTGACCAGTCAATTTCCTGGTCTCGTCGAACGCTGCACGCTCCAATTAGAGGCGGATCGCTTCACCCTCGACGACACGCTTCCGGTGCAGCGTCCGTGTCCGAAACAGCTCGGCATTTACTCCGATCCGGGCACTCCCTTCGACGATTTTTTCAAGGCATTCGCCGCCAGTATTTCCGATCGCTCACCCACTGGTCGCGACCTCCGGCTGGTGCGTTTCGATCCGCTGTATCCGAAACCGCTGGAGGGCGGCAGCATCGTCTTTGTCGATCAACCCGGAGTGCCCGGCAAGCTTCTGACCGGCTCCATCATCGCGGAAAATCATCCGCTGGTGCACGACCTCGTCTGGCAGGGTTTGCTTGTGAACGAGACCTTGGTCATCACGCCCGAGGCGTCGGATGAGCCCCTCGTTTCGCAGGACGGACGCCCGCTTTTATTCCTGCGCCGCATTGGTAAAAGCCGTTCGCTAATGGTGAACTTCGACCTGCGCTATTCCAATGCCACCCGGCTGCCCGCCTTCGTTCTCGCGCTGCATCGCTTCACCGAAATCGTGCGCGCCGAACGCTCCGACACCGAGTCGCTCAACGTCGAGACCCGCCAGCTTCTCCCCGACGATTCCCGCGCCCCGGAAGTGCCCGGTTTCTTTGAGCGTCCGCAACTGAAAGCCGCCGCGCATTTTGCCGATTCGCGCGAAACCGATTTTCGTCAGGCATCGTCGTCCGATCCGGTCCGCCGCATCGTCACCGAGTTGCGCCAGCGCAACAGCGAGGAAGACTTTCTCACTCCCGTCTGGGTCCTGCTTTTGCTCGCGACCATCGCCGGGAGCTGGCTGCTAACCGGGCCAAAAACGAGGGGAGTTGCATGAGATTCCACGCTCCCGAATGGTTCCTTCTCGTGCCCGTTTTCGTCGCCGCCGGATGGTATTGGCGACGATTGGAGTTGCATCTTTATCGGCGCATTTTGCTTCTGATTTTACTCCTGCTCGTGCTCGTGCAGCCGCAATGGAAACGCCTCGGCGACGGCCTCGATCTCTGGGTGCTGGTGGATCGTTCCGCCTCCGCTGCCGATGCGCTGGAACCCGCCCGTGCCGAGATGGAATCGCTCATCGAACGCTCCCGCGGCACCAGCGACCGGCTCCATTTCATCGACTTCGCCGATCTCGCGCAACTTCGTGGCGATGCCGACGAAATCCCCGAATCGCGCCGCCAGCAGACGCTCACTGGGCTCGCCATCGAGCACACGCTGGCCCATCTCGACCCGGATCGCGCCGCGCGTTTGCTCGTCATCACCGACGGATTCAGCACCGAACCGCTGGCCCATTTGCGGGAACGTTTGCGCGCGGAGCAGGTCGCGCTCGATTATCGAATTATCAACCCGCTCCGAGCTGGCGACTGGCGTCTGGCCCGACTGGATTTGCCCAGTCGCGCGCAGCCCGGCGAGCCGTTTCTGATGGAAATCGAAGTCGCCGGTGACCCCGACGGCACGATTCCTTGCGACATCGAACGCGATGGACAAAAGATCGGCAGCGCAGACGTAAAAGTCGAAAAAGGCATTGGGCATTTGCGTTTCACCGACCGACTGACGCGTGCCGGTTCCGCCAAATACACCGCTCGTTTGCGCCCAAAAACCGACAGTCGTCCGGGTAACGATTTTGCCGAGCGCTGGATTGAGATTGCCGGTGGTCCGCGCGTCTTTTTGCTGACCAAATTCGCCGATGATCCGCTCGCCGGAGCCCTGCGCGCGCAAGGGTTTACAGTCGAGTTGCAGTCGAATCTGAAGGACGCTAACATCGGCCGACTGACCGGTTGCCGCGGGGTGATTTTGAATAATGTAGCGGCCTACGAATTGCCCGCCGACTTCCTCCAGGCGCTGCCGTTTTATGTGAATCAACAGGGCGGCGGCCTGCTCATGGCGGGCGGCAAGCAGAGCTTCGGCGCGGGCGGTTATTTTCAATCGCCGGTCGATGATTTGCTCCCCGTTTCGATGGAACTCCGGGCCGAGCACCGCAAGCTCGCGGTCGCCATGGCGCTCGTTCTCGACCGCTCCGGCAGCATGGGCGCGACGGTGCAGACGAGTCGCGGTCCATTGGAAAAAATGGATCTCGCCGACGAAGGTGCCGCGCGCTGTGTGTCGCTCCTCGGCGGTCTGGATGCGGTCACCGTTTTCGCCGTGGACACCGAGCCGCACAAGGTCGTGCCGCTTACGCAAGTCGCTGGACATGAGAAGGATATCACCAGTGTGGTGCGGCGAATCGCCAGCGGTGGCGGTGGTATTTGTGTGCCGACCGGCTTGAAGGCGGCGCGTGAGGAATTGCATAAAACGCAGGCTGGCCAGCGTCATGTGGTGGTTTTTGCCGATGCGAACGACGCCACACAGGAGTTGGGAAATTATCAGGCGCTGATCGCCGACATGGTGAAGGAAGGGATCACGATCAGCGTCATCGGCATGGGCTCGCCAACCGATTCCGGCGGGAAATTTCTCGAGGAAGTCGCCACGCTGGGCAAGGGACGCGTCTTTTTTAACGCTGACCCGAATGAGCTTCCCGCGCTTTTTGCCCAGGAGACTGTGGCCGTGGCGCGCTCGGCTTTTCTCGAAGATCCGACTCCCATCGCGCCCGCACCCGGCTGGATGGAGATAGCGGCGCGTCCGCTTGCCTGGCCCGCCCAAGTGGACGGCTACAACCTGAGCTATCTCAAGCCGGGAGCCTCGGTAGGGCTGCTCTCCAAGGACGAATACGCGGCCCCGCTCACCGCATGGTGGCAGCGCGGCGCGGGCCGGGTGGCGGCAGTTTCATTTCCCTTGGGCGGGGCGTATTCCCAGAGCGTTCGCGCCTGGCCGCAATATGCCGATTTCGCCCAAACTCTCGGACGCTGGCTGGCTGGCGAACAACTCCCGCCGGGCATTGGCCTGAAGCAGGAAATCGACGGAACCGAGTTGCATCTCGATCTGTTTTACGACGAAACATGGACCGCTCGAATCGCCGCGAAGCCGCCGCAGATTTCGCTCAGCAGCGGCGTGGAAAGCGCCGTGAGAGAACTCGTCTGGGAGCGAATGGAGCCAGGCCATTTCCGCTGCACGACCAGTTTGGAGCCGGGAAAATTTGTCCGCGGCGCGGTGCGGGTGGGGGAATTCACCCTGCCTTTTGGCCCCGTTCTCGCAGGCAGCAATATCGAATGGACCTTTGATCGAAACCGTTTGACGGAACTTCGGGAGCTTTCGCGAGCTAGTGGTGGCGTGGAGCGCCTGGACTTGAGCCGCGTCTGGGAAGCTCCGCGGAGGGTCGCCTGGCGCGATCTGCGAGCCTGGCTCCTGATGGCGCTGCTGCTGGCATTCATCGGCGATGCATGGGCCACTCGCTTCGGGTGGAAGCGAAGTTAGCGAGCATTCGGCTTAAATTCGCATTTATGGATATCATAAATGCGACTATTCAGGACCTGGTGTTGGTATTTGCCTCGCAGTTACCCTGCAAAAAGGGATCAGGCATGGTTCGGGCTTAATAGAAATCATGAAGATCATCCTCGTTTTACTATCCATGAGTTTCTTATTTGCGAATAGCGAAGCTTCCGATGCCAATGTCTCTCGTGAAATGGTTCGCGCCTCTTTGATCGCCCGCCAAAGCAGTCTTTCTCACTCGTCTGGCTACTGCTGGAGATTTGTAAAAAAAGCCCTGGTCGCCTCCGGCGCTGTCTCTTCTTATCCGAAAACGAATCTGGCCTGTGAGGCCGGCAAGGAACTTGTTGAAGTCTACGGCTTCAAGAAACTGCGCGTTTCCTCCCCATGGAAAGCGCCCGTCGGTTCTGTCCTCGTCTATGCCGCCAACCGGAGATATCGCGCCGGCCACGTGGAGATTCGCGGCAGCAACGACTTCGTTTCCGATTATCGCGGACGCCGCCCTGCCGCTTTCAAATTCCTCGGCGCCTACGCCCGGATGGAATCGTAAGTCATTTTGCGGCCTCGGCAGATGAGCCACCTCTAAAATAGGCATCGCTTTCTGCTGACGGATAAAACCAGGTTGGACTTCAGCGGCGATTAATTATAAAATCATCTATGAAAATCACCCTCATTATTTGTCTGTTAATGGCGTCGTTTCTCTTCACCGGTTGTGAGACCGTGGTCGAAAGCCGCCGCCCCGTCCGAGTCTATGACCGTCCTGCTTACTACGAAAGCGGGCCGCGCAGAGGCTACTATGACAACGATTATCGCCACCACGACCGTGTTTACGAGCGCGATGTCATCATCAACAACCGCCGCGATGTCATCGTGCGTGAGCAGCCCCGGGTTTACAACCGTCGCACCCGCGTCGTAGTCGCCCCGCAACGGACTTCCCGCACGATTGTCCGACGTGACGCTCCTCGTGATGATGACCGGAAACGCGATAGCGACCGGAAAAAGAAACATCGCGATCACGACGACGACCATCGTTAAGCGCGATTAACTCAACGAAACGGCCCGGCCCTGACAAAGCCGGGCCGTCTTTTTTTACAGTTTGAGCGCATTGGAAGTGTTGTGCTCCTCGTGGCTACGCGTTAATTTCGGCGGCAGCATGACCAATTTTCTTTCCCCGCTGAAAGGTTGGAAATCCTGGGCATGGGCCGTTTTTTGGAGCGGCCTGGCGGTGCTGCTAACCTATCTTTTCTGGGGCCAAGTCTTTCGCTCCACTCCCTTCATGCTATTTTTCGCGGCGGTCGCGATCACTGCCTCCCGCAGCGGAGTGTGGCCGGGAATGCTCGTCGCCGCGACTGGCGTGACGGTGGTGTTATCGCATCCGGGAACCGATTTTGGCCGGTTGTGGCTGCCCTCGATCAGCATGCTTTTCAATGCCGGGATCATTGTCTTTCTCAGCTCGGCCGTGCGCCGTGGATTGGAGGCAGGACAGGAAGCCGAGGCGTTTCGGGCGAGCATTGGCGATGCGGTGGCAGATTTTTTATGGTCGTGCAGTCCCGATGGACAGCCGCTGTATATCAACGACCGGTTGGCATCGTTTGCCGGGATCACTATTAAGGAAACATTCGATGAAGGTTGGAGAAAATATGTCCACCCCGACGACATTGCCGAACTCACGCCCCACTTCAAACGTCTGAGTGCGACCGGTCAGAAATTCACCTGGTCATTGCGTTTTCGGAGAAAGGCCCAGTTCTACCGCTGGTTCCAATGCCGCGCGGTCTCCATCAAAAACAAGGAAGGCAAAATCGTCCGCTGGATGGGCACAGGCACCGATATTCACGAGCAATATCTCGCGGAGCAGCAGCGCGAGGAAGCCCTCAAGCGCGAGAAAGAGGCTCGCATCGAGGCGGAAAATGCCAACCGAATGAAAGACGAATTTCTGGCCATGATTTCCCATGAATTGCGGACGCCGCTCAACGCGGTTTTTGGCTGGCTCACTCTTCTAAAAGATCCCGTTACCACACCGGAGGAAATGCAGGAGGGGCTGGAAATCATCGACCGCAACGCGCACGCGCAAGGCCAGCTCATCAACGATTTGCTCGATATGAGCGGGATGATCCAGGGCAAGATTCGACTGGAACTCGAATCCATCGATTTGTCGAAAATCGTCGGCATGGCCATCGAATCGGCCCTGCCCACCGCGTTGACCAAGGGAATTGCCCTCGACGAGAAGATTGAGCCCAATCTGGGTCAGGTCCGCGGCGATCCCGCCCGGCTCCAGCAAGTCGTCTGGAACCTGCTAACCAATGCACTCAAATTCACCCCGAAAGGTGGTGGCGTGAAAGTCAGTCTGACTCGCTCCAGTTCCTCGGTGGAACTGACGGTGACCGACACGGGCGAGGGGATCGCCCCCGACTTTCTCGCTTACGTCTTTGATCGTTTTCGCCAGGGCAATACCACAGGCACCCGCACCCACGGCGGCCTCGGCCTCGGCTTGGCCATTACCCGCCAGCTCGTGGAATTGCATGGCGGCACGATACGAGCCGAGAGCTCGGGACTGGGCCACGGCGCGACTTTTCGAGTGCTCCTGCCCCTCGCGGAAACTCTGGCCGCCCCGGGTGTTAGTTCGCCTTGAAGCTGGCGCGGATTTGCTGCGCGACCAATTCATGCGCCTCATTCGGACGATTGCAGAGGACGGCGGCGACGACTTTTTCGCCTTGCAGACAACTGAGGGTGAATTGCTTTTTGCTGTATTCGCCCTCTAGTTTGGTGCGAACGATGGGTTTGGAAAAGTCGCCGAGAAAACGCAGTTTGAGGTCGAAGAAATCCAATCCAAACTCCGGTAGATATTCAAATTTCTGGCGCTTCCGTCCGGTGATGTTTGCCCCTGCAGTCTGGCCTTGGAGTTCGGCGCAACTCGCATAATCCCAGCGACGCACGCTGCCGAAAATGCGATCTGGGAAGAGCGCGACCGGACCCGCCGCGTAGATGCCTTTTTCGTCTGTCTCGAGGTATTCGTTGACCGGGCAGCCGTTCGGGCTGCTCAGCGGTGTGCCGGTAACGAGTCGCAAATCCGGCTCGCTGCCGAGCGCGACGACGGCCATTCCCGCGGCGAAACGCGTGCCGCTTTTGAGCTGCACGTTTTTCAGGACAGTCTTGCCTTCGAAGCCGTTGAGATTTTCTTCGAGAGTCAGTTTGATCCCGTGGGCGAGGGCGTATTCGTTGAGGAATTGGCCGGTCGGCGCATCCACCAGACCATCGAGGAGAAACTTGTCGCCGGTAAGCAGAATGACGTTGTGATTGCTCGATTTCAGCGCCGCGGCGTAGTGCAAACCAGCCAGGCCAGAGCCAATGACGACGCAGCCTTTTTCGTGACTGGAAATTTCCCGAATCGCCCCCAAGTCATGCGCGGTCCGTGGGTAAATGATGTTGCCGAGGTTAAACCCCGCGATCTGTGGACGCCGAGGGCGCGATCCGGTGGCGATGAGGGCTTTTTTGAACTCGATCGTTTGGCCGGTATTCAGCACAGCGAGGCGGCGTTCGATGTTGAACTGCGTCACCAGCGTGCTCGGGCGGTAATCGATTTTGTTCTCCTGAAACCAGCCATCCGGGGCCACGGTGATGCTGGCGGGATTGGTAAGGCCTTCCTTAAACCATTGTTTGTCAAGAACGGGGAGGCGATGCGGCGGAAGATGGTCGTCACCCACGAGGAGAACACTTCCCTTGTGATCGTATTGACGGAGGGCTTGGCAGGCATGGAAGGCGGTGAGGCCGGCTCCGACAAAAAGGTAATCGCGGTGGATCATTGGAGGAAGCTAAATGGCCCGCACGAAAAGTGGCGAGTAAATTCCGACACGAGCGGAAAGCCGTGGCTAGTAACCGTCCTTTTGCACCGGGCGGCGCAGGCCGAGAGTGAGATACGGATCGGGAGAAAATTGGTAGCCGAGCAGGGGCGGCGCGGGCTCGATGAACTTCTGGAGCGTGAGGTATTTGAATTGTGAACCCATGCTCTCGGGGTGGGTGAGGGTCTGCAATTCCTTCAGACGCTGCGCGGTGGCCTCGCTCAACTGCCCCGCCAGGGATTCGGCTTCGATGGCGGAGAATTCACTCTGACCCACGCCCACGAGGAAATGATTCTGGTCCGCAAAACCGGTGACTTCCATTTCACCCTCCAGAGCGACTTCGGCAATGCTGGTGAAGTCCACGTGGGCCGTGATGTCGGTCTCGCCCAGCTTCTCAAAGGGATTGTAATGCCGCTCGTGCTTACGATAGCACGTGAGTGTTCCCTCAGTCCGCTCGGGGGAATAAAATTGCCGCCGTGGATAGCCGTAATCGATGACCATGATGTAGCCGCAGCGCAAGGCGCGGGCAGCGTCTTCCATCCAGGTCATGGCGCGGAGATTCACCTCGGTCCGGTATTGGTCTGGCAAGGCTGTGGGCAGTTTGGTGAGGTATTTGGCGAGGATCTGAGTCGAGGGCTCGGCTGTGGTGAAATGGAAGTTGCCGCTGTCGTAGTCCACGTAATTTTCCACCCATTCATTCTGGATCAGGGAAACGAGATGCACCGGCATGGCGTCGAGGAGTTCGTTGCAAAAATACACGCCAAAGATCGAGCCGTCGCCCAGCGCGTCGATCTCCTCCGCCCAGCCTGTGCGTTGTTTGCCGAAACGGGCCAGACGTTTTTTTTGCTCATTGGCCAGCACCGGCGAGGGCTCGATGATCCAGTAGCGCAAGGCTTGAAAAAAATCCGGGAACAATATCCCCGCCGTCTCCAGGATGTCGCTTGCGAGCTGGCCGCGATCCGCCGCCTGCTCGACAATCGTAAACTCGTCCGGACTGCCCAGGCGCGTCCACATTTCGTGAAACTGGCGCGTGAGCAATTCCCCAAAAGTCCGACCCACACTCACACTGGTATAGAAGTCGCCCAACCGCCCGATCGTGGCCTGGCCAGACGAATAGTAGCCCCACTCTGGATGATAAAGCGCCTGCTGCATAAACCACCGGAACGTGACGGGACCATGCCGCAAAATCTGGTCGCGAAAATGTCGCGTCAATGCTTCCGTGGGGGACATCACGGGCTAAATTTGGAGTTGGAGTCGCTGCATGACAAGTGCAAATCCGAGTCGCAAACATCGGAAAATGTTTTTGCGATCAGTTTGGCATCTGACATACCATGAGCGAATGCTGCCCAAGGAAAAGTTTCGCCTCTTGCCTGAGATCGTGGAGTTTGAGCGTCTTCTCAACAAACCCAATTCCGATTCGACTGGTTTTTCTGGTTTCTTTAACTCCGGGGGGATCGTTCTCACCCGCGTTCCAGCCCGGCTCGACATCATGGGCGGCATCGCCGATTACTCGGGCGCCAACGTCTGCGAGGGAGTGCTTGGCAGTGGAATTGTCATCGCGCTCCAACCCCGCACCGACCGCACTTTGCGCATTCGCACCGTGCAGGCCGGACGCAAGGCGCTGCCGGTCGAGACGCGCATTCCCCTCGAATATTTTGAGGAAGGCGACCAGCTCGGCAGCTACGCCCAGGTGCGTGAACTGGCCCGTGCCAACCCACTTTCCTCGTGGGCAGCCTATATTGGCGGCAGCATTTTTACCCTGCTAAAAGAGGAAGGCATCCGGCTTTCCTACGGATTTAGCCTGCTCCTTCTGAGCAACGTCCCAATGAATGTCGGCATCGGCAGCTCGGCTGCGACCGAGATCGCCGTGTTGAGCTGCCTGCGCGCCTATCTAGCATTGCCCATCAGTGAAACGCGGCTCGCCCGTCTCGGCCAGCTCGCCGAAAACCAAGTTGTCGGCGCGCCTTGCGGCATCATGGATCAGATCGCCGTCACCAGCGGACGGGCTGGAAATCTTACCCACATTCTTTGCCGGCCGGGCCAGGTCCAGGGCACGGTGAAAATCCCCGAGGGCACGGGCTTTGTCGGGATTAATTCCATGGTCAAACACTCCGTCGGCGGCAGTGCTTACGGCGACGTCCGCATCGGAGCGTTCATGGGGCGAAAAATCATTAATTCCGAGCGGAGTCGCATGGGAATGGAGCCGATTCTTTACCTCAGTGAGATCACCAGCGAAGAACTGGAGCGCGACTATCGCCAGCACTTGCCCGAGACCATGCGCGGGTCCGAATTTCTCAAGAAATATCAAACTCACGATGACCCGGTGACCACTGTCCAGCCAGACGCGGATTACCGGATTCTCGGGCCAACGACGCATCCGATTCAAGAAAACGAGCGCGTGCTGGCCTTCATGGCCGCGCTCCAGGACGGCGGCGAGTCGGGTTGCATTCGAGCCGGCGAGCAGATGTTTGCCGCGCACGAGAGCTACCAAAGCAACTGCCATCTTTCTGTCGATGAAGTGGATTTCCTCGTCGAAGCCGTTCGCCGACGCGGGACTTCCAGTGGACTCTACGGAGCGAAAATCACCGGCGGAGGCTCGGGTGGCGCGGTTGCTATTTTCGGAACCAAGGACGCGCTCGCCGCCGAGATTCCGGCCATCGCCAGCGAATACCAGCGGCGCATCGGCCTGTATCCGGATATTTTCGAGGGCACTTCGCCCGGCGCAGCCGAATTCGGTGCGATGCACTACGAATTCAGCTCCCACGGCTGGCAGCGGCTCTAAGTCCAATGACCCCCGGCGAACAAATCACCAAGGCGAGCCGGTCGAATCTTGCGCTGGCCTTCTTGTCTTTGCCGGAGCAGAAACGCCGCGACATCAGTAATTTCTACGCCTTCTGCCGGATCGTCGATGATCTGGCGGATGAACCGGGGATGCCCGTTGCGGAGCGTCAGGCGCAGCTCGATCTCTGGCGCTCGGCCATTCTCGAAACGACCCCGGGCGAACACCCGCTCGCGTCCGACATTCGACTCACACTCGACCGTCACCCAGCCATCGACCGCAGTTTGCTCGGCGAGATTATTTCCGGCATGGAGATGGATCTTCGCGGCACGCGCTACGAGACGCTGGCCGACTTGCAATTGTATTGCTACCGGGTCGCTGGAGCGGTCGGATTGGTCAGCATCGAGATGTTTGGCTACCAGAATCCTTCGGCTCGCGACCACGCCCGTGCGCTTGGCGAAGCACTGCAGCTCACCAATATCCTGCGCGATGTCGCCGACGATTATCGCAATGGCCAGCGCATTTACCTGCCTCTCGAACTGCTGCGCGAACACGGCTACAGCGAGGATGATCTCCGTGCCGAGCGCCACAACGACGCCTTTCTGCGCCTCATGCAAACTCTCGCCGCCGTCGCGGAAAAAGATTACGCCGCCTCCGATGCCGCCATCGCGCCCGAGGACCGGCGCAACCTCCGGCCCGGTCTCATCATGGGCGACATCTACCACCGCGTGCTTCGGAAAATGGAGCGAAACAAATTTCGAGTATTTTCCACGCATTACCGTCTGACTCACATGGAAAAGCTCCTGCACGTCCTTCGCCGGATGTGTTTCCCCTAAGTTTTTCCTAACAAACACACCTCAAACGCTGTCACAAACGAATACACATTATGAATAAATTCACCACCCTCGCCGTAACCCTCGCCCTCGGCTCCTCCAGTTTGCTCACTTCCTGCGAATCCGCCGCTGGCACCGGAGCCCTCGTCGGCGCGGGCATCGGTGGAATCATCGGGCACAATACCAATAACGGAGGCGGCACCCGCACCGCAGTCGGAGCTGGACTCGGAGCACTGGCCGGAGCTCTCGCAGGAGCCGCCTACGACGAGCATAAACGCGAGAAATATGCCCGCGAGGACGGCTATTATCGCGACGGCGAAGTCCGTGGTTACGAACGCCGCGAGCGCAGCTATCCCTACGGCGAACCCACCCGATATGCGGGCTACGTCCGCAGCCCGTATCGTCCGTATAACATCATCGACGTCCGCGGCATTCCGAGCGGTGCGCTGGTGGTCGATCCCTCGGTGGATCGTCCGTTCCGCAATCCGTGATTCGTATCTAAACTCCACTCTAAAATTCCGAAGCCGCGTTTGAAAGAACGCGGCTTCTTTTTTTGGTGGGAGAATTTTTTCTGAACGGGACAAAATCACTTGCCGACACATGCGTTGATCCGTTACCTGTTTGGCCATGAGCTATATTGAACGATGAGTTCTTTGCCCACGAGATAGTAGGCTCACTTGTTACACACCCCCATGATGAAGCGAGCCACCCACCTCTATTTGCTGATAGGATTTCTGGTGGCGCTCCTTCTCCTCAGCGGAGTGGCTTTGGTTAACTGGCGGCACATCGCCGACATGCAGGATTCGGCGGAATGGGTGCGCCACACGGAGAAAGTGCGCGAGGCCATTCACCAGTTGCAGATCGAGATGCAGGAAGTGGAAACCGGGATGCGCGGGTTTGTCATCACTGGCGACGAGACATTTCTCGAACCCTATGAAAAAGCGCGGGGCCAGATCTCCGGCCAGTATCGGCTGCTGCGCGAACTCACGCGTGACAACCCGGCCCAGCAGAAACATTGCGCGATGATCGAGCCCACTTTGTTTATGCGGGTGGCGGCGGCAGAGACAGCGGTGACGCTGCGCAAAATGAACAATTTCGAGTCGGCCCGCGATGAGGTGGCGACCGGTCCGGGGAACGGACTCATGAGGCAAATCTATAACGTGATGGAACAGATGGATCACGAGGAGGAGGTGTTGCTGGTGAAGCGTTCGGCCACTGCGCAGGAGGCCACTGACCGGGCGCGGCATCTGATGCTGACCGGCACAGGGTTGAGTTTCATTCTTCTCATTGCCGTCTCCGCCGTGGTGGTGCGCGAAAACCGGATGCGCCAGCGCTCGGAGCTGGCCCTGAAGGCGAGCCATGCGGAGTTGGAGTCGAGTGTGCGGGCGAACCGGTTGATCATGAAGCATTCGCTCGACGTCATCTGCACCGTGGACAAGAACGGGAAATTTATCTTTGTCAGCGAGGCTGCCGAGCGTCTCTGGGGCTACAAACCGCAGGAAATGGCCGGGCGCAGTTACAGCGATTTCGTTCACCCGGAGGACCGGGAGAAAACAAGGGCCATGGCGTCGGAAATCATGGCCGGAAAGCCCGTGCAGGATTTTGAAAACCGCTATACGCGCAAAGATGGCAGCCTGATTTCTGTGGTCTGGTCGGCCACTTGGTCAAATGAGGATCACACGATGTTTTGCGTGGCCCGCGACCTCACCGCCCGCAAGGAATCGGAGGCCGCCATCGCACAACTCAATGAGGAACTCATTCACCGTGCCACGCAACTCGAGGAGACCAATAAGGAACTTGAGGCTTTTTCCTACTCGGTCTCGCACGACTTGCGTTCGCCTCTGCGTGGCATCGACGGCTTCAGCCAGGCGCTGGAGGAAGATTACGCGGCCACTTTCGACGATGAGGGCCGCGGTTATCTCGCCCGCATCCGCGGGGCGGCCCGACGCATGGGCGAATTGATCGACGATCTCCTAAAGCTCTCGCAAATCACCCGGGCCGGCATGTATCCGGGCCGGGTGGATCTCACTCACCTCGCCGAAACGATCCGCGACGACTGGCAGCGCCGCGAGCCGGATCGCCAGGTGCAATGGGATATTTCTCCGGGCATGGTGGTGGAGGGCGACCTGCAACTCCTCCGTGTGGCCTTGGAAAATCTCATCGGCAACGCTTGGAAATTCACCAGCAAACAGCCCGCAGCTCGCATCGAATGCGGCTCGGAGCTGCACGATGGACGCCGGGTCTATTACGTCCGCGACAACGGAGCCGGGTTTGACATGACTTACGCAAAGAAGCTCTTCGGAGCCTTTCAGCGGCTGCATTCGCTGGCCGAGTTTGAGGGGACTGGCATAGGACTTGCAACAGTTCAGCGGATCATGCACCGACACAGCGGACGCGTCTGGGCCGAGGGTGCCGTCGGCCAGGGGGCCACCTTTTATTTCTGCCTATAAATAACGCCTATGAATGAGAAAGACATCCTGCTGGTCGAGGACAACCCCGACGACGAACAACTGGCGGTCCGCGCCCTCAAACGCAACAACATCGTGAATGAAATCATCGTTGTTCGCGACGGCCAGGAGGCATTGGAATATCTTCTCGACGAGAATATTCCGCTGCCGGCCTTGGTCCTTCTCGATCTGAAACTACCCAAGGTGAGTGGACTCGAAGTCCTCCAAAAGCTGCGCAGCGTCGAGCGCACGCAAATCCTGCCGGTGGTCGTGCTCACGACGTCGAAGGAGGAGCAGGATTTGCTGGGCAGCTATCGTTTTGGCTGCAACAGCTACATTCGCAAGCCGGTCGATTTTATTCAATTCACCGAGGCCATGCGTAACTTAAAAATCTACTGGTTGATGCTCAACGAACCTCCACCCATGAACCGGGGCCACCAATGAGTCGGCCCCTGAATGTGTTGCTGGTGGAGGATGTGGAGGACGACGCCCTCCTGGTGCGCCGTGCGTTGCGGGCCGGTGGTTTCGAGCCGGAAATCCAGCGCGTGGAGACGAGAGAGGCGATGACCCAGGCGCTGACGAAAAAAAACTGGGACGTGGTGATCAGCGATTTTTCGATGCCGAAATTCAGCGGCCCGGAAGCGTTGGAAGTCCTCCGGGAAACGGCGCTGGACGTGCCGTTCATCGTCGTCTCCGGAACCATTGGTGAGGACATTGCCGTGTCGATGATGAAAAACGGCGTGCAGGATTACATGGTCAAAGGCCAGCTCGCGCGCCTGACGCCCGCAGTGGAGCGGGAATTAAAAGAGGCGGAGTTGCGTCGGCAAAAACGGCAGGCCGAGAGCGAATTGCACGAGAGGGAGTTGTTGTTCCGAAGCGCGTTTGATTCGTCCGCTTTGGGGATGTCGCTAGTCGGTAAAAATGGGCGTTTTCTCCAGGTCAACCAGAAGCTTTGCCAGATTACCGGCTACAATGAGGCGGAACTTTTGGAGCGGAGTTTCATTGATATCACGCACCCCGACGACCAGGAGGCGAGTTGGAAGGCATTCAACGACGGATTAGCCGCTCGAAGTTCTGGTCTGCACATAGAAAAACGCTACCTGCATAAAAGTGGCCGCGTCGTCTGGATCGCTCTCGCTGCCGCCGTGGTGCCGGATGATCAAACGTATCCCCTTTATTTTATCATTCAGGTTCAGGACATTACCGAACGAAAAGAGGCGGAAAGGAAGATCAGTGAACAGGCGGCGCTCCTCGAGCACGCGCGCGACGCAATCCTCGTGATGGATATGAATCAGCAGATTGTTTATTGGAACAAGGGTGCGGAGCGGCTCTACGGCTGGTCTGCCGAGGAGGCCCTGGGCAAGCGGGCCGGGGAACTCTTTGCCAGTGATAACTCCCCAAGTCACGAGACGAGCCAGCGACGGATGTTGGAGACCGGAGAATGGACAGGCGAGCTTCAGCAGAGAACGAAGAACGGACGCGAAATCATTGTGGAGAGCCGGCGCACGCTGATGCGTGACGAAAAGGACCAGGGCAAATCCATTCTCATCATCAACACCGACATCTCTGAGCGAAAGCGGGTTGCGCTGGCCTTGGCCGAGAGCGAGGAACGTTTCCGGCAGCTCGCCGAACAGAGCAGCGACGGCTTCTGGTTTGTGCAACGCGAGCCGGAGCGCATCCTCTACGTCAGCCCGGCGATCGAGCGTCTGTGGGGTGTTGCAGCGGAGAAAATTTACGAGAATGCCAGCGTGTGGTGGTCAGCGATTCACGTCGAGGATCAGGCGCGCGCCCGGGAGGCGTTTGCCGCCTGCCTGAAAGGAAACGCCGCACGATTCGAGTCGGAATTTCGTGTCGTCCGGCCCGATGGGAGCATCGGCTGGGTGCATAGCAGCGGCACGCCGATACGCGATGCCGCCGGCGACATTCTCCGAATCGGCGGGCTCTGTCGCGACATCACAGAACGCAAGGAAACGGAGGGACAGATGCTGCGCGCGCAACGCATGGAAAGCATCGGCACGCTCGCTGGCGGAGTTGCGCACGACTTAAACAACGCGCTGGCACCGATCCTGATGGTTTGTGAATTAATGCAAACTCGCTACCCAGATTCGACCGACATGATCGACACGATCGAAGCTAGCGCACAACGCGGAGCCGACATGGTGAAGCAGTTGCTCACATTCGCGAAAGGCATCGACGGCAAGCGTCTGCTCATTCAGCCCGAGCAATTGCTGGAGGAAATCGCAAAATTCGTCAGCACCACATTTCCAAAAAACATCGTCCTCAAGACCGACTTCGCCGAAAAACTGCAACCCGTCACTGGCGACGCGACTCAGTTGCATCAGGTTCTGCTCAATCTCTGCGTTAACGCCCGCGACTCCATGCCCGATGGCGGCACCCTTACCATTCGTGCTGAAACCGTGGAAGTCGATACGCTCTACGCGCAAGCCGTGCCCGAGGCCAAACCCGGCAGCTACACCGTGTGGCGCATTCAAGACACCGGCACCGGCATTCCACCGGACGTGCTGGACAGAATTTTTGAGCCATTTTTTAGCACCAAAGGCCCGGACAAAGGCACCGGTCTCGGCCTTTCAACGACCATCGGCATCGTCCAGAGCCATGGCGGATTTGTGCGGGTTTATTCCATCGTGGGCACGGGAACGACCTTCGCCGTTTACCTGCCTGTCTCACGCGATGCCGATGAGACGTCCGAAACTCCAACGAAAAACAACTACCGCGACTTCCATGGCAACAACCAGACGATCCTCGTCGTGGACGATGATGTCGGGGTGCGTGAATGTCTGCGAGCGGTGCTGACCGCGCTCCAATTTAAAGTGGTCTGCGCGAGCGATGGCACTGCCGCCCTGCTACTCATTACGGAGTGCTGGACGGAACTTTGCGGAGTGATCACCGACCTGCACATGCCGGGGATGGACGGGCTAGCCTTTGTGCGTTTGCTGCGCGAGAAACTTCCGCAGGCAAACGTTCTCGTCACTAGCGGACGCCTCGACGACGACGCGATCCGGGAGTTTCATAGCCTCGGCGTCAAAGCCATGCTGGACAAGCCGTTCACTCACGCAAAACTGGTGGAGAAACTGAAGGCGACCTTCATGGTTTGACTACATCAACCGCGCACATTCAGGTGCGATAAAGCTTCTCCTGAATGCTATCTAACTCGACCGCAGGCCGATTATGCAGCCGCGTTTCTTTTTGCCTCCCAGCGGGCTTTCATCGCTGCGGAGATTTTGGCTTTGGCTTCAGGAGTCATGCCGCCTTTTTTGCGGGTCTTTGCTTTTTTTACCGGCTCGCTTTTAGGTGCGATGGCAGCCTTCGCCTTCCGACCGCCTGTTTTTCTCCGTTTGGTTTTTGTTGGAGTGATTGCTTCCACAGTTCCATCGACCAGCTTGCTGAGCTTGGCTTGGAGAAGATCGATTTGTTTGCGGAGATGGAGAACTTCCTCGATTTTTTCGACAGAATGATTCCAGAAGGATGATGATGTAGATTTGGCCATAGAAGCCAATTAATAACTACAGTTCGACTTGGGGACAACAATAAATACCACATCGCACCAAACTATTATCCAGTAGTTCAGCTTTCTGTTTGCCGTAGCGTTGGGCCGGTGCATAATAGACGCCTTCGTTTGATGTGGGAGTAGTTGCAAAAGCTACCTTCTTGAAACGGACAGGACGCGCAGTTAGCTCAGCGGTAGAGCGGCTCGTTTACACCGAGTTGGTCGGGGGTTCGATCCCCTCACTGCGCATTTTTCCCTAAGTCGGATGGGAGTGAAACGGTTGGAAGAGCCGCGCAGTTTTTCTGAATGAAATCCGCCACGGGAGGTCTAACTTCCTATATGAAACTACCATTGCTTCCAAAACTCTTGCTGGCGGGAGCGCTCTTGACGCTTTTCTCGTCAGCGGCACACGCAGACTCCAAACATGGCAGCAGCCACCGTCGGCCCGACCGGTTTGACGTCCACGTTTCCAATGACAGCGACCGCAATCGCAACATCCGCAATGAGCGCATCGCCGACTATCAACGCGCCCAGTCATCGCGCCGCGACTACCATCGGGGTGATCGGCGCTACTACGGCGGCGGGGGTTACTATCGCGGCGGCTACTACGGCTACGCTCCATATTATTACAGCTATCCCCGGACTTCGGTCGCCATCGGAGTCGGCACCGGTTACTACGACACCGAATATATCGGCACCTATCGCAGTGACGATGACCGCCCAATCTATCGTGGCCGCCAAATCTCTGAGAGCACCAGTTCTTCACTGGAAATCTCTGTGCAGCGAAAACTGGCCAAGCTGGGTTACTACTCCGGTGAAATTGATGGAGACATCGGCCCTGCGACACGACGTGCGATTACGCGTTTTCAGCGCGATAACGATCTGGCACAGACTGGACGGATCGACCGCAATCTCGTTAGTGCGCTCGGCGTTTCCTAACTAAATCAAGGATCGTAAGCAAGATTGGGTGAGAGCCAGCGCTCCACCCAATCTTTTTTTTGCCCTTTGCGCTCGGCGTAATCCGCGACTTGGTCGTCTTCGATTTTGCCCACGGCGAAATACTTGGCCTCCGGATGCGAAAAGTAGAGTCCGCTCACTGCGGCGCCGGGGTGCATCGCCATGCTTTCGGTGAGAATAACCCCCGCATTTTTAGGTGCCTGCAATAACTCAAACAAAGTCGTCTTCTCCGTGTGATCGGGGCAGGCGGGATAGCCCGGAGCCGGACGAATGCCTTGGTATTTTTCGCGAATGAGATCCTCGCTGGTCAGGTTCTCCGTCTTTCCAAAACCCCAATCGCGTCTCGCTTGCGCGTGGAGATATTCGGCAAACGCCTCCGCCAGACGATCGGCCAGAGCCTTGACTATGATCGCGTTGTAGTCGTCGAGCTCGGCCTTGTAGATGTCGGCAACTTCATCCGCGCCATGAATGGAAACGCCAAAGCCTCCGATGTAGTCCACTCCGTTTGGCGCGACGTAATCGGCCAGAGAATGATTTTTCTGACCTGCCGGCTTCTGCATTTGCTGACGCAGACAATGCAAGGTCGCCAAAGTTTCCAGTCGAGTTTCATCCGTATGGAGCACGATGTCCTCGCCGGTCGAGTTCGCGGGCCAGAAGCCGTAAACGGCACGCGCGGTGAAAAGTTTCTCCTTCACAATCCGCTTTAGAAGCTTCTGCGCGTCGGCGAAAAGCGTCTTGCATTCCTCGCCCACCACCGGGTCGTCGAAGATCGCCGGGTAACGCCCGCGCAATTCCCACGTGTGGAAAAATGGCGACCAATCGATGAACGGCACGAGGTCTTCCAGCGAGATCAGCCCATCGTGATGATGCGGCACGCCACAATCGCATCGTCCTCCTTCCGGCAAAAACTGCGGGTCGGTGCTCAGCACGCGCAGCCCGAGAAACGCTGGCTTCGGCGGCACATAATTTTTCCAGTCGAGTTCCAGTCGATTCTGTTTTGCCTGCGGCCAAGTGAGCGACTTGCGGTCCTTGCTCTTGTTCGCGTGCTCGCTGCGCAGCGTCTGATATTCGGCCAGCACGTTGGTTTTGTAAGCCGCCGATTGCTGGTCGTTGAGCAGACTGCTGACCACGCCGACCGCGCGAGAAGCGTCTAAAACATGGATCACGTTTCCTGGATAATGAGCCGCGATTTTCACCGCCGTGTGCGCCTTGCTCGTCGTCGCGCCACCGATCAAAAGCGGCTGCGTAAACCCCTGGCGCTGCATCTCTTGCGCGACATGAATCATCTCGTCCAGCGACGGCGTGATCAATCCGCTCAAGCCCACAATGTCCGCCCCGATCTCCTTCGCCTTTGCCAAAATCTGGTCGCAGGGCACCATCACGCCCATGTCGATCACCTCGTAATTGTTACAAGCCAGCACGACTCCGACGATGTTTTTGCCAATGTCGTGGACATCGCCCTTGACCGTGGCCATGAGCACTTTTCCTTGGGCGCGATCGCCCGGACGCTTCTCGGCTTCCATAAACGGCAGCAAATACGCCACGGCTTTTTTCATCACGCGGGCCGATTTCATTATTTGCGGGAGAAACATTTTCCCGGCTCCGAAGAGGTCGCCGACGATGCTCATTCCGGCCATGAGCGGACCTTCAATGATATGCAGCGGACGCTCGTATTTCCCGCGCGCCTCCTCCACATCGGCGTCGATAAATTCCACGATTCCCTTCACCAGCGCGTGACTCAGCCGGTCCTCGACGGGGCCGTTGCGCCATTCGCTGACCACCGCCTCTACCTTGCCCTTGGCCTTCACCGTTTCGGCAAAATTGACCAGCCGCTCGGTCGCATCGGGGCGGCGATTCAGGATCACGTCCTCGACGAGTTCCAGCAAATCGGCGGGAATGTCGCTGTAAACTTCCAGCATCCCGGCGTTGACGATTCCCATGTCGAGTCCGGCTCGAATCGCGTGGTAGAGAAACGCTGAATGCATCGCCTCGCGCACCGGATTGTTGCCGCGAAACGAGAACGAAATATTGGAAATGCCGCCGCTGATTCGCGCGTGGGGAAGGTTCGCCTTGATCCACCGACAGGTCTCAATGAAATCGACCGCGTAATTGTTGTGCTCCTCCAGCCCGGTCGCGACCGTTAGAATGTTTGGGTCAAAAATGATGTCTTCGGGCGGGAATCCGACCTTGTCCACGAGTAGCCTGTAACTTCGCTCACAAATTTCGATCTTCCGCGCAAACGAGTCCGCCTGACCCTGTTCGTCAAAGGCCATCACGACGGTCGCCGCCCCGTATCGGCGAATCAGACGAGCTGATTGGAGGAACTTTTCCTCGCCCTCTTTTAGCGAGATCGAGTTAACGATTCCCTTGCCCTGAATGCACTTCAACCCGGCCTCAATCACGCTCCATTTCGACGAATCGACCATCACCGGCACGCGCGCGATCTCGGGCTCGGTCATGATGTAATTGAGAAACTTCGTCATCGCCGCCGCGCCATCGAGCATCCCTTCGTCCATGTTGACGTCGATAATCTGCGCACCGTTTTCGACTTGATGACGCGCCACCGCGACGGCGTCTTCGTATTTCTCGTTGAGGATGAGTTTGGCAAACTTCGGGGAACCCGTGACGTTGGCGCGCTCGCCGATGTTCACGAAATTGGTCGAGCCATCAATGGTCAATGCGTCGATGCCGGACAAACGAAGTGGGCGAGGGGACTCTTCTCTCGGGAGCGCACGCGTCTCGCGTGCAGTCTCCGGCGTCTCGCCGGAGACATTTTCAGAGCTTCCCGGCGAGACGCCGGCAAGAACACGCGAGACGCGTGCGCTCCCGGGGATTTGCCTCGGAGCGATGCCCTTCACCGCAGTCGCGATTTTTTCGATATGCGGTGGAGTCGTCCCGCAGCAGCCGCCCACTATATTATAGAGGCCGGTGCGACCCCACTCGGCGAGTTGTGGCGCAAGGGATTCTGGCGTCTCGGGAAAGCCCGTCGGCAGCAATGGGTTCGGCAGGCCGGCATTCGGATAAACGCTCACATAAATCGGCGCCACGGCAGCCAATTCCTCAATCAGCGGCCTCATCTCCTCGGGTCCGAGCGCACAATTCATCCCGACGCTCAGCAGCGGCACGTGGGAAATCGAGTTCCAAAACGCCTCGACCGTCTGCCCCGTGACCCCACGCGTGCCGCCTTTTTGGATGAAGGTCACCGACGCCATCAGCGGGATCGCATTTTCCGCGTGCTTCGTGGTTCCAAACGGAACCGGACTTAGCCCTCGCTCATCCAAGATCTGCTGGATCGCAAAAAACGCCGCCTTGGCGTTCAACGTGTCGAAAATCGTTTCCACCAGCAGGATGTCCACGCCGCCATCGAGTAGCGCGCGAGTCTGCTCGCCATACGCGGCCACGAGTTCATCCCAATTCGTGCCGCGCGCCGAGGCGTCGTTCACGTCCGTCGAAATGGAACTCGTCTTCGTCGTCGGCCCGAGCGCGCCTGCCACAAAACACAGGCGACCGGGTTGCGCGGCCATCACAGCATCGGCGGCGCGGCGGGCGCATTGGGCACCGGCAAACGCCAGTTCGTAAGCCAGCGATTCCATTCCATAATCGGCCAGCGAAATGAACTGCCCGTTAAAGGTATTCGTCTCCGCGATGTCCGCTCCGGCCTCGAAATAACGCCGGTGAATCTCCTCAATGATCTGCGGCTGGGTGAGGTTGAGCAGCTCGTTGTTGCCTTTGACGAAGCGAATTTCCTTCCCATGTTGGTCCTTGCCAACCCAATTCTTAAACCGCTCGCCGCGAAATTGCTCCTCGGTCAGCCCGTATTGCTGAATGGTCGTCCCCATCGCGCCATCGATGATGACGACACGTTCTTGGAGAAGGTGGGCGAGTGGATGCATGGCGGAAATATGGACGATTTCATCGCGATTTCAAACAACGAATTAACGTATCATGATTCGATGATGCGTAGCGTTTCGGCGAAGTTGCGTTCGAGGGTGAAGCGACTTCCATGCGACTGGCGGATCGCTGTGTTTTGATCTGGCAGCCAGCGTTTTAAGGCGGCGGCCAAGGCGGAAACGTCGCCGGGAGACGTGACGGCAGTTCCATCCGACTCTGGATCGAGGATTTCGGAAACGCCGTTCGCGGTGGTCGTGATGATTGGCAATCCGGCGGCCAATGCTTCCAAAGTCGCATTGGAAAACGGATCATAAATCGTCGGCAAAATGAACGCGTCCGCTGCGTGCAGCACGTCGGCAACTTGATCGGTAGGCCCGAGAAAACGGACTTGCGGCGCGTGGAAACTTTCCGCGTGTCCTTTTCCGCTCACTAATAGAATGCAGCCCGCTTCACGCGCCGCAGCGATGGCGAAACGCAGGCCTTTGCGTTCCCAGCCCGAGCCGACGAAGACGGCGACGCGATCATTCGGCTGCAACTCGAATCGTTTCCGCAACGCTTCCCGACACTCCGACGGCACGGCCCATTTCAGCGGATCGATGCCGTTGCGGACGACTTCCACTCGAATGGAACTCCCGTAGTTTTCGGCGATTTCGCGGCGGACCATTTCGGAGTTTGCGATCACACAACGAGCGCCGGTGATGCTTTCTTTTTCCAGTCGCAGAAGTGCGCGATGCTTTGGATTGAACGCAAACGTGAGTCGGCGCAGAGGCGACTCAAACTCCGCCCGGCGCTTCAGCCAGGCCGCGTGCACGCCATCGCCGGCGCGGTAAAAGTCGCATTGCGAGACGCGTTCCAGGCTGAAAAGCACGTCGCATTTTTCCTTCGGACGCAGCGCGGCGAGTTGATCGGAGAAGGCGCGCGGCGATTTCCCCGCGACTCGAATCATTTCTCCAAACGCCCAATCCTGCCACTCGGGCGAGCAAAAAAAGACCGTCTCGTGTCCCGCCGCGAGCGCCGCCTGGGCGAAGCCGCGCAGGTAACTTTCCGCTCCGCCCGCCGGTGAATAGCCGCGACGGACGAGTCCTATGCGCATGGCAAAATGGAGCGGGGCTTGCTTAGGGTCACGTTTGACCTTAGAAAATGCGCGGGCTCCGACCAGCCCAAAAACAGGTAGATGCCCGATTTTCAGCCAAAAAACGTTTTTTACGCCACGAGCGCGCGGCTGGGCGGGGTCGGTCTGGACACCGTGGCGCTGGAAAGTGTCGCCGGTTTGTATGAGGCTGGCGTGCTCGGGAAGGCGCTCGCTTACGAAAACCGCCAGATGCGTGTGCCGGCCGACAAAATCCAGACGATGCGCGGCGCGCCAGTGAAATTGCTCTCGGGTCTGCGGCGCGACTATTACTATGGCGCGAAGAAACATTACGCCGACTGGGTGGCGAGCCGGACGCTGGCACGAGGGGAGTTTGATGCGTTTCACGGCTGGTCGGGCGACGCATTGCGGACGTTGCGCGTGGCGAAGGGGAGGGGAGTGCCATCGTTATTGGAGATTCCGACCTGGCATCGCAACAAGGGAAAAATCAAACCCGCCATTACCAAATCCGAGCGCGAACGCGACCGGGCCGCCTGGCCGCAAAGCTGGTTGAATCAGTTACTCATCACCCGCCAACACGTCATGGAGGAATACGAATTGGCCGACCTGATCCTCGTTTTATCCGAAAAAGCCGCCGAGACGTTTCTGGTCCAGGGCGTGCCGGAGGAGAAACTTTTTCGCTTCTCGCGCGGGGTCGATCCGGTGCGATTCGCGCCGCCCGAGCAGCGTCCGGAAAAGCTGCGCTTCCTCTTTGTCGGCGCACTGATCCAGCGGAAAGGCGTCCACGTTTTGCTGGAAGCTTGGAAAAAACTCGCGCTGCCGAACGCCGAACTCGTCCTCGTCGGCTCGCTCCATGCCGAGATCGAACCCTATCTCCAGCAGTTCAAAACGGACTCCGTGCGGCTCGCAGGATTCGCCGGCAGCGTGGAAGAAAGCTACCGCTCGGCGCACATCCACGTCTTCCCGTCCGAATGCGAGGGCAGCGCCAAAGTCACCTACGAAGCCGCCGCCTGCGGGCTGGCGCAAATCACCACGCGCGAGTCGGGCGATGTCGTGATCGACGGCTTGAATGGCCTCATCATTCCTCCAAACAACGTCGATGCGCTCGTCGCCGCGATGGGAAAACTGGCTGCCGACCCCGATCTCGTCGCCCGCATGGGAGCCGCCGGGCGCGAGCGCATTTTGGAGAATTTCACCTGGCGCCACTTCCGCCAGCGGCTTCTGGAAGCCCATCGCGTGGCCTGGCAGCGCGTCCACGGATGAAATCCATCGTCGCCATTCAGCTCAAGCGGATCGGGGATTTGATCCTCACGCTTCCTGCTTTGGAGGCACTCCGAAAAGCCTATCCGGCAGCGCGTATTTCACTCGTCATCGACGGCGACACCGCTGGACTCGCCCCCGCAATTCGCTGCGTGGACGAGGTGCTGGTTTACAAAAAGAACGCGCTCAACCTGCGGACTTTCAGTGCGCTGATCTTCGCCCGGCACGATGCCGCGCTCGATTTCACGGGGACAGATCGCTCGGCCTTGCTCACGTTGCTGACGCAGGCGACGAGGCGAGTTGCATTCCAATGGGCGGAGAAAAACGCTTTTCGCTCCCGTTCTTATACGCGATTCATCGACTCGCCGGTGCGCGACCAGCATACGGTCGATCATTATCTGGACCTCCTCGCTGGCGTCGATGTCGCTCCGGCTCCAGCGGAGTTGCATCTCGATCTGCCCGATTCCGCCCGGAGTCATGTCCTGGATTCAAGTTACATCGTTATTCACGCCGGAGCTGCGCGGGCGGAGAAATACTGGCAACCCGAGAGATGGGCGGCGGTGATCGATTATTGCCAGAATGAAATGAAACTCCCTTGTGTTTTGATTGGTGGCCGCTCGGAAATGGAGCAGCAGGCGATCCGCGAGATTCGCGAAAAAACTGAGTCGAGTTTCATCGATATGTCCGGGAAATTGAGCCTGCTCGAATCTGCGGCGCTAATCGCAGATGCCCAGCTTTTCATCGGCATCGACTCGGGCCCGAGTCATCTCGCCGCCGCTGCGCAGACGCCGCAGATCACGCTTTTCGGTTCGACCAACCCGTTTCACTGGCGGGCGCGCCATGCGAAGTCCATCGTATTGCAGGGCGGAAAGCCGAATCCGCTCACGATATTCGACTCCCATTCGACTCCGGGGGACCTCAATGCCTTATCGACGCAGGAAGTGATTCATGCGATAAATCTCCTCCTGCCAATTCCCTAAAAATAGCATGTCCGACCTCAAGAAACCGAAGGCCAAGAAACCGAAGCCCACTTTTGCCCAGACCCTCCGCTCCAGCGCGAAACCCGTTCGCCAGCTTCTGCCTTATCTGCGGCCTTATCGCGGACGCTTCATACTCGGTTTGCTCCTCGGCGCGGCGTTTGGTGTGGTCAATGGCCTCCTGCCCTTGGTCATGCGCGAAGTGATGACAATCGTGCCGGGCGGTAAGGGGCAAAAATCTGAAATGGTTGCGTCGGCCACTATTGCGCCACCGAAAGATAAACTTCCGAAAGGAAGCACGCTCTATGAAAAGGCCCGCACGGCCATGGTCAACAAATACGAAAAACTCAAGGTTAAGGACACTACCGGCCCGAAGATTGATTCGGCCCTGACTCTTTGCGCCGCCATCCCCTTCATTATGATTCTGCGGGGTCTGCTCTCGTATTTCTCCTCGTATTTTATGGCGTGGGTCAGTCTTCGCGTTCTCTCGGATTTGCGCGACGACGTTTACAAACACGTCATGAAACAATCGCTGGATTTCTTTCACAAAAACAAAAGTGGCGATCTCATTTCGCGTGTTTACAACGATCCGCGCATGGCGCAGATGGCGCTCTCGACGATCAGCAGCGACCTCGTGACGCAGCCTATCGCCATCCTCATGGCCGTGTCTGTGCTGGTCTTCATCGACTGGAAATTCACACTCATCAGCTTGTGTTTGTTCCCGCTTTGTCTGTTGCCGGTGTTGCATTACGGTCGGCGGGTGCGAAAGGGTGGTGGCACCGAGGAGGACAGCGCATCGGGCATGATGGTGATCCTGCAAGAGTCGTTTGCCGGCATCCGGGTGATCAAGTCGCTCGCTCGTGAACGACATCAAATCGAAAAATTCGCCGAAAGTAATCTCGAGCAATTTCATCAATCCTTCAGAATCCGCCAAACAGTCGAAGCGGTTGGCCCGATGGTCGAGTCTGTCTCGGCTATTGGTGCAGGCGTAACGATTTTTTACGTTTGGTATTCCGGCATTTCAGTGGCGACCTTCATCTCGATGCTGATGGGGCTTTTCCTGCTCTACGATCCGATGAAAAAGCTCAGCCGCATCCACGTCACGATGCAGCGCACCTTTGGCGCAACGGCGAAAATCTTCGACATTCTCGACTCCAAACCTCTCGTTCTTGATCGGCCTAATGCAGTCGCCATCAGCCATGCCAAGGGTCATTTGAGTTTTAATGATATTACGTTTGCCTATCGCAAGGACCGTAATGCTGTGGTCGATATCCAGTTTGATTTCGAGGCGGGGAAATACTACGCCTTGGTCGGCGAGAGCGGCGCGGGGAAGAGCACGATGATGGCTCTGATCCTTCGCTTTTACGAGCCGAACTCGGGTTTCATTCAACTCGACGGCCGCGACATTCGCGACATCACGCAGACGTCGTTGCGCGAGCAAATCGGCGTCGTCACGCAGGAGACATTTCTCTTCCACGACACCATCGCTAACAACATCCGCTACGGACGCTTCGAGGCCACGGACGAGGAAGTCATTCAGGCGGCGAAACTGGCGCACGCGGATGAGTTCATCATCGAGCAGCCCAATGGCTACCAGACCGTCATCGGCGACAAAGGCTGCATGATTTCCGGTGGCCAGCAGCAACGCCTCGCCATCGCCCGCGCCCTGCTGAAAAACGCCCCGATTCTCCTCCTCGACGAGGCCACGTCCGCGCTCGATTCCGAGTCCGAGCTGGCCATTCAGTCCGCGCTCGAATTGCTCGCCTCGGGCCGCACCGTTATCGCTATCGCGCACCGGCTTTCCACGATTTTGAAAGCCGACAAAATTATCGTCATGAAAGACGGACGCATCGCCGAAGTCGGTAGCCACGAGGAATTGCTCACCGAATCCACCATCTATCGCCGCCTCTACAACATTCAGTTCCGCAACAGCGACATGCCCGCCGATCTGGAGATGGCGAGCTGAGTCCGATTCCAATCTCGCATACGCAACGGGTTCATCAGGGAGAGATCAAACATCCCTTCCGCGATCGGACTTGGCTGCGGTTAGGCAGACAGGGCGGCCAGAAAGAATTTCCGGGTTACTGACCGCGTAGTTCTACAAAGTGCCGATGCTGCGGACCTTGCTCTCCCAGCGAGTCAGCAAATGGATGACGACATTGGTACCGAAGCGGAAAGAGTTTGCCAGTTTGTCGGGCTCCATGCCCCGAAAATAGTCGCCGCGATGATTCCAGAGGGTGATATTCAAGGCTACGTAGCGGTAGCCTTTATCGCGCCGGGTATCGACCTGCCAGCGAGAATCCATTCCGATTTGCCACATGTCGCCATAGTCGTTAGCGGTGTAAAGCACGGCGATCTCGCCATTGTATTTCAAGGCATAAACCGGCTCCTGATAGCCGTTGATGCCTGGCGGAACCGAGATGATTTCCTTGTAATAGCCCTTCGTAAAAATATCGTGATCCCTCGGCAGCGGCTCGAATTGCTTATCCAGATCGGGGATGACACGCTTCATTTCGCGGCGAAAGGCGATGTCGAAACGAGAACGCTGCCCAGGCAGGGAACTATCGCCCCACACGCACCCTCCGAGGCGTATGTAGCGCTGGAGATTCTCCACTTCCTTGTCCGTGAGCACGAAATCGCGATGGCCGGTAAAGAAGATGAAAGGCGGTTTGACGGTGAAAATCTTATCGCTGGCGAGATCGATGGCCTCGGGGTCGGGCGTGGCGTCGATCTTGTCCTGCGACTGTGTTTTCATGACGTAGAGCAGATTGGGAAGGCTGCCGCCGTAAATTCTGGTGCCGTCTCTCCAGACGGTCGAGGCCCAGTCGCCGCCGCTGTATTTCGCAACGTAAGCGGTGAATTTGAATTTCCGGTTCTTCAACGATCCGCCGCCTCCACCGCTGGCACCTTGGGACCAGCCGCCGGTAAAGGATGCAATCGCGGCCTTGGCTTCCTTGCTCAAGGCAGACGCATTCGCAGGCGAGGGCATGCTGGGGGCGACAGTCTCGATAGAGGTGATCGTGTTTGAGCGGGACGGGGCCATCGTCATCGTGGTCGGCATGGAAAAACTCGTGGCCGCCGAGGTAGCGGTAGTGATCGCCGTCAAACCAGCGGGAGCCGCTGCTGTTTGCGTGGGAGTCACATTGAATTGTGGCTTCGTCTGCTGTGGTTGCGCAGGCGGTGCGGGCGGGGCTGGATTCGGATCGGACGAGACAAATTGCCCGGCCTCGCTCGCGATCATGTCGGGTTCGTCCTTGATGTTGTCGAAAATAGCCTTGCCTCCGAAGAAGATCACCAGCAGCAGGTGAAACAGCAAAGAGGCGACGAAAAACTGCGATTTGCTGAGACGATACCAGAATTCTCGAAGCGCGTTATTTTGGGTGATGGCAGCCATGGGGGAAGATACTAGAAGTGGTGTAGCACGAAGGAAGAGCTTTTTCAGCAGTTTTTTTAGCTCTGTCTGTGATACGTCCGCTGCGGCTGCTTTCTTAGAAAAATATTTTCAACCAGCCCGGGTGCCGCCGCTGCGTTGCTGGAGATATTGCAGAAAGACTTCCTTCACCTGTGGATTCCGCTCGTTCTTCAACAACGCCTCCAGACGCGCCGGATCGGCGTGCAACCGGATCAGAGCCTGCGCCAGTTGCAGCCTCTCGGGGCCATCCTTGTCCTTGAGCAAATCGATCAGCGCAGGCACCGCCTCCGCTCGATGAATCTTTGCCAGCGCGAGGGCGGCGGCGGTCTTTTTGTGAATCTCATCCGAGTCCAGTGCATTCAAATAGAAGTCGGTTTGCGACGGATCGGCCAGGTCGAGCACCGCGTTGAGAATTTGCATCCGCGCATAATCATCCGGGTCGGCCACCACTCGAAACAACTGGCTCGTCACCGCCGGGTCTTTCGATTTCGCCAGCGCTGCTGCCGCCTCCGCGCGCACTTTCCAATAACCGTCGCGCAGACGGATCATCAGCAATTTCTTCGCGTCCGGCGCATTCAACTTCGCCAGGGCATGAACCGCCTCCGCGCGCACCTCGTCATTTTCATCCTCAGCCAGACCCTTCAACGCCGATAGTCCATCGGGCTCCCGCAACACACCCAGTAGGTAGGCCGTCTGCTGGCGAACCTGGGGCAGGCGACTTTGAGCCTGTTCGAGGAGAATAAACCTTCCGCCGCCCGCCGCATCGAGCCGGGCCTGGGTCTTGAGCACATCCTCGCGAGCCTGTGGATTCCCATTCCCGAGCAAAAGAATCAGCCGGTCCTCCAGCAGAACGATCTTGTTCGGGTCCTTTTCCAGTCCCCGGTTCACATCCTTCAGAGCCTGTTCGTAGTCGGCCGTCTTCAACATCTCCATCACCCGATAATGTGCCTCCGACGAAGGTGGCCTTTCGCAGCTCGTGGTCGTAAATACAAGAGATACGATCAATAAACGTGCGATTCTGGAGGACATGCCGGTAAAATTTAACCCTCGCTCCGGCAGACGACAATGACTCTTTCGCCCGCCCTGCGTTGACTTTCCCCGTCATCAACCCTAAATCAACTTCGTGAAAAATTTCACAACTCCACGCGCCCGCATCTCCGCCGCTTCCCGCGCCGGCCTCAAGCAAACCTTCGAGCTGATCAACCCGCATCTCTACACGGTCGATCAGCGCATCAAAGAGCAGGCCAAAGCCTTCGACCCCGCCATCGAGGGCTACGTCTCCTACGCGCTCGACAACGGCGGCAAACACCTGCGCCCCGCCCTCGCCATTCTTGCTGGGGGAGCCACCGGAAAAATCACCTCCGCCCACATCGATCTCGCCATTATTTTGGAACTCATCCACATGGCCACACTCGTCCACGACGACATCATCGACGGCGCGGACCGGCGGCGCGACCAACCCACGCCCAACGCCAAATGGGGCAACACCATCAGCGTTCTCCTCGGCGACTGCCTCTTCTCGCACGCGCTCAAACTCGCCACGAATTTCTCCAACACCGAGATCAGCCGCCGCATCGCCGACGCCGCAACCGAAGTCTGCTCGGGTGAAATCATCCAGACCCAGCGCCGCTTCGACCTCAAACTCAGCACCGCCGATTACTTCCGCATCATCGAAATGAAAACCGGCGCGCTCTTTGCCGCCGCCGCCGAACTCGGGGCCTTCATCAGCGAGGCCAGCCCCGCCAGCATCTCTGCGCTCAAGCAATACGGCATGAAAATCGGCACCGCCTACCAGGTCTATGACGACCTCCTCGACATCGTCGGAAACGAAAAGGAAGCCGGCAAAACCCTCGGCACCGACCTCCGCAAGGGCAAGCTCACGCTCCCGCTTCTCTACCTGCTGCAATCCACCCGTGGACAAGAAAACGAGCACCTCAGCACCCAGCTTCTGCGTGGCGAGGACGCCGACATCGACTCCATCATCGAGGCCGTTTACCGGCACGGCGCGCTCAAAGCCGCCGCCAAAGTCGCCCAGCGCATGGTCCGCGAGGCCAATGATGGACTCTCCGTCGTTCCTGAAAACCGCTACACCAGCGGGCTGAAAAGCGTCGGCAACTACGTCGATGAAATTATCGCCCCTTACGCGGAGTAAAATCGCCCTTACTCGGGCCGCCAGCCCTGCCGCAGAGCGGCCATCGACTCGCGGCTGATCCTCTGTGTTTGCTTCGTGGTTTCCCGGCTTTCAATGATCGATGCCTTTGCCCTGCGGATCACTTTTTGAGAATCAGCAATCATGCGAGCCGTGTCTTCCACAACGGAATCCTTGCCAGATATGTAGGGCGACTTCTCCATTACTGTTAGTGAACCTGATAAACAAACGCGCACAGTGGCCAGCCGGATGTATCAGGCCACTGTGGCGGCCCTGCACACGCGTCTGAGAGACAGGCTCTCTCCACAGAGGCTGGTGGTTGCAAGGCCCGGTGTCCTCTATTATAAGAGGGGCTTGCGCATGAAAATTCCCGCCTGCATTTTTGCGGCTTTCCTCACGTCGTCCAGCGTTTACGCTCAGGATGCCAGCGGCACGAAAAGCCTTTTCGACCTCGTGCGAACCGGCGGCTGGGTCATGATTCCCCTCGCGGCCGCCTCTATTTTAACCGTCACCCTCGTGCTGGTTTACCTCATCACCTTGCGGCGCGGGGCGGTCGTCAGCCGCGAATACATGGAAACCGCCGCCGCCCTTCTGCGGAAACGCGATTACCTCGGTCTGCTCGCCGTCTCGAATCGTCACAATGAAGCCATCGCCCGCATCGCCGGTCGGATGCTCGATTTTACCAACAACCACCCCACCGCGTCGCTGGAAGCCATCCGCGAAGTCGCGGAGACCGAGGGCGGACGCGTCGCCAATTCGTTGAGCCATCGCATCACTTATCTGGCCGACGTCGGGACTTTGGCTCCCATGCTGGGCCTGCTCGGCACCGTATCGGGCATCATTCAATCCTTCGGCGAACTAGGCAAAAAAGCGGGCGACGCCAGCCAGCCGATTCTCCTCGCGCAAGGCGTCGGGCAGGCGCTCGTGACCACCGCCGCCGGCATTCTCATCGGCATCGTGGCGATGACGTTTTATGCGTTCTTCCGGGGCAAGGTGCAAAATCTCATCTCCGATCTGGAGGGGGCCTCGACGCATTTGCTGACTCTTTTTGCGATCAGTTTCGACAAGAAAAGCCGCGAGACTGCGACCAGCCGCCGCTCGGTGCTGGACGACGACGAGTACTAAGATTTCGTTGGAACTCGCATGAATTTCCGCAGAACCCAGACGCTGCCCACGCCGACGTTTCAATTGGCACCGATGATCGATGTCCTGCTCGTGGTTCTTTGTTTTTTCATCCTTACGTGGAATTCCGCGCTGCACGAAAACGAACTGGATGTCCGCGTTCCCTCGGCCAAAAGCGCCAAGGAAGCGCAGCCGTATCTGGGCCAGGTCGTCATAAATATCCGCGGCGACGGCACGTTTGTAATGAATAAGAACCCGCTGAATCGCGACGAATTGCTCGCCCGCCTCAAGAAACTCTCCGGCCTGTATCCCGACCAGGCGGTGATCGTTCGTGGCGACGAAAAGGTGGAATACAAATACATCGCGACTGTCCTCGATATCTGCCGTGGTGCGGACATTTGGAATGTGGCTTTCGCGACGGCCAGCGAGAAGAAATAGAATGAGACGCCGTATTTTAGCCGTCGTGGTCCTCGGCACCTCCCCATTATTCGCCCAAGACCCGACTCCCGAGGTGCGCCAGGCCATTCCCTTGAGAACGCCGCCGCGCGCACAGCCGGTCAATCCCGCAGATGCCACTGAAACTCCCGTGGAAGTGCGTCGCGCCGAGCCGCTGAACCAGCCGACTCCCATTCCATTGGATGCGGGTCCGGCGGTGCTCGGGGCCAACTCGAATGCCTATCCCAAGGCGACTCCGAATCTGATCGTGCCGCCCAAGCCGATGTCGGCCCGTGAGGACGATCAAACTCCGGCCACGCCGCCCACGGTCGAGACGAATCAAGGCCGCGAAATCCGCATCGCGCCGTCGAATGGAGCCGGAGTCGGCAGCGCGGCGGCGGATTTATTGGAAGTCGCGAACGGCTTTTACTCACGGAAACTTTACGATCTGGCGGTGCCGGAGTACGAGAAATATCTCTCGAACTACCCCGGCGCACCGGGTCGTCAGTCGGCCATTTTCCGTCTCGGCGAATGCTATCGCGCCTTGGGAAATCCCGGAGTCGCCGTGGGTTATTACCAGAAATTGCTGACCGAGTTTGCCAGCGGAGAATTCCTCGGGGCCGCGTCGTATCGGCTGGCGGAAATTTATTACGGGCAGAAGCGTTTCGACGAGGCGATCACGCTCTATCGCAAGGCTGCCGCCAATGCGAAGAACGCCGATCTGACCCTTTCTGCCCGCTATTTCGAGGCGCGCGGGTTGGAGGAAACCGGTCGCCGCGCCGAGGCCCGGCTCGTTTTTCAGGACATCATTTCGATCAAGGAGCGGAATCCTTATAAAACTGCTGCCCGGCTCGCGCTCGCCCGTTACGCCGAGGAGACCGGCGCGAAGGAGGAGGCTCTTGGGCATTATGCGCAACTCGCCAATGAAACCGAGCGCAACGAATTGCGCGGCGAGGCATTGATTCATGCGGGCAGCCTTTCCGGCGCGCTCGGGAAACTGCCGCAGGCCAAGGCGTATTTTCAGAAAGCGATCGACGCGCCGGGCACGGGCAACTGGCGTCCGCTCGCGCGGCTGGGTTTGATGAAACTCAGCTACGACGCCGGCGATTACGCGGGTGCGGTGAGCATGTATGAATCCGGCGCCGCTAACCAGGGCGGGGTCGCTCCGGCGGATGTGATGATTCTCGCAGCAAACGCCTACCGGCAACTCAACCGCAACTCGGATGCGTCGGCGCTTTACGAGCAAGTCATCACCGGTTACCCCGATACGCCGGAGTCGCGCGAGGCGGGTTATCAGCGTTTGCTTGCGCTCGCCTCGGCGAACGATGCGGGGGTCATCACGGCGATCAACGATTATCTCAGCCAGAATCCGTCGGGCGAGCGTCCGGACAAGGCGCGCTTGTTGAAAGCGGAATATTTTTACAAAAACAAACGCTACCCCGAGGCGGCGAAGGTTTATCAGGATGTCGGAAAAATCCTCACCGACCGCAAACTCCAGGCCGAGTGCCTTTATCGGGCCGGCTGGTGCTATTCGCAGGCAAACGACTGGCCGAAAACCATCGACGCGATGGGTGAGTTCATCGAGGCATTTCCCCAGCACGAAAACGCCCCGAAAGCGCTGGTGCAACGCGGTTTCGCCTCGCTCAAGTTGCGGGCTTACACCGATGCGCTGCGCGATTTCGACAAGCTGATCCAGAACTACCCGAAGGCTCCCGAGCGTGAATTGGCCCTGACTCAAAAGGCGCTCGCCGAAGGTCAGCAGGATGACAACGTCGCCATGGCCGCCACCTTCCGTCAGCTTCTCAAGGAATATCCCAAGACCGAGTCGAAGGCGCAGGCCAGCTACTATATTGGCTGGGCGACTTTCGAGGCAAAAAACTTCGCCGACGCCATCGATCCACTAACCACGGCCCGCGATCTCGATCCGAAAAGTTACTTCGACGACGCCAGCGTTCGCATCATTCTCGCCAACTATTATCTGGAAAAACTCGAACCGCTTTCCCGCGAGATCGACTTCTACAAAGCGAAGGACGGCAAGCGCGGACTCCCCGGGGAAATCTATAGCTGGCTGGGCACGAAGTATTATCACGACGGCAATTTCGCCAAGGCCGCCCGCTATTTGGAACTCCACATTGCCAACATTCCGGGCGATCCCGACACGGAGATTTACTACCTTCTCGGCGACGCAGCCCGCCAGCAGCAGGACTGGGACAAGGCTCGCAAAAACCTCGATCTTTACCTCACCAAAGCCGACGGACCCGCCCTCAAGGCGCGCGGCCTGATCGCTTATTCCAAGCTCGAGCTCACCCAGAAAAACTTCGCTGCCGCCCGCACCCGTTGCAGCGACGCGCTCAATCTCCAGCCCGAGGGACGCCTCAATGCCGAGGGCCGAATGCAGGCCGGCGACATCGATTTCGCCGAGGGAAAATTCGAGAACGCCGCGAAAAACTACCTCAGCATCAGCGTGCTTTACGAGGACGCCGAACTGACTCCGCTCGCGCTGGAAAAAGCCGCTCTCTCTTACAGCAAATCGGGCAACACCGCCGAATCGCAGAAGGCGAATCTCGAGCTAAAAGACCGCTACCCCGACTACAAGCCGACTCTGGCGAAGCTAAAATAAGGTAGAACAAGCTTCCAGCTTGTGTCCTCGCTCTCGTTCCCAAACTCCGTTTGGGAACGCCTTGTCCCCGAAACTCCGTTTCCGTCTGGAGACATGGCTACGGAAACAGCCCGCGGTCGATCTTCGCTTTCGCGACGCGTTCGACTCCGATTGCCATCGCCGCCATGCGCTGGGTGATTTTCTGCTCGCGCGCCCGCTTCGTTACCTGCACGAAAGCGCCCTCTAGAATGCGAAACAACTTGTCCATCACCTCCGTCTCGTTCCAGAAAAACTGCTGGAGCCCCTGCACCCATTCGAAGTAGGAAACGATCACGCCGCCCGCGTTGCAAAGAATGTCCGGGATCACAAAAATCTCGGGCCGCTCCGCCAGCACCAAGTCCGCTTCGGGAGTCGTCGGGCCATTCGCCGCCTCGGCCAAAATCCGACAGCGAAGTCGCGGTGCATTCTCGCCGGTAATCACGCTGCTGACCGCCGCCGGAATCAACACATCGCACTCCAACTCCAGCATCACCGCCGGGTCCATCGCATCGGCCCCGGTGAAGCCGCGCAAGTCGCCCTTCGCCGCCACATGCGCATCCGCCGCCAGAATATCGATGCCATCCGCCTTGTGAAACGCCGCATAGGCATCGCTGATCCCGATCACTTTCATGCCCGCCTTCAAGGCCAGGGATTGAGCCGCCACCGCGCCCACATTGCCATAACCCTGCACCACCACCGTGCGATCCTGCGGCTCGAGTTTGAGCATATTCAGGGCGCGCTCCACCAGATACGCCACACCGCGCCCGGTCGATTCGCGGCGGCCCGACGTTCCGCCTATCGACACCGGTTTGCCCGTCACGATCTCCGGCACCGCGTGGCCCACATGCACCGAATACGTGTCCATAAACCACGCCATCACCTGCTCATTCGTCCCCATGTCGGGCCCAATAATGTCCGTGTGCGGCCCCACAAACGACGTCATCTCCTGCATGTAACGCCGCGAGAGCGCCTCGAGTTCCCTCACACTCAACTGCCTCGGGTCCACCGCCACGCCGCCCTTCGCGCCGCCATAGGGCAGGCCCGTCAACGCGCATTTCCAGCTCATCCACATCGAGAGCGCGGCCACCTCGCCGAGCGTCACCGACGGATGAAACCGCACGCCGCCCTTCGTGGGCCCGAGCGAGAGATGATGCTGACAGCGATACCCCTCAAACACCTCCGTGCGCCCGTCGTCCATATGAATCGGCAGGGTCACAATCAGACTCCGCTTCGGGTAAATCATCCGCGCCCGCGCCTCCGCGTCGAGATTCAGAAAATCGGCAATGATGCGAAACTGCTCCGCCGCCATGTCAAACGTGGGGTCTTGATAGATGTTTTTCATAAATCTTTCGGATGCCTCGCCGCGAAACCCTTCACCCCCTCCGTCACACGCACCGCCTCGCGCCAGCCGGGGCCGATGTTTTCATGGTCCGTCGTATCGAAACGCGCGTCGCCGATCACCAGAAACACATGACCCGGCCGCACAAACACCGTGATCCATTTCCCCGGCCCCGGCTCGCCGTATTCCAGGTAATCCCCCGACGCCCGCGCCTCCTCCAGCAGCCCGGCCCCATGCAACACATACGACACCGACCCCGAGCAATCGTAGCCATCGTCCTCCCACTCGCCGTGGCCGCCTGCGGGTTTGTAAGGTTTGCCCACGATCCGATTGGCCGCATCCACCGCCCGCTTCACCGCCTCCGGCGCGTCATCGATGAGCAGCGTCGCCTGACCTGTGACCACCGTCACCCGGGGCGTCAGAAACGTCTCCGCGAGCGCCGAACCAATCAAGATGATCGCCAAAAAACCACCAGCGAGTTGGAGGGGAATCATCATGCCTGCCGCCAATAGAACGCAATCCACGCCAGCCCGCATGGATTTTTGTTCCGGATGTGGCATCGGCAACTCATCAGGTGTTGCTCCTTCCAGTCTCGATTCGCAAATTAGTCACATGAGTTTTTTGTAGTTCGGCACGCAATGTCAGTGACACACTGACCATAATCAATGATTGCGCTCACGTTTCAAAAGCCCCACCGCTCGATAAAAGAACTGCCGCCTATCGAGTTAAACGACTTCGCGCTTATAACTGGCGTCAATGGCGCTGGCAAAAGTCACCTATTGGAAGCGATCGAAAAAGGGCTGGTACAAGTTGCTGGCATAAATGCAGTTGAGGGCATCAAGCGGTACGATTGGACGAATCTCACTGTGAAACTTGATGAAGTGGGCGATCCGCTGGAAACCCGCAAACGGAAGGAGCAAGCAATTGCGGCAGGCCAAAAAGCCATCGAGGAATTGCGCCAGGCGCTGGTCCGCTGGTTTACTACTCATGCTGTGAAGACGGGTCAAGATTTAGCAGATTGCGACTGGCTGCTTTTAGCCGACGATGCGGCAATAACAGACATTATCATTCGTGATAAGTCGGCTACATTTTCTCAAAGCCACATTGCGAAAGTAGTCGAAGGATTTGTCAAACTCCGCGACCAAATTCCATCGGATTTATCTAAAAAACTGAAACAATTCGGCGAGTTTGCCTCGGAGTTGATTCAACGCGCGAAAGAAAAAGAGTGTTCACTGTTGAAACTCGATGCAACTGATCTGCGAGGTTGTGTCCCACTTTCATGGGCGCAGGCGCCTCTCTTGGATTTTCGTTTTGCTGAGTTGTTTACGGCTTACCACGCGACCTTTGAACGCAATCGCATAAATCGCTACTACGCGGAGCATGAAGGGAATACTGATTTGCCATGGCTTGACGAAGAGGCGTTCGTTCGCCGCTACGGTCCTAAGCCATGGGATCTCGCCAACAGGGTTCTGGAGAAAGCCAGCCTTCGTTACAAATTCAATCAACCTACCGCCAGTTTGGAGGAGGGTTCCAAATTTACTCTTCGCCTAACGGATCGTTCTGACCCTCAGATCGAACTCAAAGTCGCCGACCTTTCTTCAGGCGAACGAATTCTGTTATCCATTACCCTACTGCTTTATCAGGTCACCACGAATCAGCAACTGGCAGCTCTGCCGCAAATGCTGGTATTGGACGAAGTAGATGCCCCCCTGCACCCGAGCTTTACCAAATTGTTGTTGGAGGTATTGAAGGATACATTGGTGGATCAATATGGCCTCAAAATCCTGCTAACAACTCACTCTCCCAGCACGGTCGCTCTCGCACCGGAAAACTCGCTATATGAGTTAGATCGTCACCCGCGACATCTCAAACCCGTAACACGAGCGCATGCAGTGCAAGTGCTAACTTCTGGCTTTGTCACAGTAATGCCTACGAGTAGGGTTGTTGTTGTCGAATCCAGCTTTGACTCGCTTTGTCACGCAGAATTATGTGAAAGCATAACTGGAGCTGGGTTTCTTGCCTCCACTCCACCTCTGAGTTTTCTCCAAGCATCAAAAGAAGGCGATGACGGTTCAAACGGTGGAGTCGCGCAAGTTAATAACTGGGCTCCAAAGCTCGATTCATTGTTCCAAGAAATAGGATTTCGTGGACTTATCGACCGCGATGAGAGTCGAAGTTCGGTTGGTGTAGTCAAAGTCCTAAACCGCTACAGCATCGAAAACTATCTCTTAGATCCTCTAACGATTGCCGCACTTTTTATCAAGGACGGCGTCGTAAGTGGATTCAACAATTGTTCTATTACTGATATGAACTTCCACAGGATCACATCACTCAACCAAGAGTCACTGCAGCATTTGGCCAACGATGTTGTCGCTTGGCTGGAAAAAGATCATGCGATTCTCGTTGCACAGCACCCAGGCCGTTTTGACGTAAAATATTTATTCGGTCCTACGTTGAGTCTTCCGGTTTGGGTTCGCGACTTCCGTGGTCACGACCTAAAAACAATCTGCAAACAAACGCTCAACCCGATGTGCGATAAGATGAAGCGCCCAATAATTCTTCCGGCACGAGATTCCCTTGCTCGTGTGCTAGAGATGCAAACCAAGTGCCTTCCCTCGATCATTCCTGAAGACCTTCGCGATATCTATACCGCTCTTAAGTCCTGACTTAGGAAGCGGATTGGAAATTTGTAGGTAAGTTTGCAAGGCTGCACAACAGTTTTCGGTTTTTTGCAACGGCACTAGCAGCCCTGCACAGAGCCTCGCAGATTTTTGCAATGAGGTTTGCAGGAGTGCGCGGAGCCTTGTGAGTTTTTGCAACGAGGTTTGCAGCGCTGCACGACGGTTTGTGAGTTTTTGCAAGGCACTTGGCAGGACTGCGCGGGGCATTACGGGTTTTTGCAATGGACTTGGCGGCAGAGTGGATCGTCAAAGCCGGTTCCGACGCTGCGCAAACGCGCAGGTGTATTAAGTAGAACAAATTAGCTTGTCACTGCCATGAAAACCGTTCATATCCGACTCGGATGCTGCGGGCATGAAGTCCGGCTGGCACCGCAAACTTAAACCTACAGGAGAAAAATTAGTTATGATGAATCTCAGTCGTGTGTTTGAAAACCAGTTCGATAAACCGCAGATCAGCTCCGAGGAGTTGCGGAGTTTTGCGGAGGATCATATCGGGAAACTCACCGGGCGGGCGCCTTACGCGGCGATGCTGGCGGCGACGGAGGCGGTGTTTGGGCCATTCGACGACGCGCTCTCGGCTCGCGCGGCCACCATCGGTTCGCAGATGGGCCAGACGATGACGAAGAATGAGGTGGTGCAGCTTTTCCGGACGAAGATCCGCCAGCGGCGCGGGCGGGTGGTGGATGTCTTGAGCGAGACGAGCGCGGAGTATCTGGAGATTTTCCCGCAGGGGCTGTCGTATTACACGCGGGCCACGATGCAGACGCTGAAGACGCGGCTGGATTATCTGGTGGAGAAATTAACGAAGTATCAGGCGCAACTCGGCGCGCCGTTGCTGGCGGAATTTGTGGCGTTGCAGGCGAGTTTCAACGAGGCGCGCAGCAGTCAGGTGGAGGAAAAAGGCGGGGTGAGCCAGGCGCGGGGCACGGTGAAGACGACGCGGACGGCGCTGGAGCTGCAATTGACGGATAATCTGCTGACGCTGGCCAAGGAATACAAAGGCCAGCCGGAGAAGGCAGCGGAGTTTTTCGATCAATCGAAGCTGGAAGACCCGACGCAGAGCCAGGCCACGGACGCCACGCCGCCGCCGGTGTAGGGGAAATGACTAAATCCTAATGACTATGAGGGTGCGCAGCGGTGTCCCGAGACCCGTTAGGGTCAGCCTATTTATAGCCAATCGAGTTTCAGTCGAATCAGGTCCGTAGGACCGGCATCGCTCCCGACAGCGATGCCGCACCTCCGGCGCTCACACCGTTTTCTCGAGCGTTCTTCTATAGATATTTGGCTCCGACGGAGCCTTTCACGGCGATTCGGAGTAAGTGGATCACAGACTTTCGCTACGCCCTCTTCGTCATTTGCCTGCGGCGATCTCGTCGGACCGGCAATTTCCGGTAAAGCGAAAAATACATTGGCCACTTTGGACGCAGGATGAGGTCGATTCGACGAGAGCCGCTTGAAACGCTGATTCGACTCTAACTCGCGTCTTCCTCGTCCGTGTCCTCGTCCTTGGGCAGCTCCGGCTGTGGCTCCAAGAGTTTCCGCTCGATAAACGCCAGCAACTCCGACTTCCCCGCGCGCGTCTCCGCCGAACTCACAAACGTCTCCGGCAGCGTCTCGCTCAGGCCGATGAGATGATTCTGAAACGCCTCAATGTTCCGCTGCAGCGCCATCTTTTTCATCTTGTCCGACTTCGTGAACACCAGCGCAAAGCGGATGTCGTTGTCGATCAGCCACTGCACAAACTCCAGGTCGATCTGCTGCGGATCGAGCCGCGAATCGATCAGCACCAGCACGCAGCGCAACGTCCCGCGGTCGCCGATGTAGCTGGCCACCATCTTCTGAAACTGCTGAGGGTCCTTCTTGATCGTCTTCGCATAGCCGTAGCCGGGCAGATCCACCATCGTCCAGGCGTCGTTGATCTTAAAAAAATTGATCATCCGCGTGTGCCCCGGCGTGGCGGAGACTTTCGCGAGGTTGGCCTGCCCCGTCAGCATGTTCAGGAGCGACGATTTGCCCACATTCGAGCGGCCAATGAAGGCAAACTCCGGCAGTTTCTCCGGCGGACACGAGTCGAGTGTGAGCGCACTGGTGACGAACTGCGCGGTTTTGATTTTCATTGGGGAGGAGAGGCGAATCTACCAGGCCACCGTGCTGCGCTTCGGCGGCTCCACCTTCTTCTTGCGCGGCTTCTTCTTGCGGCCCGGAGCGGGCTGCTTCTTGACTGGCGCCACCGGCTCCTCTTCCTCCTGGGGCGTCTCCAACTCCGGTCGGGCCACTTTCGCCAGCTCCTCGTAATCGACCTTGATCTGGTCGAGTTGCTGGTCGGTTAATTCCTCGATGTCTAGCAGCGCATTGTGTGCGGAGCTGGCGCGGATCAATTCATCGAGCTTCAAATGCATCGCCTCGCTGTCGCGGTTCTGGGTGTTTTGAATCAGAAACACCATTAGAAACGTGATGATCGTCGTGCTGGTATTGATCACCAACTGCCAGGTGTCGCTAAACTTAAAGACCGGCCCGAGCACCGCCCAGAGCAGAATGATCAGGACAGCGGCGCCAAAGACCCAGGGCTTGCCCGATTGCTTGGAAGCAGAGCGGGCGAAACGGCAGAATAAATCGTTTTTCTCAGTCATGGCCGGGATATTTAAACAGAGCGCGCGGGATTTCCACATAATTCTCCCACCCTCGTAGTCTCTACCCGCAATACGGGCCCCAGCGCCCCGTGTCACGAGGGATTTTACCGTCCAGCCAGAATGGTTCGGGTGTGTGCACTAAAGGGGTTGTCATCCGGCGGAGTTTTCATTAAGCCTTACCACTCCAAAAAATTACCCACTCTTATATGTCACTCAATCTTCCCGTTCTCTCTCGCGCTGCCAATATTGCCCGTGGTCTGGCCATCGATGCCGTGCACAAGTCCAGTTCCGGTCACCTCGGGCTGCCGCTCGGCGCGGCGGAGGTGGGCGCGGTGCTTTTCGGCGAGGTGCTGAATTTTTATCCGGCCGATCCGCATTGGTTGAACCGCGATCGCTTCGTGCTTTCGGCGGGCCACGGCAGCATGTTTCTCTACTCCTGGCTGCATCTGGCGGGCTATGATTTGAGCATCCAGGACGTGGCAGACTTCCGCGTGCTCGACAGCAAGACGCCGGGACATCCGGAGTTTGGCCACACGGTGGGCGTGGAATGCACGACGGGTCCGCTCGGCCAGGGCGTGGGCAATGCGGTGGGCATGGCGGTGTCGGCGAAGATGGCTGCGGCGCGGTTCAACACCGCCGAGCACGCCATTTTCGATCATAAAATCGTGGCGCTGGCGGGCGATGGCTGCCTCCAGGAAGGCGTGGCGGCAGAGGCGTCGTCTTTCGCGGGGCACTTCAAACTCGATAATCTGATTCTGATTTATGATTCGAACGATGTGACGCTCGATGCGATGGCCTCGGCTTCGCAGAGCGAGGACACGGCGAAGCGTTACGAGGCCTACGGCTTCGACGTGCAGATCGTGGACGGGCACGACATGGAGGCGTTTCTGGTGGCGTTTGAAAAGGCGCGGGTGGCCAATGGCAAGCCGCATTTCATCATTGTCCGCACGCTCATCGCGCAGGGCATTCCCGAAGTGGCGGGCACGGCCAAGGGCCACGGCGAAGGTGGCGCGAAATTTGCCGATGCCGCCCGCAAGGGACTCGATCTTCCAGCGGAACATTTCTACGTCGATCCGGTCGTCACGGAGTTTTTCGCGGCCCGTCAGGCGGTGCAAAAGGAAAAATACGACGCCTGGCAGAAGCTGTTTCTCGCCTGGGAAAAGACCAATCCCGCGCTCTCGGCCCTGCTCGACAGCGGGATAACGAAGTCCATTCCAGCCAATCTGATCGACAAGATTCCTGCGTTCAAGCCGGACTCCAAAGTGGCCACGCGCAAGGCGGGCAGCGATGTGCTGCAGCCGCTCGCGGAGGTGTTGCCGCTGCTGGTGGGCGGAAGCGCGGATCTTTACGGTTCGACTTTGAATTATATCGACAGCAGCAAGGATTTCACCCCGGGCAACTACGGCGGACGCAACATCCGTTTCGGCATCCGCGAGCACGGCATGACGTCGATCATGAATGGCATCGCCTATCACGGCATTTTCCGCCCCTCGGGTGCGACGTTCCTGGTGTTCGCCGATTATTGCCGGGCTGCCATTCGACTCGCGGCGCTCTCGCACCTGCCGACGCTCTACATTTTCACCCACGACTCGGTCGGCGTCGGCGAGGACGGCCCGACGCACGAACCCGTGGAGACGGTCAGTTCCCTGCGAGTGATCCCAAATCTGGACGTGATTCGTCCGGCGGACCCGGAGGAAACAGCGGGTGCTTTTGCCGCTGCGCTAACCCGCACCGACGGGCCGACTTTGCTTTCGCTCTCGCGTCAGGCCGTGCCGATGTTGAACGACATTTCGGTGGAAGATCGCCGCGCTGGTGTGGAGAAGGGCGCTTACATTGCCATTCCCGAAAAGGGCGAGCTGACCACCATTCTTCTCGGTGCCGGCAGCGAGGTGCAATACGCGGTGGAAGCCGCCAAGCAACTCGGCGACGGCGTCCGCGTGGTGTCCGTGCCGTGCTTCGAGCGCTTTGATCGCCAGAGCGACGAATACCGCGAATCGGTGCTGCCCAAGGCCATTCGCCGCCGTGTCGCCATAGAAGCCGGAGTCTCCGATCTGTGGTTCAAATACGTGGGTCTCGACGGCAAGGTCGTTGGTATCGACCGCTTCGGTCTGAGCGCTCCCGGCGCGCAGGTTTTCAAGGTCCTCGGCATCACCACCGAGAACCTGGTGAAGACCGTGCAGAGCTTGGAATAATCTCGAGCGACTGTGCATCGTTTCCCTTTACCGGGGTGACGAATGCTGCTACACCCAGTGTCGTGAACGAAGACACCCCAGACAGCGTTGACATCCAGCAAGTGGAGCAAGGGCTCCGCACGCTCACGCACGACTGGCGAAACGTCCTGAATGGCATCAATCTGCGCATCAGCTCGGCGAAATATGCCGAGACGGATGCGGAGTGGGAATCCGATCTGGAGGAGGCGCATCAGTTGATCGTCGCCGCCACCGCCCAGCTCGGCGCTCTCAGTCGTAGAATCGCCACGCCGACCGTGACGGCGATCCCGTATCCGGTGGATTTTTTCCTGGAGGATCTGGCCGGCTACCTCTCCCAGCATCTGGGCGAGAATGCACTCAAACTCGAATGGGAAAAAAGTGCCGCATCGGGAAAAGTGGTGTTGGATTTCGGTCTCATTGCACAGGCCGTGAGTGAATTGATCGAGAACAGCCTGCGCCGCCTGTCGGCCGATGCGAAACTTTCGATTGCCGCGCGCGAGGCTGGGGGATTTCTCGCCCTCTGCTGGAGCGAAAGATACGAGGGTGACTCCGATCCAGAAACGTGGGGACGCCAGCCTTTTTCCAGCAGCGAGCGCGGTCGCATGGGACTGGGACTTTACTTTGCCCGCCGCGTGCTGGCCGCTCATGGTGGCGACATTCAGTTTGAGCAAAATGCATTGAATGGAATGCTCCAGACGACCGTCTGCATCCCGATGAAACTCCCATGAACACGCCCGCTGCCACCTTGGGAAAGATCGTTGTCATCGACGACGACCGGCCCGTGCTGATGACGCTCGACGGGTTGCTCACACGCAAGGGTTACGTCGTCCATCTCGCCAACACCGCCGCCTCCGGACGCAGTCTGGTCGAGCGCGAAAAGCCCGATGTTGTGCTGCTCGATCTGGGTTTGCCCGACGGCGACGGCATGGAGTTGCTCCGCGAAATGAAGCTCACGTGGCCCGATCTCCAGATCATTATTTTGACGGGCCAGGACTCGCTCCATAACGCCATCGAATGCATCAAGCTGGGAGCCTTCCATTTCATCAGCAAGCCGTATGCGCCGGAGGAGGTGATCAGTCTGCTCGGACGGGCCCTCGAAGCGCACAACATGCAGGAGGAAACGGCTCATCTGCGCGAGGAAACGCTGGAGCTGAAAAAGAAATTGAAGCGTGCAGAGGCGTATTTCTCCCCAAAGGCGCGCAGCCGGAAGATGCAGGAAATTTACGACCTCGTCCGCCGGCTCGCGTCGAGTGATGCCAGCGTGCTGATTCTGGGCGAGAGCGGCGTCGGCAAGGAAGTCCTGGCGAATCACATTCATCAATCGAGCCGCCGGGCTTCCGGTCCGCTGGTGAAACTAAATTGCGCGGCGTTCCCGGCGAACATGATCGAGGCCGAGTTGTTTGGTTATGTAAAAGGCGCGTTCACCGGAGCCGTCGCCGATTTCCCGGGCATGATTCAGGAGTCCGCAGGTGGCACGCTTTTCCTCGATGAGCTGGCCGAGATGCCGCCCGAACTCCAGACGCGGCTGCTGCGCGTCTTGCAGGAGCGCGAGTATCGTCCGCTCGGCAGCACGAAGACGAAACCGGTCGATTTCCGGCTGATCGCGGCGACGAACCGGGCCATCGAGGAGGCGCTGGAAAGCGGTCGTCTGCGCGAGGATCTTTATTATCGGCTGAATACGTTCCAACTCGAGTTGCCGCCGTTGCGGGAGCGCCGCGAGGACATTCCGACGCTGGCCAATCTTTTCGTGGAAACTTTTGCCGGGCAAATGGGCAAGGACGGCATGGCGCTCACGGCGAATGCGCTGGAAAAAATCACCGCCTTCCACTGGCCGGGGAATGTGCGCCAGCTCCGCAACGCCATTGAATACGCCGTCGTTCTGGCGGAGGGACACACGATTGAGGAGGCGCATCTGCCGGCGGAAATCCGGCTGCCCGCTGGCTTGCAAACCCGACGCAAGGCGACGACATCGAGCGTGCAAAGTCTGGTGGAAAGCGAAAAGCAGACCATCATCCGCGCCCTGGCCGCGACGCAGGGAAATAAGAAGAAAGCCGCCGAGATGCTCGGGATTTATCGCCCGACTCTTTACCAGAAAATCAAGCGACTCGAGATCGAGTACTAACTGGCGGCGCTAGGAAGAGAGATCGATCTCTTCCAGACGGCGCGTGATCGTTTTCAAAACCTGGAGCCGCGCGCTCCATTTGTAATTGCCGGGAACGACGACCCACGGGGCGTTGCGGGTGGAGGTTTTTTCAAAACAATCCTGCGCTGCCTCGTTGTGCTCGTTCCATTTGTGGCGGTTGCGCCAGTCTTCGTCGCTGATTTTCCAATGCTTGTAAGGATCGGCCTCGCGGCGTTTGAAACGCTCCAGTTGCTCGTCCTTGCTGATGTGGATGTAGAACTTGAAAATGATCGCGCCATCGTCGGTCAGAGTGCGCTCAAACTCGTTAATCTCCCTCGGCGCGCGCTTCCATTCCTCCTCTTTGGCGAAGCCTTCCACGCGCTCGACGAGGAGGCGTCCATACCACGAGCGGTCGAAGATCGCGATCTGGCCGTATTGCGGAAGTTTGTTCCAGAAACGCCACATGTAATGGTGCTGATATTCCTCGGAAGTGGGTTTGATGACCGAGTAAACGCGATACATGCGCGGGTCGAGTTTCTCCGTAATGCGCTTGATCGAGCCACCTTTTCCCGCCGCATCGGGGCCCTCAAAAACCATGATGACCGAGCGTTTGGTCTTGCTCAGGCGCAACTGCAAGTTGAGCAGGGAAAGTTGATGCTCCTTCAGCTTGCGCTTGTAAGTCTCCGTATCGATGACTTCTTTTTGGTCCAGATCATCGAGGATGATTCGTTTGACGGAACTCGCGGAGACGGATGGCATGGCTTCGTTCTAGAGATTTTTTAGCGAAGGACAAGAGCTTCTTCGGCCAGCATCACCGGGATGCCGTTTTCAATGGGAAAAAGGACCGCGCCGTCCTCGCGGAGAAGTCCAGTTTGAATCGAATCTGAGCGAGGCTCGCCGGAAGTTTTCCGAATCTCCCCGGCAACGATGCGCCGATTGCAGTCGGAAATTTCCTCCGGCGTCGCCTCGCGGACGAGTTGCATCGTTATCGGACAGCGCAAAATCTGGATCAATCGTGCGCGTTCCATCGGAGGCGAGTTTAGTATTTAGGGAAACTCGGATCGACCTGATCGGTCCACGTCACGAGACCGTCGGTGAGATTCAGAAGTTTCCCGAAACCCGCGTCCTGCAACGTGTGGAAAGCGGTCACGCTGCGGTTGCCGATTTTGCAATGCACCACGATTTCGTCCGCCGAATCAAGCTCGCTCATGCGCGATGGAAGCTGGTTGAGTGGAATCAAAGTCGCCCCTGGCAAATGGCAGATGTCCCATTCGTATTTCTCGCGCACATCGAGGAGGACGACCTTGTCGCCACGGTCGAGGCGTTCCTTGAGTTCCTTCGCGGAAATGGATGGCACATCGGCGTCTTCCTCAAGCTTGGCGGCGGCTTGCGGCACACCACAAAACATCTCGTAATCAATCGGCTCGGTGACGGTCGGATGCTCGCCACAGACCGGACACTTCGGGTCGCGGCGCAATTTGAATTCGCGAAACTTCATCGTCAGCGCGTCGAAATTAATCAATCGGCCCATTAGCGTTTCGCCGATGCCCATGATCAACTTCACGGCTTCGATCGCCTGCATGACGCCGATGATGCCAGGCAAAATCCCCAAAACGCCACCTTCGGCGCAGCTTGGGACCATTCCGGGCGGCGGCGGCTCGGGAAACATGCAGCGATAGCAGGGGCCGCCGAGATGCGGCGCGAAAACAGTGCATTGGCCGTCGAAACGAAAGATCGACCCATAGACGTTGGGTTTTTTCAGGAAAACGCAAACGTCGTTGGAGAGATAACGAGTCGGGAAATTATCGGTCCCGTCGATCACGATGTCGTAGGGCGCGACGATCTCCATGGCGTTCTCCGAGCGGAACATCGTGTCGTGCATAACGACCTGGACATTAGGATTCACGTCGCGAATGCGGTCGCGGGCGGAGAGGATTTTTTTGCGGCCGACATCCTTTGTTCCGTGCAAAATCTGTCGCTGCAAATTGGAAAAATCCACGGTGTCGAAGTCAACGAGGCCGATTGTTCCAATGCCCGCCGCAGCGAGATAGAGCGCAATGGGCGAACCGAGTCCGCCCGCACCGATGATGAGAATTTTAGCGGCCTTGAGCTTTTTCTGACCTTCGAGCGTCACTTCCGGCATGATGAGGTGCCGGGAATAACGGGCGATCTCATCGTTGCTAAACTGGATTTTCTCCAGCCGGTCGGGACTAATAATACTCATAAATGGACGCCAATTCTAAGCGACTCGACTCGTTTTGCAAATCGGCGCGGCGCTAGTCGTTCAGATCGACCTGAAAGAAATCCAGAAAGACCTGGCGATACACCGGCTTCTTCATTTCCGGCAGCCAGACCAATTGAAATTCCGGCGGCCAGATCCAGCGCAGCTTTTGAAATTCCGGATGCCGCACCTCGACTTTCGGCGAGCAGCCCGGCTGGGCATGGAGCAAAAAATAATGCTGTTCCTGTCCGTCGAAGCCCCAGTTTTTGCGCTTCCTCATAAACTCGTAGCGATACGGCCCGCGCATTTCGCCGACCTCATAAGCATCGGACTCGAGTCCGATTTCCTCCCAAATTTCGCGCCGCAGGGCCTGCTCGAGGCTTTCCCCGGCATCGACGCCGCCTTGGGGAAACTGCCACGCGCCGGAATAGTCGCGCCGTTCGCCCACGAGGATCTGACCGTCCTCACGCTGGAGAATTGCCGCTACATTTGGGCGGTATTTGATGCTATTCATGGGAGTTTTTATGTCACTGCCTACCTTCAAAGTGCACGCCTGGGGACGGCGGCTGATGATATTCGCGACCGTTTTTATCGCCGTTTATTGCTTTAAACTCTGGCAGCCACGGCGGCAAATCGAACTTCACCAGAAAAATCTCCTCACGGCGCTGGAAGATAGAAATTGGAGTCGAATCAAAGGCAAGCTCGCGGCCAATTACTCAGATCGCTTCGGGCACAATCGCGAAACGGCCTTGAACGATCTGCGCGAGGTGCTGCGGCAGTTTTTCGCCGTAACAATTCACACGCAGGGGAGTCAGATGGTTCTCATGTCGGAAACGGCGACGATTACCACCAATCTCACGCTTTCCGGCACCGGAACCGGAGCGACGGAATGGATCACCAGCGAGGTGAATCGACTGCCCACACCCTGGGTTTTTACTTGGCGAAAACAGAGCCGACTTCCATGGGATTGGCAGTTGGAGAAGGTCGATAACGCCAGTGTGAATGTGCCCAATCGCGATGCAGGTTTCTAAGCGATGTCCGTTCAAGAAATTCTGAGCCTGCTCGGTGCTGCCTTTGCCGCCGGTGTCATCAATGCCGTCGCCGGTGGCGGCACGATGATCACTTTTCCGGTGCTGCTCCTTTTTGGGACGCCCGCCATTGTCGCCAATGCCACCAGCACGCTCGCGCTCGTGATCGGCACGGCGGGGAGCATTTTTGGCTACCGCAGACACATCGACGAGATCAAGCCCTGGCTCGCGCGTCTCGTTCCCGTGAGTCTCGTGGGCGGCGGGGTCGGCAGTGTGCTTTTACTGCACACCAGCGATACGACTTTCACTCGAATCGTGCCGTTTTTGCTGCTCTTTGCGACGTTACTTTTTCTGGCGCAAAGCCTTTTCAAAGCCGTGGCTACTCAACAAATAAGGGACCAGCCAACGCATCATATCGCGCCGAAATTTCTGATCTTCTCCATCGTGGCGCAATTTGCCGTGGCGATATACGGCGGCTATTTCGGCGCGGGCATCGGCATTCTCATGCTGGCTTCGCTCGGATTTTTAGGGCTGTCCCATATTCATGAGATGAATGCCCTGAAAAACGTTCTCGGGTCTTTGATTAACGTGGTTGCTGCCATCATTTTCATCTGCGGCGGCCTGATAGACTGGCCCAAGGCTGGCGTGATGACCATCGGAGCGCTGGCGGGTTATCTTTTTGGCTCCACATATTCACAGAAACTCCCCCACGTCTGGGTCCGCCGAATCATCAGTGCAGTCGGCTTGGGTATCACAGGCTATCTCTTCTTTAGGCAATTGAAATAGTCAGCCTGAACAAAAGAAGACAGTCGCAGATAGAGTTCGTAGGACGAGCAGGAGTTTAGATCATGCAAGCGATTATCTGAGTTGGGTCAATAATTAAACGAATCCTCAACTCTTGAATAGTCGTCGGGCAATGACTCTAAACCTTCCAAAGAGGTTTTGTTACAGCTTTAAACCACTCAAATCGGTTTATTCAGAACTCCATTCTTAGTTTTGCGACGGAATACTCTCAGAATCGCGATTGCGTCGAAGACTTTAGGCTTCCTAATTTCCAGCATCTAGGAAAGTTCCCTCAATGCTGAAATGGCTAACTTTCTGCTCCAAAAATCAGTTCTTTGCAGAGGGAGTTTGAGAGTCTATCAATGGCCCGTGAAAAAATCCCGGCGAGTTACCAATGTGGTTCAACGGGAGAGGTTCATAAAATAAATTGAGTTATTTTAGCTACGTCTGGCGTTATGGCACAGAAACTGGTGTGATGCTCGACGATCCTTCCCAGAGTTCTCCCCACTTCATCGCAACTCGAACATTTCAAAAATATGGAAGCAGATCTTACTTATCAAAATCAGGGGGCGTTGTTGAAAACTTCACTCGTTGACGCCTCGGGTATTTTCGGACGCCCAATGGTCGGAATTAACCATCGTCGTAAAACCCGCCGCATCGACCCGCGGATTCAAGAACATCTCGTCGCCCTGACGCTGGTGATCGATTCCGTCGTCATCTTGGCGGCGATGATCGGAGCCTATTTTCTCAGGTTCCATTCTCCGCTTCGCCACTTGGGCATCCAAGGTGAGATGGCTTTTGGCCAATACATCAACTACTTCGCCTTCGGAACCTTCACCATGGTCCTGCTGCTGGCCCACTTGAAATTCTACGAGCGCAATCTGCTCCTGCGCTTCAAACATCTCGTCACTATTCTCGCCAAAGCCACCTGCTTTTGGACGGTCGGATTCCTCAGCGCCACGCTTCTCATCAATGCCCAGCCGCCGATCTCGCGGATGTATGGCCTGCTGGCCGGCGGAGTGATCTTTGGGGCCTTGTTTCTGTCGCACGCCCTCTTTCACCGCCTGATTCTGAAAACAGGCGTCGTGGAAAATCTCCGCCAGCGCATTCTCTTCGTGGGCTGGAATGAGCAAACCGCTAAAATTGTCGATTCCTTCGCGAACGCCCCGCACTCCGCCTACCATTTCGTCGGCTGCGTGACCGCCTCGCATGGCCGACATTGCGAGACCATGCCGGACGACGTTCCGACCTTGGGCAACGTGCAGCAGCTCTCCGGCCTTATTCATGAGCACATGGTGGACATGGTCATCATGTCCGACGTCGATTGCGTAAAAGACGAGATCGTCGGACTCGCGAACCTCTGCGAAAAAGAGCTGGTCCAATTCAAAATCATCCCATCGTATTTCCAGATTTTGGTCTCGGGCCTGCGGCTGGAGACCGTCAGCGGCATTCCCGTTCTCGGTGTTTCCCAACTGGCGCTCGACAAATTTGGCAACGCCATCTTCAAACGTGCACTCGACGTGGTCGGAGCCATCGTGGGTCTGATCCTCTCCGCTCCGCTAATCGCCATCTTTGGATTCCTGGTTTACCGCGAGTCGCCCGGCCCGATTTTCTACCGTCAAAAACGCTTGGGCCGCAACGGAGCGATCTTCGACATTCTCAAGATTCGCAGCATGCGCCTCGACGCGGAAGTCGGTCAAAAACCTGGCTGGAGCACAAAGAACGATCCACGCCGTCTCAAGATCGGCTCCTTCATGCGCCGCTGGAATATCGACGAAGTCCCGCAGTTCTGGAACGTGCTTGTGGGCGAAATGAGCTTGGTCGGGCCGCGCCCAGAGCGCCCAGAATTGATCCAGAATTTCAAGGAGGAGATTCCACATTACAACGCTCGCCACAGCGTCAAGCCCGGCATCACGGGCTGGGCTCAGGTGCTGGGGCTGCGCGGCGACACCGATTTGCGCGAGCGCATCAACTGCGATCTCTACTATTTGGAAAACTGGAACCCACTGTTCGATTTCCAGATCATGCTGAAGACGTTTATCAGCAACAAAAACGCGGCTTAAACCGGGTTGAGTTCCATTCGACTCTGACTCGACTCAGCGCGGCCTAATAATCGCGCTGCAGAAGATGTCCGGAGAGCGTGCGCAGGCGGTCGGCTTTTTGACCGAACGGCTCCAGGGCCGCCAACGAAAGATCCGTCAGTCGATGCGCTTCTTTGCGGGATTTGTCCAAGCCCAGAATCGCGGGATAGGTGGCTTTTTGGGCCGTGACGTCCTTGCCCGCGCTTTTGCCGAGTTTCTCGCTCGTTTGGGTCACATCGAGAATGTCGTCGATCACTTGGAAGGCGAGTCCGAGGTTTTCGGCAAACGTGGTGAGCGCGACTAATTCAGAGTCTGTGGCGTTCGCGCTAATGGCTCCCAGTCGGATGCTGCTCGTGAGGAGCGCGGCCGTCTTGGCCCCGTGAATGTAACGCAACTGAGCCACGGTATTTTTTTTTCCCTCGGCTTCCAGATCAGCGACCTGGCCGGCGATCAGGGCGCGACTCCCGCTGGCTTGGGCGAGTTCGCGGATTTGGTCCGCAATCGAATAGCGCCGCGTCGAGGCGGCTGCGGCCAAGACTTCAAAAGCCAGGGTGAGCAGCGCGTCACCCGCGAGAATGGCAATGGCTTCGCCGTAAACCTTGTGGTTCGTCGGTTTGCCACGGCGAAAATCATCGTTGTCCATCGCCGGGAGATCGTCGTGAATCAGCGAATAGGTGTGAACCATTTCCACGGCACAGGCGGCGGGCAAGGCGTTTTCGAGGCGACCGCCGCAAGCCTCAGCGGCGGCAATACAGAGGATCGGACGCAGCCGTTTTCCACCGGCAAAAATGCTGTAGCGCATGGCCTGATGAATCGTGGCTGGCTTGGTGCTGGAGGGCGGGAGATAGATTTTCAACGCGGCGTCCACGGCGCGCTGAGTGGATTGGAGGTAGGCAGAGAGCATGAAATTATTCGGTGAAACGCTGGGCGATGGGCATTCGCCGGCCCATGCCGAAAGCGGTGCTGGTAACTTTGAGACCGGGAGCGGCCTGGGCGCGCTTGTATTCGTTGAGATCGATCTTGCGAACAATCCAGCGCACGGTTTTTTCGTCGAACCCACGGGCGATAATGTCGCGGATGCCGAGCTTGCTTTCGACGTAGAGGGAAAGAATTTCATCGAGAATCTCATAAGGCGGGAGCGAGTCCTGATCCGTCTGATTGGCCCGCAACTCGGCGCTGGGAGCCTTCGAAATGGTGTTGCCGGGAATGATTTCCTGCTCGCGATTGATCCAGCGGGCGAGTTCGTAAACTTTCATTTTTGGCACATCGCTGATCACCGCCAGCCCACCGCACATGTCGCCGTAGAGCGTGCAATAACCGACAGCGAGTTCGCTTTTATTGCCCGTGCTGAGAACAAGATGGCCGAATTTATTGGAGAGCGCCATCAGGGTGACGCCGCGCAGGCGCGACTGGATGTTTTCCTCGGTCGTGTCCTCGGCAAGCCCTTCAAAAACAGACTGGAGTTGCAGTCGTATCGCCTCGAACTCCGTCTGGATCGGCAGCGTGAGACATTGGATGCCGAGGTTTTTGGCCAGAGCGTAGGCATCATCAAGACTGCCCTGGGAGGAAAACTGGCTGGGCATGGCGACGCCGGTGACATTTTCGGGCCCGAGCGCGGCCACCGCAATCGCGGCCACCACGGCGGAGTCGATCCCGCCGCTAAGGCCGAGGATCGCGGTATGGAAGCCGGTTTTTCTAAAATAATCGCGGACACCGAGAACGAGCGCGCCGTGAAGTTCTTCAGACTCGGATGGCGTCCGCGTAGGAAGGCTGGAAGCATCGGCGGAGACGACAGCGCATTGCTCCGCGAAGGCGGCGAAATGAGCGAGAACGTCTCCGCGATGATTGATCACCAGCGAGTTGCCGTCGAAAATGAGCTGGTCGTTTCCGGCCACGGCGTTGCAGTAATAAACCGGAATCCGGTGCTGCCGGGCGAGCGCGGAAATCATCTGCTGCCGGATGAGCGGCTTGCCAATCTGGAAAGGTGACGCGCTCAAATTTACGATCACACTGGCACCGGCGGCGATGAGTTTTTCGACCGGGTCCTGATCGTAGAGATTGCGACTGAGATATTCCTCGGTCCAGATGTCCTCGCAGATGGTGACGCCGATCTTGGCGTTGCCGAGGTTGAAAAGATTCAAGCCGGTGGACGGCTCGAAATAGCGGCTCTCGTCGAACACATCGTAAGTCGGCAGGAGCGTTTTGAAGAAACGATCCACGATTTTTCCCCGGCGGAGCAGGGCGGCGGCGTTGCGAAAGGGGCGGCCGGTGAGTTTTTCGTTGAACTCCAGATAGCCGACGAGCAGGGGAACGTCGCCGACGACTTTGGCGAGTTGATGGAGCGATTCGAGATTGAGCGGGACGAACTGCGATTTAAAAATCAGATCCTGCGGTGGATAGCCAGGAATCGCGAGTTCGGGTGTAATGACAAGCTGCGCACCATCGGCGACCAATTGTTCGTAGGCGGCGGTGATGAAGGCGGTATTGCCCGAAAAATCGCCCACTGTCGAATTCATCTGGACCAGTCCGATTTTCATGGGCGAGGGACGCTAGAAACGGCGTGGCGTGGGCTTCGGAGTGCGGGCCTTGAGCGTGTCGGCGTCCATGGATTGCTCCACGCTCGATCCCATGTGGCGGGCGGCCTGAATGATGCCTGCGGTGATGGCGGCGAAGACAATCGTAAAGACCAGCTTCTGGAGAAACGAAGATTCCATGAGCGCGGAGGCTACCAGAAGCCCCATTGCTTTGTGAACATGATATAGAGCCCGAGAAAAAGATTTGTCACCGCATGGACGAAGACGCAGGTGCCGAGGCTTTTCGTGAGGCAGGCCACTGCATTGTAAATCACCCCGGTGAGCAGGGCCGCATAGAAATCCTGACCAGGTAGCGCGTGGTTGCCGTAATGGGCGAGGCCAAATGCGATCACGGTGATCCAGAAGGCCCTGACGTCGTATTTGCCGAACGGCACTTTCTCAAACGACTCGCTAATCAGATAGCGCATGAGAAATCCGCGCCAGAAAATCTCCTCCAGAAATGGCACCACGACGACCAGCCGCAGAAAACGCAGGACGACCGTCACCCAGTAAGACGTCGAGCCGGGGGCAAACACATCCGGGTTAAATCCGTCTGTGCGCGGCGGTGCCCAATGGAAAAATTGAGGCGAGGTCCACATCGCAAAAACGAAAAAGCCGAGCGCAAATGTGACCGAAAGATATGCAATTCCGCGAAATTCCACCCGGCGTCGCACGTAAAGCAGCAGCGCCCCGCAAAGAATCGTCTGCAGCGGGTAGACAAGAAACGCGCCTTTCGCAAACCACGGATTCCCCGTCGCAGGCAGGATTTTTTCCACCATGGGAACGAGCGCGAGAAGGATCATGAAAACCACAAACGCCGCCGTGTAGGCGAAAATGGGCGACTGGCTGGCATTGCGCGTGCTTAGACTATTCATGGGTCGCGAATCCTACATTCCGGCTTCCAGATTGCAAAATGACTTTCCAACCCATGATTTCGACGCAGGCCGACTCCCGTTTTTGCAAGGGCGGAGCAAGCGCGCCGGCGGCCTGATTCGAGTTTAAGCGATATGTCGGGCACCACTCACATCAGCCAGGAGAGCCAGGGAAAAAAAGCCCGCCGCCGTGCCCAGGCCGCGAGCCTGATTCAGGACAACGAGAACTTTCTGAATACGATCCGACTCGACTCCAGCGTTCGCAGCCACGAGCGGACCTCGGTGCAATTAAGCTGGTCGCAACTGCAAAAGCTCGTCGATGATTTCGATCTCGGACGCATGATCCAGATGGATGTGCCGACGCAGACGCAATGCAACACGACCGATCCGTTTCGCACGGGGCAGGGGACGTTTCTCCTGCGCGCTCGACACGGCGAGGAATACATCGAGCGCGTGGAATATCTTCACGGCATGATCAACGACATGATCGAGCAGGGTTTCCCCGTGCCCGAGGTCATGCGCAAACGCAACGGCAAGACCTGGACTCTCTGGGGCGAGCGCCTGGTCGAGATTCATCGTTTCGTGCCGCACGACTTGGGCAGTCATCGCGACTGGCAGCGAATGAATTCCGCCGCGAGCATGCTGGGGGACTTGCATCGTTGTCTGGACCAAGCCTCGCGCCGGCGCACGCCTGTGCCACCGGAAATGCGCAACGACATCGGCCCCGCGCATTGCATGGGATTAATCGACGAGGGCTTCTACGTCATCGCCCAATACATCGGGCACGACCCAAATGCCAACGCGGCCCGGTCGGTGCTGACCCGAGCCCGCGAGGCTCTCGAACCGCTGGCGGAAAACTACGAACGCATGGTCGGCAACCTCCCTTGGCTCACCGTTCACGGCGATTATCATTTCTGGAATCTACTCTACAAAGCCGACCAGATCGCCGCCGTCGTGGACTACGACTTCATGCAGGAGCGCGAGCGCATTTTCGACATCGCGTATGCCATGCAGAGCGTCATCACGCACCTCACGCGGGTCCACGGCTCCGTGGTCGAGCTCGTTCCCAAACAAGCATGGCAAAACCTCCGCCTCTGGGTCGATCTCTACGACGAGACCACTCATTTGCCTCTCACTCGCGACGAACGGGAGCGCCTGCCCTCGGAAATCCTGCGCATCTTCCTCGTCAGCGTCGCCACCAGCGCCGGGCAGGAGAATCCCATTGAACTGCTGATGAAATGCGGCCAGGAGATCGATCTTTATCTCTGGCTTAGTCAGCAGAAAAACATGTTTATTTAAGCTCGCACCCCAATCATGGCCAAATCTCACTCCACCAGCATCGGCATCGACATCGGCACCCACTCCATCAAGGGGCTGGCCCTGCAACGCCGCGGCACCGACAGGGCCGTCGTTAACAAATTCGCCGTGCGCTCCTTCGGTGGCCCGTTGGAAAACAGCGACGAGCTGGTGCATCACCTCAAGCTCATTCTCGCGGAACTCGGCGGCCCAACCAAAGCCATCGGCGTCGCCACTTCCTCGCCCGACGCCTTTCTGAAAATCATCGACCAATATCCCACGCCGCCCGATTTGCTGCGCCGGGGATTGCTCATCAACGGCCTCAATTTGCTGAACCAGGACATCAGCGAAATGGTCGTGGACTGCGATCAAATTCTAAAAACCGACACCGCTACGCTCGACCCCAAGGCGCAGTTAAAATACCTCGTCTGCGGCATTCCACGGAGCCGAGTCACCATGCTCGACGAGGCATTTCGCAAGCTGCGCCTGAATGTCGGCCTTCTCCAACTCGCGCCCATTTCGCTACTGAACGCCTTTGAATACTGTCAGCCCGAGGTCTTCCAGAATGAGACCTTCATGCTGGTCGATATCGGCCACAGCCAGTCCACTGTGATGGTCGGCAGCCGCCGGGAATTATTGCTCGTGCGCTCGGTCGAATTTGGCGGAAAAATTCTCACTGAAGCGCTCACCAGAGGCGGCGGCATCGAGGCGCAATCGGCCATGCTTCTCTTCAATCAAGGCGACGCAGGCATGATCGAGATCGCCCACCAGGAACTCATCGCCATCGCCCGCGAACTCCGGAGTTCCATTGGATTCGTAGAGGGTCAGCGCGAAGAAGTGGTCAATAAAATTTACATTTCCGGCGGCCTCGCCAAGTCGGAGCAGGTGCTCCAGTTGTTGAGCGACGAGACGAATATTCCCTTCGAGCTGTGGGACCCGTTTGAAAACGTGGAAACAGCCATCGGCAAAAACCGCGTGGAAGCGTTTGACCTCGAAATGGGCAACCTCACCATCGCCTACGGAGCCGCCCTCGAAGCCATGTTTCCGGAGTAAAATATCATGCCCCTGCACATCAATCTCCTACACGAAGAACAGTCGAAGATCGTCGAGCGAAAACGCGATCCTCTCAAACTCGGCATCCTCGCACTCCTCATCGTGGCCGTTTGTTTCTACGGCTACTATCTGGTCAAATCCGCCAGCGTCGGCAAGATCACCGCGGAAAAAAACAATCTGGAAGCCGATCTCGCCAAGATCGCGCCCAAAGCCACCCAGGCCAAGGCCGACGAGACCACCTCCAGCCAGACTCTGGCCGCCACCTCGGCGGTGGAAAAACTCATCGATGACCGTTTCTACTGGGGCCCGCTTTTCAGCGAAATTGTCGCCGGGACCGGCCCGGAGATTCAAATCAGCGCATTTGATGGAGCCAATCGGACCAAGGAAAGCGTCACGCTGACCGTGGTCGGCGTCTCCGCAGGACGCGAACCGCGTGCGGTGGCCGAGCGATTCCGCCAAAGCATGGAAGATCGCCTGAGCAAAACCTACGGCACCGTCACCTCGCAATTTGCCTCCCTCGAAAACAGCGAAACGCCTCTCATCATCGGTGGAAAAAGCTTCGCCACGGCGAACTTCTCCATCGGATTCGAGATCACCCTCAAAACGAAATAATCATGGCCAAGTTCAACAAAGATCAGATCCAAAAAATGGTCCTGAGTGGCATTATGTTTGCCATTCTGCTCTACGGTTATTTCCAATTTCTGCTTGGGCCGCTCAACTCCCAAGAGAAGACCAACACGGCTGCGATTGCCGACTTGCAGACGAAACTGGAGGACTCCAGAAAGCAGATCAAGCTGGGTAAAAATGCCGTCGAGCGCGCCGCCACTTCCGTCGCCACTATGCAGACCATCGAGGGCATGATCCCGAAGGAGGCCGCCATCGCGTGGTTTCCGCCGCTGGTGAATCAGTTTTTTGCCAAGCGCGGCGTGCCGAAGGTAACACTGCAACTCCGCACCACCGAGGCAGTGCCCGGCGAGGGACTGGAGCGTTTCAAATACTTCCTGTGGGATGTTAGTTTTCCGCCCTCGTCGTTTGTCACCGTGATGACCGCGCTCTCGGAGTTTGAAAATGAAATGCCGCTGCTCTCCGTTCGCTCCATCAAAGTGGACGCAAATCCCGGCGCACCCGAGGACCAGCGGATCGTCTGTGAATTTAGAACTTTGCTGAAATGAAAACGACTTTCCCTGCTATCTGTCTGCTGGCTTTGGTGACTGTGGCGGGCGCCCAAGAAGTGCCTCCGCCGAAGCCCAGCGCGCCTGTGGTTTCTGAGCCCGCCCACGTCTTTCCCGCTGCTGCCACACCTGCGGCTACTCCGGTGGTCAACCAATACCGCGCCCACACCAAGTCCACGTTTGTGCCGCCGGAAAAAGGCCGCAACCCATTCTGGCCGATTGGATTCACACCGCGTGCCAAAACGGCGGTGAACGAGGAGCAACTCCTCCGCATTCCCATCGAGCAGTACAAGGTGACTTCCATTATTTTGGACACACCGAGCATCGCGGTGATCAACGGCAAGGACTACACGCGCGGCCAGTTTCTGCCTCTGGCGACAACGACCGGAACAGTGAAACTCCTCATCACTAACATCGAGGACGGCGTCGTCACCGTGCAATACAAAGCCCTGGTCGGAAAAATCCCGATCAGCCGCAAATAGCTAGCCAACCCGGCTGCCGTAGAGCTGACTGTTTTCAGTCAAATCTTTGAGCACCGTGCTGAGATAGACCGGCTCTGGATGCAGGTCACGATACTTCGTGATTTCCGCGCGATTGATGACCCTAAAACCGTAGCGCTCAAACATCTTCGTGCCCCGCCGGTTGTGGAAGGTCGTCATCTGACCATAAACCTGTTTCTCACCGCACTTGGTGAGATAGGTTAGATAGGCATCCATAAGCGCGCGAGTCGTGGGAACGCTGTGCGCCTCGGCTAGCAGATTGATATGGAAGTGCGGAATGTTGCGCGGTGCCGCGGGCACTTCGCGCCAGCCATTGCAAAGAATCCAGTGGACGAATTTCTTGGAGGTTGCGCTGTAACGCGGATAACGCAGGAGCCCGCGCGTGACGAGGCTGATGTTCTGAAAAAAACTGTGAAACTGCTGGCGTTTCGGTTGGCGCGAACCGAGCAGATAACCCTTTAACTCGCCATCAACCAGAATGACGAACGACGACTCCGGCTCGTGGTCGAGATAATATTGCGTGAGGTAATCGGCGAACAACTCGCGATCCTCAAAAATCGGATCAATCGGGTTGCCTAGAAATCCCGTTTCACAACAAAGCCGGCGCACTTCGGCGCGGTCGGAAGGTTGATAGGGGCGAATCAAAAACTGGCGGTCATCTAACATGGGAGAGAGGCAATTTACCGGACGCGGTCAGGCTGCGCAATGCACGATTGGTAAATGCCGAGCAGCTTGCGGAAAACGGAGTTCCAATCGTATCTGGCCCGCACCTGCTGCGAGGCGAGCGCGCCGATTTCCCGCAGGTCTTCGCGGCAGGTTTGCCGGATCGCCGCTGCTAGACTTTCCGGTGAATTTTCCGCCGCCCAATGGCGCTGGTTCGAGAAAATAATCCGGTCCATGTAGCTGCCGCGAATGCCGACGACGGGAGTTCCGCACGACTGGCTTTCCAGCGTGACGAGCCCGAAAGTTTCCTGCACGCCGGGATGAACGAACAGATCGGCCTCGCGGTAAATTTTGGCGAGATCCATGGAGTCGCCGCAATACGGCAGCCAGGTAACGGCATTCGTCGAAATGGAGAGCCGCAGCAAACTGTCGCGCGTCGTGCCCTCGCCGAGAACGAGCAAATGATAGGAGTTAGGGTGTTCTCTGGTGAGAAGTTCGAAGGCGGAGAAGAGCGTCTTCACGTTCTTCTCTGGAGCGAGACGCCCGACGTAGAGCAGCAGTTTTGCCTGAGCGGGAATCTGATGTTTCTCCCGAAAATCCGGCTGGCGCGGACCGGGTTGGAAGACGCTCGTGTTTACTCCAAGTTCGACGAGCGCGGTGTTGCTGACGCCCCAATCGACTAACAATTGCCTGAGACCCGCCGAGGGGACGAGCGTGTGGGCAAACTTGTTGTAGAGATGACTTACATAGCGCTCGGCGGCCTCCATCAGCGCGTCGCCGGCGGTGTGGCCGAGATATTTTTCCACACTGCGCAGATAGGCTTCGGGAAAATGGGAATGATAGAACGCCACGACTGGAATGCGCAGCGCATCGCCGGTCGCGAGAGATTTCCAAGCGACTTGATACGGGTCGCCGCTCTCGATGATGTCGGGCCGTTCGAGTTCGATCACGCTCTCGACGGCTCCCAGATTGAGCAACATGCGATAGCGTGAGGTCTTTGAAATGAGCGGCGATTTGATCGTGTAAATCCGCCGCTGCGGCTCGACGATGCGCTCGGTGCGTTCCCCTGGAATGATGAGGATGTGCTCGCAGTCGGATCGTTCCCGGCGCAGGTAATCGACCTTTTCCTGCACGTAACGCTTCACCCCGCCGCTGACCGGCGAATAAAACTGGGTGAGGTCGCAGATTTTCAAAATCGGCGAGCCGCGTTATTCCTGATCAGCGAGGAATTTCTCGACTTCGATGGCGGCGGCGCAACCCTGGCCAGCGGCCGTGATCGCCTGCCGGTAAACTGTGTCCGCCACGTCCCCGGCGGCGAAAACACCGGGAACGGCGGTCGCGGTTCCCTTTGTTTGCAGGAGATAACCAGCGTCGTCCGTGGGCAGTTTGCCGAGGAAAGGCTTCGTGTTCGGATTGTGCCCAATGGCGACGAAAACACAGGCGACTTCCAGTTCACTCTCCACATTCGTGACCGTGTCGCGGACTTTCAGCGCGCGCATTTCGCCCTGATCGTCGGTCAGATACTCCAGCGGAACGGTGTTCCAGACGGGCTGGACTTTTTCATTCGCCAGCACGCGGTCGGCCATGATTTTCGAGGCGCGCAAGGCATCGCGGCGATGCACCAGGTAAACTTTGGAGGCGAAGCGCGTGAGGAAAATCGCTTCTTCCGCCGCCGAATCACCGCCGCCAATGACCGCCACGGGGACGTTGCGATAAAAGGCTCCATCGCAGGTCGCGCACGAAGTTAATCCGTGGCCGACCAGCTTGGTTTCTCCGGGCAGACCGAGCCATTTCGCGGACGCTCCGCTGGCGATGATGAGCGTTTTCGTTTCCACCCATTCGTCGTCGATTTTCACCCTGTGCGGCGTCGCATGGCCATCACCCGGCTCAAAATCCGTCACCAGCGTATACTCAAATCGCGCGCCGAATTTCCCCGCTTGCGCCTTCATGTTCATGATCAGTTGCGGACCGTCGATGCCCTCGGGGAAACCAGGAAAATTCTCCACCAGCGTCGTCGTCGTGAGCTGTCCCCCGGGTTCCTTGCCCTCAAGGACGAGTGGCGAAAGATTGGCGCGGGCGGTGTAGATGGCGGCGGTGAGACCGGCGCAACCGGTTCCAACAATGATGACATTTTCCATGAAGTTTTTAAGGCAGGAGTGAGGACGGGGAATAAAGCACCGCCCTAGAAAAAAGCGAATTGCGGCTTGCCCTGCGGCACGCAGCCAATGAGACTCCGTCCATGATCGTTACGACCGCAGAACTCTTCAAACTCGCTTACGGCAAATATGCCATCGGTGCCTACAACATTAACAACGCCGAGCAAACCATGGGCCTCTTCAAAGGCTGCGTGGAATCTCAATCGCCCTTCATCATCCAGCTTTCCAAAGGCGCTCGCAATTACACCGACAAACGCATGATCGAGGGCATCATTCGCGCAGCAGAAGAGATTTTTCCCGAGGCGATCTATGCGGTGCATCTCGATCACGGCGACGAGGCGACTTGTTACGACTGCATCGATTCCGGCTTCTATTCGTCCGTCATGATCGACGCCTCGCATGAGGACTTTGAGGAAAACATCGCCATCACTAAGCGCGTCGTTGACCGCGCCCATGCCAAGGGCCTCAGCGTCGAAGCCGAACTCGGCAAACTCGGCGGCGTCGAGGAAGACATCGTCGTCGATGAGGGCCACGCCTGCCTCACGAACCCCGATGAAGTCGTCGAGTTCATCCAGCGCTCCGGCTGCGACTCGCTCGCCGCCGCCATCGGCACCAGCCACGGCGCTTATAAATTCAAGGGCCACCAATCGCTCCACTTCAACGTCATCGAAGCCATTCGCGACAAAGTCGCCGCCGCCGGCCTGCCTCCGACTCCCATCGTCATGCACGGCAGTTCCTGCGTTCCTCACGACGAAGTCATCCGCATCAACGCCGCCGGGGGCAAACTCGATCCTTCCGCCGTCGGCGTGGACGAAAATGAATACCTCCCCGCCGCCAAGCTCGGCGTCACCAAGGTCAACATCGACACCGACGGACGCCTCGTCTGGACCCGCGTGCACCGCGAATTCTTCCGCGACAAACCCGAAGAATTTGACTTCCGCCCTCCCGGCAAAATCTTCATCGAGGAATATCGCAAATTTATCGTCAGCCGTGGCGAGAAGCTCGGCTCCGCTGGCCGCATCCCCGAGATTCGCGCCGCGCTCGGAAAATAGGCGAGTTACAGTCGATTGGAACTCGAATGAAAGCCAAGACCGCCCCCACCGGACCGGACGTTTCCTAGACACATGAGCACACACGCATTCGAGGAACTCGATCTCGCCGTTCCGAATCTCAACACCGCCGAGGACGAGGCCAAGGCGGGCAAAATCCTTCAGAAACTGCGCGGCGTCGAAGGCGTCCGCATCATCGAACGCGGCATCTGGGTTTCCTTCCGCCCCGCCACCATCCATCACGACGCTATCATCGACGCCCTGCAAAAGGGCGGCTACAAAGCCAGCCTCTTCCAGGACTCCGAGACCGGCGAAATGGGTTCGACCTCGGTCTAACTCGACTCATTTACCGAGGTAGCTCCAGACCAGCGCAGCGGTTGCGCGGGAAATTTTCCAATGGAGCAGGAAATCAATCGCTGCAAACTCGTAAACGAGCACCGTCAGCCAGAAGACGCTCTGGAAACTCACCTTGGCCGTTTTATGTCGGCTAAATTGCTGTCCGAGAAACGCTCCGGGCCAGCCGCCCATCGAGCTTAAAAGGTGCAGCGTCGCCTCTGGTATTCGCCAGTCGCCCGACTTGGCCCGTCCCTTGTCGAGCAGGTAAGTTAGAAAAGTGATCCCCGAAAGCGCCACTGCCAGAATGGCCGCGAGGTCGCGGTGGAAATCGAGTCGATACACCGCCCAAACCGGCGCAAACAGCAGGATGAGGAGAAATCCCACCGTATCGGGATGCAGTCGATGCGCCCGGCTCGAACGTGGTTCCGGCACCTCCGCGACGCGATTGCCGAGGGGAAACGCATTCTTCGCGCAGACTCTTCCCAGCTCATCCACGCCCAGCGTAAACCGAACCAGATCGCCCGGCTTTGGTCGCAGATAACCCCGCGCCAGGTCGTTTCTATGCAGAAACACCCGCCTCGATTCGAGAAGCAGATACCCGAAGCTTTTCCCCGGCACCCATTCGATTAACCGAGCCGTCTCCAATTCCGACATGGGCCATATTTCATCAGAAACCTCTCTGGAAACCAGACGAAAAAACTCCGTGTTCCCGCAAGCGAACGCCGCCAAAAAATTGACATCCCGTTCGTCCAGTCCATAAGACTTCCATGGGATTTGACCAATATCACGAGCCGCCGTCGGAATTGTCCGAGGAAACCCGCACTTTTGCCCGCATGTTAGTCTCGCTCACCGAAGAGGCGGAGGCCATCGGCTGGTATGAACAGCGGATGTCGCTGGAGAAAGACAAGACCGCCAAGGCCATCATGGCCAACGCGCAGAAGGAGGAGTTCAAACACTTCGGGATGGATCTGGAATTTCTCCTGCGCAAGAAACCTCTCTGGCGCGAAGTCTTGCAGGGCATCCTCTTTAAGGACGGCGACATCGTCGCACTCGGCGAGGAAGCCGAGGAAAAGGCCGACTGAGTCGGATCAAACTCGAGAGTTCTCCGACCCGAAGCCGCGGCTCAAAGCCTCGAAAGCACTGCCTGCGCGATCAATTGATGACCCGCTTCCGAGGGGTGAACGCCATCGGGCAGCCAATGAGCGGCAGGGCTGTGGCAACATTCGGCGGCAAACAATCCATCGAGAGGCACATAGACGCTGGCATATTTCGCAGCCAGTTCGCGGATGCCATGAATCTTCGGGTCCAAGTCCACTCTCCACGCGCGCCGGTCCTCGGGGACGGGCAATAGAAACGGCTCCAGAATCACGATTCGCGCGCCGATTTCAGAACGGACCCGCTCCAGAATGCGCTGAAAGCTCGCCTGAAACTCCGCGATCTCGGAAACCACCCCGCTGTCGAACTTCCGCCACACATCGTTGATGCCAGCCAAAATAAATACCACCGACGGCTGGAGCGAGAGGCAATCCGCGTCGAGCCGCTGTTCGATGTCGTAAATTCTGTTGCCGGAATTCCCCCGATTGCGAATCCACCCTTCGTGGGGCGGCTGGCGCATGGCCAGTTGCCTGGCAATCTCATTCACATAGCCGCCGCCCAGACTGTCCGGGCCGTCCGATTGCCTGTCACGGCCACAATCTGTGATGCTGTCACCGATAAAGAGCAAAGTGTCGTCAGATTGGAGAGGCATAAGAAGGGGATGGCTGAAGTTGGTGAGACCAGTGCGATGGAACTCAAATGAACTCCTGTAGATTAGACAGCGAGGAAATGAGAGGAAGTCTTTTCGCAACGTGTGCCGCAGATGCCGTCATGCGCGGAGCCGGTTCGCTGCATCGGCAATGCTCTTCTCCTCGTTACCAAGTTGCACTTGGTAATGCCAGTGTCCCGGTAGCTTGGCTCCTACGGGAAAGACAAACACAGTCCGCGACAACACCGGCTACCGCTTTATCCCCTCAAAGGCAGTGCAACTGCACCGACAAGTGAGTTCCCAAGTGCAACTTGGGAACGAGGAAACCTTAACTTGACACTTTTCATAGGGGTTAGGCCACGGTGTCATACGCTTCAATGTGTTTCTTCCACCAACCAGCCTCAAATCTAAAAATGACCATGCCAAGTGTTGATAGAATAATCGGATTAAATAAAGTTACACGTGCGAAAATAAGGTTAGGTTTCAATCCCAATTTATGAGAAAGAACGGCAGCAACTGCTCCAAAAGGTGCTTCTCTCTGAGCAAAGGCTTCATCCCAAGCTGCATCGTAAGCAGCGATTGCTTCTACAGGATAATTCCCAACTTCCTCATTGGTAAAACACTCCAAAACATGTGAGCGAATCCTTCCGCTTTGTGCCGACTCAAACAGATTCGTAACGGCATGTAATTGGACTGAGACTATTGAAAGAGTAAATTCGTATGCTGCTTTTTTGCTACTTACGAACGAAGCAAACTGTTGGTCAAACACACATAGCTCTTGGCATATTGAAGGCCAGTCAGCTTCTCCACGTTGGCAAACGTGTAAGCTAAATTCTACGGCTGCTTCAAGCTCACCTTTTTTAGGTTTCATTAAAATTTTGAGGATGTCGAGTGGCCTAACAGGTTATAGACGGAAAATTTCATCTGCAACGAAGAGCTTACCACCTTCCGACGGATGCGACTTCCATTCTCTCCTTACGCAACGGTCCCGTCAGTGGGCAGACCGAGGCGGGTGCGGAGGGGGGCGTTGTTCGGGTCGGTGTGAGGGCGCTCGGCATCGATGGCTAGTTGCAGTTTGCGGCGGCGACGGCCCACCTGGGCGCAACTTTCCTCGAACGTCAGCCGTCCATCGCTAGCGGCTTTGCGCGCTCCGCTTTGACGCGTCTGCACTCCACCATAACTCCCCAAGTCGGCCTCCAACTGGTCGATTTTTGACTGGTCGAAGCCCGGCAAAGTGTCCTGCGGCTCGACCGGTTGGCCGTCATCGTCCTTCGTGCGCAGCAGGGTGAAGACCGCCGCGCCGGCCTGGGTGATTTGCGGCCGGGTCTTGAGCGGTTTGCCCACGTAATAGGCGGTAAGACGCGCCGGATTGGCCTCTTCATACTTTCCCTTGGCCCGGCTTTGCACGTTGCGAATGGCGGCGATGGCCGTCTTGGCATCTGTGTTTTCGCCACCGGTGATGCTGTTGAGGGCGGCGCGTTTGGAGGTGGTGTTGGCCCCGTCCTGACGGGCGTCGGCGACTTGCTTGAGGACCACGGCGAGGCTCGCCGGGGTAATCGGCACGGTATTATCGCGGTCGATGCAATGCTGGGCGAGTTTGGTGGTCAACGAAGCGTCGCCACTCATTTCGTCGATGGTGGCGCGAAAGATTTCCTCATCGGAGGTCAATTGTTTCAGCAACCGGGTACTCAGCACGCCGCGGGCCTTGCGTTTTTTGGGTTCGGGAGCGGGGTCGGAAGGAGAAGCAGGATCAGTCATGTGCGGAGAATGCAGCATGGCAGCTGCGTTGAACAGGATTTTTTGAAAGATTGACCAATAAAGACCAATCGCCGCCGGGAGCGAGCGCTGCGGATAGCCATGGGCTCCGTAGGAGTCGCCTATCTATAGAAAATGCGACGGGAGAAAAGCCGGAGCGCCGTAGGTGCGGCATCGGTAAGCGTCGTCAATGGCCCATGCCGGTCCTACGGACCTGAATGCATTGGAACTCGACTGGCTATAGATAGGCCGACCCTACGGGTCTGGGCTGGAATGGCAGGCGGTCATGGTAGCTGGATCGCCTGACGCTCAGATTTAGAAAAATGCCGCCTGTCGTTGGCCATTTGCTGACGATGTATAGGCATCTACTGGCCAATTTTATGAAGCTGACGCCAGTATTTAGTAATCTGACGTTAAGATTTAGCGCTCTGCCTATAAGTTTTAGCCGCCTGACGCCAAGTTTTAGCGATCTGACGTTAAGTTTTAGTGGTCTGACTCCAATATTTAGCGGTCTGACGCTAAGTTTTGGCTGTCTGAGTCCAGGTTTTACCAATCTAACTACTAGTTTTAACGCTCTGACTTCCTTATTTATCGCTCTGCCAAGACTTCTTTTCGCGCAGCGGAGGCTTCTTCAACCCATTATTCGAGTTCAGAAATGGAAGTCGCCTGAAACTCAGGCGGCGGCTGACTGGCCCAGGCCAAAGCCTTCGTGGGCGAGGTTGGCGGCTTCGACGATTTTCGCTTCGTCGAGGATGACGGAGATTTTGATTTCGCTGGTGGAGATCATCTGGATGTTGATGCCGCCTTTGCTGAGGGTCTCGAACAATTTCGCCGCAACGCCGGAATGATTCCGCATCCCGATTCCGACGACGCTAAGCTTGGCGATGCCATCGACGGCGGTGAATCCCTTGGCGCCGACCTCTGCGACGAGCGGGCGCAGGGTGGTTTCGATCTTCGGCAGTTCGTCTTTGTGGACGGTGAATGAAATATCGGTCGCGCCGGAGCTGGAGACGTTTTGGACGATCATATCGACGTTGATCGTGGCGTCGGCAATCGCGGTGAAGAGCCGCGCGGCGACTCCGGGATGATCGGGCACGCCGGTGATGGTGATTTTGGCTTGATTGCGATCGACGCTGACGCCGCGGATGACGACATTTTCCATGCTCATAGTTTCTTCTTTCACGAGGGTGCCGGGGTTGTTGTTGAAGCTGCTGCGAACTTCGAAGAGGACGCCGAATTTTTTCGCGAATTCGACACTGCGCGATTGCATGACCTTGCTGCCCGTGGAGGCCATTTCGAGCATTTCGTCGTAGCTGATCTCGGGGATCTTTTTCGCGGTCGGGACAATGCGCGGATCGGCGGTATAAACGCCATCCACATCGGTAAAAATCTGGCAAAGGTCGGCCTTGGTCGCCGCCGCGAGTGCGATGGCGGTGAGATCGGAGCCGCCACGGCCCAGCGTGGTGATGAGTCGTTCCGCCGTTTCGCCCTGAAAGCCGGCGACGATGCAGATGTGGCCCGAATCAAGATATTGATGCAACTGACGCGGGGTGATGTTGGAAATCTTGGCCTTGGTATGCACGCCATCGGTCGTGATGCCAGCCTGCGCACCGGTCAGGGAAATGGCCTTACCGCCGAGAGCGTTGATCGCCATGGCGGTGAGCGCGATGGTGGTCTGCTCGCCGGTCGCGAGGAGGACATCCATCTCGCGCTCAGTGGGCGAAGTGGAAACGTCGCGGGCGAGTTTGATGAGATTGTCGGTGACGCCAGACATCGCGGAGACGACGACGACGACTTGATGGCCCTCGCGTTGGGTGGCGAGGACGCGCTGGGCGACGTTGCGGATGCGTTCAGTGGTGCCGACGGATGTGCCGCCGAATTTTTGGACTATGAGACTCACGGGGACGTGGAGATTGCACCAATCGCGGAGTATTTCCAGTGCAAACTGGCGTCAGGGCGTCGTCACCGGCCTCGAATGTAACATTTTCGCGACCTTGGCCAATTCCGGGGGTTATCTGGCTGAGAAATTGCTAAAGCAAGGGGACTTCACGCTGCGATATATGGTTAGGACAAGCTCCACACATTTGAATACGACTCCACTTTCCACAGATGTGGCCCGCATTAGTTTAGAAAAGAAATCGGACCGCTCGGCCGCGAAGGCGTTGAAGGAGGCGTATCGGCTCCACACGTCGGACAAATACACCCGGCAGGCAACGAGGCGTTATCTGCGCTGAAAGTCGGAAAGTCGCTGGGGCAAAGGAGTTTGCAACGGAGCCACAGGTTGTGTGTTGACTTGCTGACCCGGCTCTTTGCACACTGTTTCGTATGGAAATGAAACGGATCGGGGAGCTGTTGCAGGCTTTTCGCAAAAAGCGACTTCTCGTCATTGGCGATGTGATGCTCGACGAGTTTATCTGGGGGAAAGTGAGCCGCATTTCGCCCGAGGCACCCGTTCCCGTGGTGGAGGTGAGCGGCGAATCGGCCTATCCCGGCGGCGCGGCGAATGTGGCCCGCAATCTCAAGGAATTTTGCGACGAGGCCCACGTAATGGGCATCATCGGCACGGACCGGCATGGCGCGCAGCTTCGCCAGCTTATGCTCGAGTTGGGGCTCGACCTGCGTTGTTTGTTTGAGGACGCGGACTACAAAACCATTGTCAAAACCCGGATCGTGGCCCGTCAGCAGCAATTGGTGCGGGTGGATCGCGAGCAACTGACGGCACCCGCTTCCGGACAAATGGAGCACGCGTTAAGTTGCCTGGAGAAGATTTTACCCGAGGTGGATGCGGTGATTTTCGAGGATTACGCGAAGGGATTGCTGGGGCAGGAATTTGTCACCCGCGCGACGGCATTGATCGTGGACGCGGGGAAAATCGTCACCGCCGATCCGAATCCGAAAAACCCATTGCACTGGAACTCGCTGACGGCGATCAAGCCGAACCGCTCCGAGGCGTTTCGCTGCGCCGGCATCGAGGAAAACGATCCCGACTTCGATTTCACTGCGTCGTCGCGCCTTTCCGAAGTGAGCCGAAAGTTGCTCGAAAAATGGCACACGCAGCATCTGCTCATCACGCTGGGTGAGAATGGCATGGTTCTCTTCGAGCGCGACGCGGAGCCGTATCACATCCCGACCCGCGCGCAGGAAGTGTATGATGTCTCGGGGGCAGGGGACACGGCGATTGCGCTCTTTACCCTCGCGCTGGCCTCCGGTGCGACCGCCCGTGAGGCGGCGGAAATTTCCAATCACGCCAGCAGCGTCGTCGTCGGCAAACTCGGCACCGCCACACTCACGCCCGCTGAATTGCTCGCCAGCTTCGAGCGTCATTCTCCTTGAATCCCATGAACCCTGACATCCCCTCACTGCGTAAAAAACGCATCCCCCCGCCACTCTTTAAGTACAATCTTCGCGCTGATCCCCCCAAACGCCCCGACTTCGATACAGCGAAGCCCGCCATCTTTCTGGATCGCGACGGCACTCTCATGGAGGAGGTCGGTTATTGCACCAAGGCAAAGCACGTCCGGGTGTTTTCCAATGCTTCCAACAGCCTGCACCGGCTGCGCAAAGATGGTTATCTGACCATCATCATCACGAATCAATCCGGCATCGGCCGTGGCTTGATTCTTGAGGAGGACTACCAGAAAGTTCACAACGAATTTCTTCTTCAGGTCGGCCCAGAACTGGTCGATTGGACGTATTTTTGCCCGGATCATCCAGACCGGCCCACGCCGCGCCGCAAGCCCTGCATCGGGATGATCGAGGAGGCCGTGCGCGACTTCCATATCGATCTAACTCGCTCGTGGATGATCGGCGACAAGGCGAGCGACATCGAGTGTGGCAAGGCGGCGGGCTTGAAGACGATCCTCGTCGCGACGGGTTACGGTGCAGACCAGGAATGCCAGCCCGATTACCGAGTGCGCGACGTCGCAGCGGCCGTCGATTGGATCGTGGTGAAATGAACATTGTCGGAATCATCCCAGCGCGATGGAACTCGACTCGTTTCCCCGGCAAACCGCTCGCCTTGATCGCGGGAAAACCGCTCGTGCAGCGAGTCTGGGAGCAATGCGCCAAGGCAAAAGAACTCGACCGGTTGATTATTGCCACCGACGACGAGCGAATTGCTGACGCGGCTGCTGATTTCGGAGCTGAGGTGGCCATGACGCGCCCCGATCATCCCAGCGGCAGCGACCGTCTGGCGGAAGTGGCGCAAGGTCTCGAAGCGGAGGCCGTTCTCAACATCCAAGGCGACGAACCGCTGATTGACCCGGATTTGATCGACCGACTGGCCGCCACATTACGATGCAACTCGACTCTGGAAATGGTCACCGCTGCGACGGTTAGCGCCGACCCGGCGGCGTTGGATAACCCGAATGTCGTCAAAGTCGTCCTCGCGCAGAATGGCGACGCGCTCTATTTCTCGCGCAGCCGCATCCCGTATCAGCGCGATCTGGGTGCAAGTCCGGTCGTTTACCGGCATCAAGGCATCTACGGTTATCGGCGCGATTTTCTCCTGCAATTCGTCCGTTGGCCGCAATCCACCCTCGAAAAAACCGAGCAGCTTGAGCAGCTTCGTGCCCTCGAAAACGGTGCGCGCATCCGGGTTTTGATCACGGAACACGAAGCACAGGGCGTCGATTCGCCCGAAGACGTGGCCATCGTCGAGCGCGCCTTGGGTTGGAGCAGATAAATCCGGGGAATGGCTTGAACTTGCCGGTGCGATAGCGCATTTAAGGTGCTGCTTTTATGAAATATATCTTCGTTACCGGCGGTGTGGTCAGTTCTTTGGGGAAGGGTTTGGCGGCGGCATCGCTTGGCACATTGCTGGAGCATCGCGGGCTCAAAGTGTCTCTCCAAAAATTCGATCCCTACCTCAACGTCGATCCCGGAACGATGAATCCTTTCCAGCATGGCGAGGTCTATGTGCTGGATGACGGCGCCGAGACCGACCTCGACTTGGGGCACTACGAGCGTTTCACCAATACTGTTCTCACTCGCGCCAACAACGTCACCAGCGGCCAGGTTTACGAGACCGTCCTAGGCAAGGAACGCCGGGGCGATTACCTCGGCAAAACCGTCCAGGTCATCCCGCACATCACCGACGAAATCAAGGCCCGCATCTACCGGCTCGCCGCGGTCCAGCCGTGCGACGTAATCATCACGGAAATCGGCGGCACGACGGGCGACATCGAGGGGCTGCCCTTTCTCGAGGCGATCCGGCAGTTTGCACTCGAAGTCGGCCCGCAAAACGTCGTTTTCATGCACGTCACCCTCGTGCCTTACATTAAGGCGGCGGGCGAATTGAAGACCAAACCGAGCCAGCAAAGCATCGCCAAATTGCGCGAAATCGGCATTCAACCGCAAGTCCTCCTCTGCCGCACAGAACTCCCTCTCGGCGACGACGTTCGCGAGAAACTGGCCCTTTTCTGCAACGTTCCGCGCAAGGCCGTCATCGAAGTGCGCGACGTGGATCACTCGATTTACGAACTCCCGCTCATGCTTCAGCAGGAGAAACTGGACGAGACGGTTTGCCAGTTGCTCGACCTGCAAACGCCGCCTGCGGAAATGGCCGACTGGAAGAAATTTGTCCAGCGCGTGATCTATCCTCGCAAGCGAGTCAAAGTCGCCATCGTCGGCAAATACATCGACTTGCAGGACGCCTATAAATCCATTTACGAGTCGCTCACCATTGCCGCCGCCAGCCAGGATTGTGGTGTCGATCTGCTCAAAGTCGATGCCGAGGACATCGAGTCCGATGGCGCCGACGAAATCCTCAGCGGCGTCGCCGGCGTCATCATTCCCGGTGGCTTTGGCGACCGCGGTGTCGAGGGCAAAATCCAGGCCACTCGCTTTGCCCGCGAGAATCATTTGCCGTATCTCGGCCTCTGTCTCGGAATGCAGGTCGCCACGATCGAGTTTGCGCGCAACGTCGTCGGACTTGAGGACGCCAACAGCACCGAGTTCGACAAAGATTGCAAAAATCCGGTCATTTGCTTGCTGGAAGAACAGAAGGACGTCACTGACAAAGGCGGCTCCATGCGACTCGGCACCTGGCCCACGGAAATCGCACCCGGCACGCTCGCCGAGAAGGTTTATGGGACGAACAAAATCTTCGAGCGCCATCGGCATCGCTACGAGTTTAACATGCATTACCGCGAACAACTGCTGGCCAAGGGCTACGTCATTTCCGGCACATCGCCCGACGGCGATCTCGTGGAAATGATGGAACTCCCGAGCGAGGATTTCTTTATCGCCTGCCAGTATCACCCCGAGTTCCGCAGCAAACCGACCTCGCCGCATCCGCTTTTCAAAGGCTTCCTGCGCGCCGTCCTCGCTCACGGAATGGAATAAATTTCCTCCGTCAGATACGACTCAAAGTCGCATGTAAAAACGGCTCTTCGGAGCCGTTTTTTTGTGTCGCCATTCTCAAGGAGAAATGGAGCGGGCGAAGAGATTCGAACTCTCGACGTCTTCCTTGGCAAGGAAGTGCTCTACCACTGAGCTACGCCCGCTTTTTTTGAAGCAGAGCAGGACTATGAACCAAAACAAAAGCGGCGCAAGCATGTTTTTTGGCAAAATGACTTTGCTTGAAAGCGACTTGGTGTGAAGTCTTGCAGCATGATACGGATCGAGGGGCTCACCCGCAATTATGGCCGGCTGGAGGCGGTGCGCGGGATCGATCTGGACATTCCGCAGGGGGAATTTTTCGCCTTTCTCGGCCCCAACGCCGCGGGCAAAACCACCACGATCAAGATGCTCGCCGGTCTGCTCAAACCGACTGCGGGCCGTGCCATCGTCGGCGGCTTCGATATGCAAATCGATCCCGCCGAGGCGAAAAAAGTCATCGCTTACGTGCCCGATTTTCCATTTCTCTACGACAAGCTGACTCCGGTCGAATTCATGCGTTTCGTTGGCGAGCTTTTCCTGATGGATCGCGCGTCGATTCGCGAAAAAACCGAGGCCCTTTTCGAGCAGTTTCATCTCAATGAGCACCGCGATCAGCTCATCGAAAATCTCAGCCACGGCACCCGCCAGCGCGTCGTAATTTCCTCCGCGCTGCTGCACGATCCGAAGGTGATCATCATCGACGAACCGATGGTCGGGCTCGATCCGCGCCACGCCGCCATCGTGAAGCAGGAACTCAAAAAACGCTCCGCTGCTGGCACGACGATTTTTCTTTCGACGCATCAACTCAGTGTCGCCGAGGAAGTCGCGGACCGCGTCGCGATCATCAATCACGGCCAGGTCATCGCGCTGGGCACCGTTGACGAATTGAAGGGACTTGGCACCGAAAAAGGCGCGCTGGAAAAAGTGTTTCTCGAACTGGTCGGAGATTGAAATGAAACTCCTCCTTTTCTTTTTCCTAACCATCACCGCCGTGCGAGCCATCGACTTGGTTTTGCCCACGGAAAACGACGCCATCTATCGCGGCGGCGGAGCGGACTTCTATCAATATGTGCAGCGCAACTTCGAGGGCGCGATCTCCTATCCGTGGCAGGGCGGCCAATACGGTTTTGTGCGCGATCCCGTGCGGACAAGCGACGGGCTCCTCTTCAAACGGATGCACGAAGGCGTGGACATCAAGCCGCTGCACCGCGACGGAAAAGGCGTCCCTCTGGACTTGGTTAGAACCGTTGCCGATGGCGTGGTGATGTATGTTAACGAGCGCCCCGGCGCTTCTAACTATGGCCGCTATATTGTTATCAAACACGACTGGGACGGCTGTCCGTATTTCTCGCTCTACGCCCATCTCAACCGCGCCGATGTAAAAGCTGGCGACCACGTGCGCCAAGGGCAAACGATTGGATTGTTAGGTTTCACCGGCGATGGGATCGACATCGTTCGCGCCCACGTTCATTTCGAGATCAATCTCTTTCTAACCAACAACTTCGACGCCTGGCATTCGGCCAATTTTAGAGGCGAGCCCAACCCGCATGGAGTTTACAATGGAATGAATCTCACCGGCATCGACGTCGGAAATTTCCTAACCAAATCGCATCAGGACAAGACGCTCACCATCCCGGCGTTTCTGGCCAAAGAAGACGTTTTTTATCGTGTGAAAGTGCCAGCGCCCGGACCCGTGGAACTGGCGCGACGCTATCCGTGGATGGCACAAGGCTTTCGTTCGGGACAGGCGGCGGAGATCTCGTTTCTGCGCTCGGGTCTGCCCGTGAAAATCACCAGCGTGGAGCAGCAGATAGGAGTTCCATTCGTATCTTGGGCGCGGCCCGCTGGCGCACCGGTCGGGCTCTATACCAAAGGCTATCTGCAAGGCTCTGGGAAAACCCTGCGACTCACAGCGGAGGGCATGAAGTATCTGGCGCTATTCGGAGAAAAATGATCGCGGACGAATACGAAAAACTACAGGAAGCCGTCCTCAGTTTTATCCAGAAAGGCGAGGGGACTTTTGAGGAACTGGCGCTGGCGATTCATGCGTTTCAGTTTCGAAAAAATGCGCCGTATCAGCGATTCTGCCGTCTGCGTGGAGTGGATGAAGCACTGGCTGACTGGACGCAAATTCCCGCTGTGCCGCAGCAGGCTTTCAAGTCCTCGCGACTCACCACTTTTCCAATGGAAATGGCCGTGCGCGAGTTCCGCACTAGCGGAACGACGGGCGAAGGTTTTGGCAGCCATTATTTTCGCGATCTAACACTTTATGACGCTGCCATCGAGGCGGGTTGGAGCGCATTGAAAGTGGATCACCTCACGAAGCTCGTGCTAACACCATCGCCAGAGGAAGCGCCCCATTCGTCCCTCAGTCATATGATGGGGCGTCTGGCTCAAAATGAGTCGAGTTGCTTTTATATGCGCTGCGGAATCCTGGAGGAAAAACGGCTGCGCAACGACATCGGCAGCGAGCCCGTTCTCTTGTTAGGAACCGCGCTCGCCTTCTTTAATCTCATGGAGAAAGCTAACATGGCACTAACATTGCCAGCGGTCAGTCACATTCTGGAAACGGGCGGCTACAAAGGAAGTGGACGCAGCTTGTCGAAGGAGGATTTTTACGGGCAACTGTCGGAGTTTTTTGGAGTCGAGTTAGATTCCATTCTCAACGAATACGGCATGACCGAGCTTTCCTCGCAGTTTTACACACACGGGCTGGGGCGTCCGCATCTTTCAGGTCCGTGGATTCGCGAGCGCGTGGTGCATCCGCTCACCGGTCGCGAAGTCGCGGTGGGTGAAACGGGGATTCTGCAACTCTTCGACTTGGCGAATATCGGCTCGGTACTAGCGATTCAGACGGAGGATCTGGCTGTGCGGCAGGAGTCGGGTTTCATTCTACTCGGGCGCGATCCGGCTGCGCTGGCGCGGGGCTGTTCCCGCAGCGCGGACGATCAACTGAACCGATGACGGCGTGCGAAAGAGTGGCGTGGCTCGTGCCTGTGGTGGCCCGGTTTCCTGAGATGGGAGCCTTCGGAGACAAGGCTGCGTTATTGGAACTGATCCGACTGGAACTCGGATCGGAGGACGCACTGGAAACGGGAGCCGTTCTGCCGCCGCGCCGGCTGCTGCACATCATCAGCGCAAACACCGCGATGGCTGGGATGCAATCGCTCGTCCGCGGCCTGATTCTGGGCAGCCTGAACTGGTGCAAAACGCCGGGTGCCGGGCTGCCGCGTTTTGAGGAATTTGTGAAGGCACTGCCAGAGCCGTTGCGGATGCTGGTGAAGGTTTCGCCGACGTTGCTGCCGCACTGGCTGGAAATGGCGGATGCGGTGGTTGTTTTCGGCAGCGACGCGACAGTGGAGAAGTTTCGCAACGAAACGAAACCCGGCCAGATTTTTGCGGGTTATGGCAACCGCTGGAGCGGCGCGGTCATTTTTTCAGATGATGATTTTTCCAGTATTCCTTCGCTGGTTCGCGACGTCTGCCTTTACGATCAAATGGGCTGCCTCTCCGCGCAGATCGTCTGGCTCCATGACTCCATCGACGTTGAGGAATATGGAACTCGGCTGACAGCGGAGTTGGGGCGTTATGGGCAGGGAAATCCCACGGCGGCCTTGAGCTTCGAGGACGCGGCGAGCGTGGCGCGCTGGCGCTTGTCGGCGGAGTGGCAGACGGTCGAGCACGAGGGAAATCGCGTCTGGCTGAGCACGGACGATCCCGTCTGGGGCGTGCAACTCAGTCGGCAAAAAACGCCGCCGCTGAGCTGCCTGCACCGGCATGTAAGTTTGCAGATTTTTTCGGATGTCCCCGATCTGGGAGAACTAGCTTCAAGTGTGAGCACGCTGGGTTTCTGGCCCTTTTCCTCGAAGAATAGAATCCAACTGAAATCCTCAGGTGCGTCGCGGCTGTGCGCGGTCGGCGACATGCAATTTCCCCAGCCGACATGGCAGCAGGATGGGTTTCCGGCACTGGGCCGATTAGTGCGGCGTCAGGGTGCTGGATGAGAAAGTCACACGTTTTTCCTTTGCAGTGACGCGCTTTCTCTCTTGATTAGGCGGCTATGGCCAAGGAAGAAGCAATTAAGACAGACGGTATGGTAACGGACGTTCTACCCGGGACGATGTTCCGCGTGGATCTGCCCAACGGGGTGAATGTCCTGGCGCATATCAGCGGCAAAATGCGGAAACATTTCATCCGCATCGTTCCCGGCGACAAAGTGGAAGTCGAGATGTCGCCCTACGATTTGACGAAGGCCCGCATCGTTTTTCGAGCAAAGTAAATCCGGGTGCGCAATCATGTGCGTATCGTTGAAAGAAATTGACAGTCGAAGCTTGCCAACGGCAGCCGACGCGGCTTAGTTTCATACTAAACCAAGTTAAAAGGAGCTAATTTTATGTCCAACAATCCAATCAACGAACCCATCCTCGATCCTGAAGCCACCGCCGAGGCCAAAAGCAAATTTGAAACTGGCAAAGATCACGCTGCCGCCGCTGCAAACGAATTGAAGTCGGCTGCCGGTGTGCTCAAGCAAGCCGCAACTGAAAAAGCGGGCGAACTCAAGGAAGCTGCCACAGCGAAAGCGACTGAGTTGAAGGAGACGGCCACTGCCAAGGCGCAGGAATTCAAACAAACCGCGACCGCAAAAGCCGGCGAGATTCGCGAAAAAGCAACCGAGAAATGGACGGAGGCTCGCGAGAAAACCCGCACCTTCCAAGAGGACAGCGAGGAATACATTCGCGCGAATCCGACAAAATCTGTGCTCAGCGCGCTGGCGGCCGGTTTCGTTCTCGGCCTCGTTCTCCGCAAGTAAGACAACTCGCAAACACACTGCGACATGGCCCCGAATTCTGGTATGCCGGGCGAGTTTGCACACCGTCAGCCTGGGTTGATCGAGTCGCTTCAATTGATCCTTCGCGCGATTACGGAATACGCGTCGGTTCGATTTGAATTGGCCGGGCTGGAGTCCAAGGCAGCCTCCCAAAAAGTGGTCGCCGCACTGATCGCTGTTGCAGTGGCGCTGATGTGTCTGTCGTCCGGGTTTCTCTATTTGAGTTTGAGCCTGATCTACGTGCTGGCCGTCAAAGCTGGCTGGGGCTGGGGTTTGGCGTTGCTCGCCAGTGGCGTTGCAATGCTGCTGATCACCGTTGGCGGATTGCTTTTTGCGAAAAAATCTCTCACCGGCGCTTGGTTCCCCGCGACTATCGCTGAATTGAAGAAAGACTCCCAATGGCTGAAGCAGAGCACTACAACCACCGTTTAAAACAACTCTCCGATCGTGCCGCCGCATCGCGCCACAGTCTGGCCCATGCGGGACGCAGCCTGGCAGCGTCGGCGAATGTCAGCCGCCGCCTACAGACTTCGATTCGTGGCAATCTGACCACGTGGCTGGGTTCCGCAGCGTTGGTTGGACTGGTACTGGCCAAGCTGCCAGCGCGGAAGAAAAAAATTTACATCAAAGCGGGTGCCAGCAAAGGCACCAAAGCCGAAGCAGAATCTGCGGGAAAGGCGAAAGGCGGGCTCGCCATTGCGTTGTTAGGCTTGGTTTTCCAGGCAGTCCGCCCGCATTTGCAGAAGCTGATTACCGAACAGATTCGTGCGCAAATCGAGAAACGCAGGGCGAGCCAAAGAGTCGCTGCGACGGGTGTTTCTCCGGCCATCGTGCCTTAGCCGGATCGGAAAACGAGAGGGGTTTTCTTTTCCGCCCGCTAAATCTCTGATAGATTGACGGCATGTCTGCCGCGCCCTTCGTTCATCTTCATCAACACACCGAATATTCGCTGCTCGACGGCTCGATTCGGATCGAAGACCTGATGAAGCAGGCGAAGGAATTGAACATGCCCGCAGTGGCCATCACAGACCACGGCAATATGTATGGCGTCGTCGAATTTGTCCAAACTGCCAAAAAATACGGCATCAAGCCTATCGTGGGCTGCGAGGTTTACATGGCCGCGGGATCGATGCTCGACAAACAGGCCGCCACGGCTCGCGCCGAAACCTATCACTTCACCCTCCTGGCAAAGGACAACACCGGCTACCACAATCTTCTCAAACTCGTCTCAGCCGCGCACATCGATGGCTTCTACTACAAGCCGCGCATCGACAAGGAACTCCTCGCCAAACACAGCGAGGGCTTGATCGGCTTGAGCGGCTGCCTTAAAGGCGAGATCAACCAGGCGCTCATCGCCGAAAATCCGGCCAAGGCACGGCAGTCGGTTCAGGAGTTCATCGGTATTTTTGGGAAGGAGAATTTCTACATCGAATTGCAGGATCACGGCATCGAGGCGCAAGCCAAATGCAACCCGATCCTGAAGCAGTTTGCAGCCGAGTTTGATCTTCCTCTGGTCGCTACGAACGACGTCCATTTTCTCACCCGCGCCCAGCACGAGGCGCATGACGTGATGATTTGCATCGGCACCCAGTCGATGGTGCAGGACGAGAAACGGATGCACTATTCGCCCGAGCTTTACTTTAAGAGCGGCGACGAAATGGCCGCGCTTTTTGCCGACACGCCGGAGGCGATCAGCAACACGCTGGCCATTGCCGAGCGCTGCAACGTCACCCTCGACACCAGCACGAAATATCCCGCCTACAAGTGCCCCGATGGCATGACCGCCGAGGAAACCATGCGCAAGATTTGCTGGGAAGGCTTCGAGGATCGTTACGGCAAAAACGCCGCTCCCGAGCTGCGTGAGCGCCTCGAATATGAGCTAACCATTTTGGTCAAAACCGGTTTTATCGACTACTTTCTCATCACTTGGGATTTCATTCATTACGCCAAGCAAAACGGCATTCCCGTGGGACCCGGACGCGGCTCGGCTGCGGGCGCGATGGTCGCCTACGTCATGAAAATCACCGATATTGACCCGATTCGATTCGGACTCCTCTTCGAGCGATTCATGAACCCGGAGCGCGTCAGCCCGCCCGACATCGATATCGATTTCTGCCAGCAGCGGCGCGGGGAAGTCATCGAATACGTCCGCAACAAATATGGCCATCGCGCCGTTTCCCAGATCATTACCTTCGGCACGATGGGAGCGAAATCTGTCGTGCGCGATGTCGGTCGCGTCCTTGGTTACAGCTACGGCGACGGCGACCGGATTGCGAAAATGATCCCGCTGGACTTGGGGATGACTCTAAAAAAAGCCGCTGAAAAAAATCCCGATCTCAAAAAAGCCATCGAGACCGAGCCCGCCACCGCGCAGCTCTGGGAATACGCCACCACGCTCGAGGGCCTCTCGCGCAACACCGGCGTTCACGCGGCAGGAGTCGTCATTAGCGACCGCGATTTGTCCGATTACATCCCGCTTTCCAAGAGCAGCGACGGCGAAATCGTCAGTCAATACGCCATGGGTCCGCTGACCGATCTCGGCTTGTTAAAAATGGATTTTCTCGGCCTGAAAACGCTCACGATCATTCGTGACGCCGAGGACCTCATCCGCCAGAGCGACGACAGCTTCCGCATCGCCAACATCCCGCTCGACGACCAGCCGACTTTCGATCTCCTCAACCGCGCGGAAATCATCGGCATCTTCCAGTTGGACGGCGGCATGGCGTCGTGGTGCCGCTCATTCGACTTCCAGACGATTGACGACATTTACGCGCTCAGTGCGCTCTACCGGCCTGGCCCAATGGAGTTCATTCCCGACTATGTGAAGCGGAAAAAAGGGCAGACAAAAATCAAATACGCCCACCCGCTTTTGCAGCAAGTCTGCGGCGACACCTACGGCATCATGATCTACCAGGAACAGGTCATGCAGGCCGCTCGCGTGATGGCTGGCTACACCCTTGGCGGTGCCGATAATCTCCGGCGCGCTATGGGCAAAAAGGACGTCGAGAAAATGGCCAAGGAGCGCAAACTCTTCGTCGCCGGTTGCGCTGAGCATCACAACGTCGATTCCAAACTTGCCGACGAAATCTTCGACTTGCTCGAGAAATTTGCCGGCTACGGATTCAACAAATCCCACGCCGCCGCTTACGGCTGGATCAGCTATCAGACGGCGTATCTGAAAGCGAATCACCCGCTCGAATTCATGTCCGCGTTGCTCAGCAACGAAGTCAACAATACCGACAAAATCTCCATTTTCGTCGCCGAATGCCAGCGGATGAAGATCACCATTTTGCCGCCTGACTTAAATAGCAGTCTGCTCAAATTCCGCCCCTCCACCTTTGAGGGAAAACCGGCCATTCGCTTCGGACTCGCCGCCATCAAAAACGTCGGAGAAGCCGCCATGGAAGCCGCCATCGCTGAACGCGAAAAAGAGGGGAGTTACAAATCACTGGAGGATTTTTGCAGTCGCATCGACTCGAAGTCCGCTAATCGGCGCGTCATCGAAAGTCTTATCCGCTGCGGTGCTTTCGATTTTACAAAAATTGACCGCGCCGTCCTCTTCGCCAGCGTCGAATCGACTCTCGCCTCCGCGGCCTCTGCTCATCGCGACAAAGCCTCGGGCCAGGTCTCGCTCTTCGACATGTTTTCGTCCGCTCCGGCTCCGACGACTTTGGCCGAAATGCCGCACGTCGAACCTTGGAGCCAGGCCGAACGTCTTTCTGCCGAAAAGGAACTTCTCGGTTTCTACGTCACTGGCCATCCGCTCGATTCCTGGCGCGAGACGCTCGAAAATGGCGGCTATGTCACCACGGCTTTGATGCGCGAAATGGAGGACAAATCCATCATCGAAGCCGCCGGAATGCTGACCAGCGTCGAGAAGCGTTTCACCAAAAAAGAGAACAAACCCTACGCCATCTGCCAGATGGAAGATCTCACCGGGCAGGCCGAAATCATGGTCTGGCCCGAGACGTTTTCCAAATCCGGCCAGCTCCTTGAAGTCGGAAAAGTCCTCGTGATTACGGCCAAACTCGACAAGCGGGAGGAAAAGCCGCGGCTCGTCGCCAGCGAATTCAAAGTCATCAAAGAAACCAAGGGGAGTTCCATTCGACTCACCATGCAGCACGAACTTCTCGAAGTGGAAGAACTCGCCCGCCTCCGCGAAACGCTCCATCGCTACCCCGGAAAGACGCCTGTGATCCTGAATTTCCAGTTCGGCACGGGCGAGCGCGTGGTCATGCGCACCGGCACGAAATACCACGTTCAGGACAGCGAGGAACTTCGCCTCGCGCTCAACGGCTGGCTGATCTAGTTCGCGGTCGCGTCTTTATTCACCCGAGGCTTGAGCAATCTTTCCGAGCCCCTATGGTCTCAGGGAAATGTCCGAAAATAAACGCACCGTCATCGTTGGGGCCGGCCCTGCTGGACTCACTTCTGCTGCCGAACTGATCGAAAATGGCGTGCTCGTCCTCGTCCTCGACAAGGACCCGCATTATGTCGGCGGCATCGCCCGCACAGTCGAGTACCATGGTTATCGGTTCGATATTGGCGGTCATCGGTTTTTCTCCAAAAGCAATGAGATCACGCAATGGTGGAAAAAGCGGCTGGGGGATCAATTCATCAGCGTCCGCCGCATGTCGCGCATCTTCTACAACGGCGTCTATTTCGACTATCCTCTGAAAGCCGCCAATGCACTTTTCGGGCTCGGCGTGTGGACCTCGTTCCTGTGTGGCTTGAGTTACATCAAGTCGCGGATCTTTCCGATCACACCCGAGAAATCGTTTCAGGATTGGGTGAGCAATCGCTTTGGGAAGAAACTCTTCAACATCTTCTTCAAGACCTACACCGAGAAAGTCTGGGGCATGCCTTGCTCCGAAATCAGCGCCGATTGGGCGGCGCAACGCATCAAGGGTTTGTCTCTTTTCAGCGCGGTGATGAACGCGCTCTTTCCCAAAAAACAGGGAACCGGAGGCGAGGTCATCAAGACGCTGATCGACACCTTTGAATACCCCAAGCTGGGTCCGGGAATGATGTGGGAGAAGACTCGCGACGACATTCTGCGGCTCGGCGGCGAGATTTTGATGGCTCAGGAAGTGACGAAAATCAACCGGGTCGGAGATACCGTGGTCTCCGTCACTTCTCAGGGTCCGGGCGGAGTTACATCCGAATGGGCGGGGGAGAATTTCATCATCTCGATGCCGTTGCGCGACACCGTTCTGGCCTTCGATCCGCCTCTCAGTGAAGCGGCCCAAGCGGCAGCGAAGCGTCTGACCTACCGCGATTTCCTCACCGTCGCGCTCATGCTCAAGCGGACGGAACTTTTCCCCGACAACTGGATCTACGTCCACGATCCCGGTGTGAAACTGGGCCGCATCCAGAATTTCAACAACTGGAGCATGGACCTCGTCGCCGACAAATCGACGACTTGCCTCGGACTCGAATATTTCTGCTTCGAAGGCGACGACGTCTGGACGCAAAGTGATGCGAGTTTGATCGCCCTCGGCAAACGCGAACTCGTCCAGCTCGGCCTCGCCCGTGCCGACGACTTCCTCGACGGCTGCGTCGTCCGCATGGAAAAATCTTACCCGGTCTATGGCCCTGGCTATAACGAGGACGTCCGCATCATCCGCGAGGAACTCACCCAGCTCACCAACATCCAGCCCGTCGGTCGCAATGGAATGCACAAATACAACAACCAGGATCACTCCATGATGACTGCCATACTCGCGGCGAAAAACATCACCAGCGGCGGCCATTTCAACATCTGGAAAGTGAACACCGACGCCGAATACCACGAGGAAGGCAACGCCGACGAGCCCGACAAAACCGGCCGCCTCGTTCCCGAGAAACTGTAGCGGCGACTTTCTGTTATCTGAAGGTGGCCACCAGGCTCCGGTTCCTCGTGACGGTAAAAGTGTAGCGCGCACGCCGGCTCACGATCCGGCTGCCTTCCTTCCAGGCGACAAATTTCTTATGCGCCCTCGGTCTGGCCACCACCGTCAGGCGTCGGCCCGCCGCATAGCTCCCGGCTCCCGAGATGGTTCCCTTGTAGGAGGGAGCGGCCCGCAGGGAGATGGCAAACAGGCCATTCCCCGAGATCAGCATCGTCGCCCCACCGCTGATCGCGTCGGTGGAAACAGAGACGCTTCCCGCGTAGGCGATCCCCACGGTCGGCGTGAAAGTCACCGTGACATCCTGCGAGGCACCCGCCGCGATCGTTCCATTAAAATTCCCCGAGAAACCCGACGGATATTGGATCGAATACACCGATAAATCCAGGTTGCCCGTGTTTGCGATGGTCAACGTGGCCGACTTGCTGCTGCCGACGAGCACACTCCCGAAATTCAGGTCGCCGCTGAGCGAGAGCACGCTGCCGGTGGAGGTCACGTAGGTGTAATCGCCGTCCGTTTCGATCGTAATCATGGTGGGTGCAATTGCAGCAGTCACCGCCTCCCAGCCGAAACCATTCCAGGTTTGCAACGTCCCGGCACCGAGGAGATTGATCAGGTCGTTCGCAGTAGCGTAAGTGCCGAGGATGGTCAGGAAATTATTCGGAGCCAGCCGCAGATTGGAGAAACTGAAGGTCGCGCCACTGTCGAAGACCAGGCTGTTGCGCGTGGTGCCTTGCGGCGAACCGACCTGGACGGTGGTCGCCGTCACGTTGCCAAAAACATAAAGAATATTCGCATCGGCTCCGTCATATCTGCCGACGTAGATGGATTTGCCATCGGCGGTGACGTTCGCGCTACCACTTGCGAGATTGACCACATTACGGGTCGTCGTCTCGCCGATGATCCAGTCGTCCTTCGAGATGAAATTGAGACCGTCGATCCGGCGGTTGGCGTTGCCCACATCGAGCGTGGTCATGGAGCTGACCGTGCCGCTATAGGCTTTGCCTTGGGAGGAGTTTTTGTTAGAAGCACCGATCAGGAAATGGTCGCCGTCGAGGCTCGCGGCAGTGCCAAACTGATCAGTGAACGCGCCGTCGCTGGCAGTCAGCTTGAGGTTCTCTGTCACATTAACAACTGCGGAATCCAAGTTGAGGAACAGATAGGCTGCGCCCTGACCGATGTTGGAACCCACTTGGGCGTTATTAGCCCCAACCAAGCCGATGCTCCCGGATACGCTTCCTGAAATGCCAAAAAAATTCCCCGTCGTGCCATCGGAGGCGGTTAGTTTGACACTCTCGTAGATGGTGTTGATCGCGGTATCCAGATTACGGAAGACGTAGGCCGCACCCTGGGAGTTGTTTTTCCCAGTCGCCCCGACTAGGCCGATGCTCCCGGATAGGCTTACGTTATAGCCAAGGCCATCAGAGGTCAGACCGTCGGAGGCAATCAGTTTCACATTCTGGTAAACAGCGTTCACCGCAGTATCCAGATTGCGGAAGACGTAAGCCGCGCCGTGGTTGTCGTTATTTCCGCCAGCCCCGACCAGACCGATATTACCGGACAGACTTACGGAAAAACCAAAGAGATCATCGGCTCCGCCATCGAGGGCAGTCAGCTTCACATTTTGGTAAACATTGTCGCTGGCGGTATCCAAATTGCGAAACACATAGGCCGAACCTTGATCGGTGTTAGTGCCGATGTCGTCCGCGACAGCTCCGATCAAGCCGATGCTACCCCACAGACTTGCCGCATAGCCGAACCCATCGCCAGCTACGCCATCGCTGGCGGTCAGCTTCACATTCTGGTGGATATTACCGGTCGCGGTACCCAAATTGCGGAACACGTAGGCCGAACCTCGACTGCTCTCATCCCCCCTGGCCGCGATCAAGCCGATGCTGCCGGACCTGCTTACGGAATAGCCAAAGATATCCAAGGCCTCGCCATCGGAGGCAGTCAGCGTCGCACTCTGCGTCACAGTGCCAGTCGCGCCATCCAGATTGTTAAAGACATAGGCAGAACCCGGCGAGGGGTTGTAAACCCCCACCAAACCGCCACTCCCCGACTCACTCACGGCATAGCCGAAAAGGTCGTTGGGTGCGCCATCCGAGGCCACCAACCCGGCGGCATAGATGGAGAGGGGAGCGGCCCAAGTGGATAAAAGGACCGCGCAGGTGAGGATGTGACGTGTTTTCATAGAATTCAGAAAAAACGGGCAGCGGTGGACAACAAATAAGAGGCACATCTGCTTTGTCCGCCGCTTCCCTACCCGTGAAGCGGCCAGCAAAACCGCGCCTTTTATAGGGAACGGCCTGTGGGCAGGCAACCTTTTTATACAGCAGGCGTCTTACAAATGGGGCGTCCAATGGGTCGTCCATCGCCCCGGACCCTTCTCCGGGTGCTTTTCTGAGGGCAGAAATCGGGCCGGACGGATCTCCGGGCGGTTTTCTGGGGGTGAAAATGGGTGCGGACGTTTCCCCGGAGGCATTTTCGCTGACAGAAATGGGAGCGGAGGATTCTCCGAAGGCTTTTCGGGCTCAGGAAAACCGTGGGGAAATCCTGCGGTAAATCGCGGCGTGGATTCCAAATATCCCGAAAAAGACGATTTGTTACACTTTGTTGCCATTTTTGGCTTGCGAGACGGGTGCGGAATCGTGTCTTTTGCCGACACGCCCTGCCATGCAGGCCGGGTGGTTTATTGGAAGACTGAAAACTATGCCTACTTACGCACCTGCCAACTCCGACGAAGACCGCCACTCCACGCTGCAGAAAATCGTGAAAACCTCCGGGGAAGCCATCGTAGAAGCGTCTCTGCTTCCGGCGGCCACCCGCGCTAAAATCGTCACTTTTCTGACGACTTATACGCCAGTGATCCATGTTCTTAGCGACAAAATGGCGGATCGCGCCCAGGAGGTGAGCGAGAAAGACAAGGCGCAAGCCCTCCTCGAGACTTATGTGCGCGATTTTTACATTGTGCTGAAACGGCGCGCAACGCGGCTGCAGCAGAATGTGGCCGTGCTGGTGCATTACGGATTGCCCCAAAGCGGCGATGTGCCTGCGGTCCGTAGTGCGTCGGATGTGGTCGATGCGGCTACGAAAATCGTCAATGGCGAGACGGCGGCGGTGGCGGCGGGTTTCGGCCCCATGTCGAACCCCACGGCGGCGGAAGTGGCGGCAGTGCTGGCAAGTTTTGTAAAAGAGTCGGGCGAGGTGGTGCCGGCGGATTCGGCCGTGCGCGAGGCGGAAAAAGCAGCGGCCGACCTGCGCCCGATGGCGGATGAGTTGATCGACGACGCGAAGAGCGATCTGAGCCATGCGCTCCGCAAGGAGTCGGGTCCGGCTCAGCGTCGCGTGCTGCGTCTGTTTGGCTTTAAGTTTACCCCGAACCCCGGCGAGACACCCGAGTCCGATCCGACTCCCACGCCGATCCCGTAAGGGTGTTGGCCGGCAGTGGATGCAAGGTCGAAAACTACATTCGCACCGCGCAGCGTTGACACCTTGCGCCCCAATCGGCATATCACGGGGGCGTTTCAGCCAAAACGCGCGCAACAGGGATATTTATGGAAAACAGCCACGCAGAGCCGTCCGATTTCACCACCATCGGGTTTGAAAAAATCCGCACCGACCTTCGATTTCTAGTCGAATGCTTCCGCGAGGTTCTCGTCGGTTTGGGCGACACCGAACTCGCCAAATGCGTTCCCTGGCTGGAGGACTCGGAGATTCACGAGCCGTTTCCGAAGCGCATGGCGCAGGTCTATTCCATCGCCTTTCAGTTGCTGAACATCGTTGAGGAAAACACGTCGTCGCAGATTCGCCGGTTGCGCGAATCGGAACTCGGCGCAGCCAGCGAACCTGGCTTGTGGGCGGCGGAACTCCAGCGTTTGCAGCGGTTGGGAACCAGCGGTGCGGACCTCGCCGGAATCCTGAGAGAAGTGGAAGTCGAACCTGTCCTGACCGCGCACCCGACGGAGGCGAAACGCTCCACGGTGCTGGAGCAGCTTCGCGAATTGTATCAGCTCATGCTATCTCGCGAAAACAGCATGTGGACGCCGCGCGAACTCCAGAAAATCCGCGAGGACTGCAAGGCGACTCTCGAGCGTCTCTGGCGGACGGGCGAGATCCCGCGCCAGAAGCCGGAGGTCGCCGATGAGCGGCGCAATGTGATGCATTACCTCCACGAGGTTTTTCCCAAAGTCGTTCCGCGCTTGGATCGGAATCTGGAACTTTCCTGGGCTGAGTTTGGGTTCGATCCCGCTCTGTTGGAAGGCGAGGGGACGTTGCCTGCGCTGCGATTTGGCACATGGGTCGGCGGCGACCGCGATGGCCATCCCTTCGTCACGGCGGAGGTTACGCGCGAGACATTGCTCGACTTGCGGCGCAATGCCTTGACGGTGATCGACAGCCAACTCGAACGCACGGCGCACGAGCTGGGGCTCTCTCAATACGTCTATCCGGCTCCAGGGTTTCTCATGGAGGCGATCCAGGCTTTGGCCAAGGAAGTCGGGCCGGCTGTGGCAGAACCGATTTTCCGCCATTATCCCGATGAACCGTGGCGCCAATTTGTGCGGCTGATGCAGAATAAAATCCCGCTGGAGCGTTCGGTCGTTGATGACGCCCGCCTGAGCGCCGACGACCAGAATCGCTACCGGTTTCCGCAGCAGTTGCGGGCCGATCTGCGGATTCTTTACGGTTCGCTTCTAGAGGTGGGTGCGATTCGACTGGCCAAGATCGAGGTGCGTCCGATCATGCGGACGCTGGAGGTTTTTGGCTTCCATTCGGCGGTTCTCGATATTCGCCAAAACAGCGCGTTTCACGAGGCGGCGCTCTCGCAAATGATGTCGAAGGCCGGGCTGCCGGGTCACGAATTCATTGCGTGGAATGAAGCCCAGCGGCTGGAGTTTTTGAACAAGGAACTGAAGAGTCCGCGCCCGTTTCTTTTGCCCGGTGTGAAGGCTGGTACCGAGGCCGACGCGCTGCTCGATTGCTATCGCGTGTTGGCCGATCATCGCTCACGGTTCGGAGCCGATGGTCTGGGCGCGCTAATCGTGAGCATGACTCGCAGCGTCTCCGATTTGCTGATGATTTATCTTTTCTGCCGCGAGGCCGGATTAGTTGAAAATTCCCCCGAAGGTTTGGCGTGTCTGCTCGCAGTCGTGCCGCTTTTCGAGACCACTGAAGATCTGGAAAAAAGCCCGGGGATCATCCGCGAATTTCTCGATCACGATGTAACTCGCCGCAGCCTGCACCGGCAACATGCCTTGCGCCCGTCGCGTCATCCGCTGCCCGTCCAGCAGGTGATGGTCGGCTACAGCGACAGCAACAAGGAAGGCGGCATTCTGGCCAGTCAATGGGCGCTGCAAATGGCGCAGGAATCCATGACCGCCATCGGTACGGAACTGGGCTGCCGGATTCGGTTTTTCCACGGGCGCGGTGGCACGATCAGCCGGGGCGCGGGACCCACGCATCGCTTCCTCGATGCGCTGCCGACAAACACACTTAATGGCGACATCCGCCTGACTGAGCAGGGCGAAACCATTGCCCAGAAATACGCCAACCTCGGCACGGCGACCTACAATTTGGAGTTGCTTCTCGCCGGCGTTACCGGGGTCACGGCCCGACAGGCGCGAGTCGGCGAGGTAAAACGTCCGCTTAAAAGCGTGGTCAATCGCCTCTCCAACATCAGCCGCGACACGTATCAAGCCTTCCTCAAGCTGCCGGAATTCATGGATTTCTACAGCCAGGCGACGCCGATCGACGCGCTGGAACGCAGCAGCATTGGTTCGCGCCCGAGTCGTCGCACCGGCCAGCGCAAACTGAGCGACTTGCGCGCCATTCCGTGGGTTTTTTCCTGGAACCAGTCGCGTTATTATCTGCCCGGCTGGTTCGGAGTCGGCTCGGCTTTGGCAGTTGTCGAAAAGGAGGACGAGGAGAATTTTATCTGGCTGTCGAAGGAGCAAAAAAACTGGCCGTTTCTTCGTTTCACTCTCACGAATGTCGAGACGAATCTCGCCAGCGCCGATCTTCCGCTCATGGAAAAATACGCCTCCCTGGTCCCCGACACGGCGATGCGCGACAAGGTTTTTGGCATCATCCGGGATGAATTTCTCCTCACGCAAACGATGATCGAGAAAGTCCTCGGCTCAGAGCTGACCGGACGCCGCCCGCGTTTTTTCAAGACGCTGGCCGTGCGCGCCCACGCCTTGCAGATGCTGCACGAGCAGCAAATCGTGCTGCTTCGAGACTGGCGCAAGCTGCGTTCCTCCGGGGACACATCGGAGTCCGACGCATTGCTGCCCGACGTGATGCTCTCGATCAACGCCATTGCGGCCGGCCTACGGACGACTGGTTAGGCGCACAGTTGCGTCTAGTTCCTGAGAAATAACGTGCATCCTTTTGAGGTCGCGCGCGCGACTTCATGGGTAGCATGAACATTCTACCCCCCGGTTCCTTCCGCCGTCGTTGTCTTCATTGGAGTTTCATTTTAATGGCGGTGCTGGCGGGCGGCTGCTCGTCGAAAGGCCCGCTGAAAGCTCCGCTCCCGTCTGTCGCACACGTTGGCGAACCGTCGTTTCAGGAAAATATCGGCGCGACTCTCAGCGGCGGTTTTCTGACGGGAAATCGCATCGAGACATTGGAAAATGGCAACCAGATTTTCCCCGCCATGCTAGCCGCGATTCATAGCGCGAAGCGGAGTGTGAACTTCGAGACCTTCGTTTATTACGGCGACGAAACGGGCCGTATTTTCACCGACGCGCTGATCGAGCGAGCCCGTGCCGGTGTCCCGGTGCGAGTGATCATCGACGCGGTCGGCGGCAACAAATCCCTCAGATATCGCCGCGAAATGAAGGCCGCCGGAGTCGATGTCCAAGTCTATCATCCGCTGATCTGGATCGATCCGTTTCGCGCAAATCATCGCACGCATCGCAAGCTGTTGATCGTCGATGGGCGCGTCGGTTTCATCGGTGGCGTCGGCATTGGCGACGAGTGGCAGGGCAATGCGGAAAAGCCCGAGCACTGGCACGATCTGCACTACCGGTTGCAAGGCCCGGTCGTAACGCAATTGCAGTCGGCGTTCCTAGACAACTGGCTCAAAGTCGCCCGTGAACTGGTGCAGGGTCCGGCCTATTTTCCAGAGCTGAAATCTGCAGGGCCGATGATGGCGACGGCATTTTCCAGTTCGCCGATTCGGTCGCGCTATTCCTCGGAATTGATGTATCACCTTAGCCTTGCGAGTGCGCGGCAAACCGTGTGCATCGAGAACCCGTATTTCCTTCCCGACAAAGTCCTCATGCAGGCTTTGTGCGATGCCGCGCAGCGCGGCGTGAAGGTTCAGGTCATTTTGCCCGGCAAACACAACGACCAGAAAAACGTCCGCCGTGCCTCGCGGAAACGCTTCCCTCGTTTGTTGCGTGCCGGAGTCCGCCTTTACGAGTATGAGCCGACCATGAATCACACCAAACTCCTGGTCGTGGACGGCCTGTTTGTCTCCATCGGCTCGACGAACTTGGACCCGAGATCGTTGCGCATCAACGACGAGGCCAATGTGAACATCATCGACCGCGCCTTCGCCCGTTCGCAGGAGCAAATCTTCCAGCGCGACCTGAGGAAAAGCCGCGAGGTGAGAGTGAATGCCGCCGGTCATCTCACGGAGGCTCCTCTGCAACTCGCGACAACTCCGGTGGAGAGCCAATTATAGTTTGATGGGGAGTTAGAACTTGCCCTCGGCGGTATTTACCCCGCCGGTGGTTGAGCCCAGCACGGGGGTGACCGGCTCTGGCTTCAATTGGTAAACCGGCGTGAAGACATTCTGGACCGCCATGTAGCGATAGAGCTTGAACAGGCCCCAGCCGCAGAAAACGAGGACGAGTCCGATGGGAATGAAGATGAGTGCGCGAGGCATCTCCCGCTCCTGAATGATGACGATGGGCTTGCGGTCCACGCGGAGTCGCTCCAGTAAGAGGTCGATCACCTTTGGCATTCCGCGAGACGGACCATCCTCGTTGAAATCGTCGATCTCGCTCGCGAGTTGCTCCAGCCGGCCTCCGGCGGCAACCCGTTTGTAGGCGCCATCGGTGAGGCTGATGGCGATTTTATCGGAGCCGCGATTGAAGAGGACCAGCAAGCCAATCGGCTCTTTGATCCAGGCGTCGCGCAGTTTGTTGGCGGTGGCGGTTTCCTGTCCTTTTTCCGTCTGCGACAAGGCCACGATGTAAGTCGAAATCTTGTTCCTGGCGTATTCCTCCTTCAATTTTTGGGAGAGAAAAGTCCGCGTCTTCGGATCGAAAATATCGTCCTCGTCGGACACACGATTGTTCGGTTTGCTCGGGAGACTGATCGTCTCCGCGCTGGCCAGCAGCGGAAGCAGGGCGAGAAGGAGAATGAGCCAACGTTTCAAAACAAATCCTCCTGCGTTTTCGCCTCATGGCCAAGCTGCACGGCAGTCTTCAACTCCGGCGCTTCCGCAGGGTAACCCGTGGAGCAATAGATTTTCAGATGCCGTCTGACTTCTTGCAGGATGCCGATCGTGCCGCGATAGAAATGTTCGTGGTGAAAATCGGGCAGGGCGGCATTCAGAATGACCTGCAACTTGTCCTCGGGCAGGGCTTTTTCCAGTCCGTAGCCGGTGGTGAGCAGAACGGTGCGCGAGGCGGAATCAAAGAAGAGGACCACGGAAAAGTTTCGCTCCATGCGAGTCTCCATCGGACTGAAATGACAGCGGTTCACCAGCCAGAACAGATACTCGCGCGGCTTGAAGGAAGGGTGGACTTCCATGCTCATCACAGAGAGATAGAGGCCGGGAAAAAAGCGCTCGGCTTCGATGAGTTTTTTCTCCAGCAGATTCTGCTCAGACCCGGTGTAAAGCCCGCTGTAATCGGTCAGCGAGCGGAAGTTTTTCGGGACGGTGCCAAATTTTTTATCGAGTGTTGCGAGGGTAAACCCGCAGTCTGGACAAGCCTCCACGGCTCCCTGGAGGACGGTGAGACAAGAGGGGCAGCGCATGGTTCGGGCTAAAGTATTCGGGGCGCGGGCTGTTTACAAGACGCGGCATTTCATTTAGGGAAACTGCTTTCTGACACATCCCCACCTCGCTTGACCATGAAAAAGAATCTATCCGTCGGTCTCATCGGCTACAACTTCATGGGCAAGGCCCACTCCAATGCGTGGCGGCAGGCAGGGCGCTTTTTTGATCTGCCTGCCGGCATTCGGATGAAGACGATTTGCGGCCGATCCGCCGGGCGCGTACAGGAGGCGGCAATGCAACTCGGATGGGAAAACGCCGGCACGGACTGGCGCGAAGTCATCGCCGATCCGGAGATAGACATCGTGGACATTACGACGCCTAATGATACCCACGCCGAGATCGCCATCGCGGCGGCGGCTGCGGGAAAAGCGGTCCTTTGCGAGAAGCCGCTCGGGATGGATCTCGCCCAATGCGAGGCCATGGTCGAGGCTGTGGAAAAAGCGGGGGTCGTTAACATGGTCTGCCACAATTACCGGCGCATCCCGGCCATTGCGCTGGCGCGGAAAATGATCAGCGAAGGTGCCATCGGCGACCGCATTTACCATTTCCGGGCGCGATATGCCCAGGACTGGATCGCCGATCCGCAGTTTCCCATGGTTTGGCGGCTGCAATCCCAGATCGCTGGTTCCGGCGCGCACGGAGACATCGATGCCCACATTATCGACTTGGGGCGTTATCTGGTGGGCGAACTCGCCGAGGTCTGCGGCCTAATGGAAAACTTCATCAAAAAGCGTCCGCTAGAGGCGGGTTTTGGAGCCGGGTTGCAGGCGACTGCGGGTCAGGAAATGGGCGAGGTGACTGTCGATGACGCCGTCTCATGGATCGGAAAATTCAAAAACGGAGCCATCGCAAACCTGGAGGCGACGCGTTTTGCCTATGGCCGAAAAAATCACATCACATTGGAAGTCAACGGCAGCGGCGGCTCGCTCGCGTTTAACTTTGAAGACATGAACCGGCTGCAATATTACAACGCTCGCGACCCCGAGGGAACCCGTGGATTCCGCGATATTCTCGTCACCGAGAGCACGCATCCCTATGCCGGAGCCTGGTGGCCGCCGGGTCACATCATTGGCTACGAGCACACGTTCACGAATACGTTTGCGGACTTCATTTCCGCTGTCGTCGCTGGCGAAAGCGTGCAGCCGACTTTCCGCGATGGCTTGGAAAATGAGCGCGTCCTTTCCGCAATTTCGCAAAGTGCCTCCGAGAAACGGTGGGTGAGCCTGTGAGAATCCATCTGCTGCGCCACGCTGATGCGGAGGACTTTGCAACCTCGGATGCCGCCCGAGTTCTCACGGCGAAAGGACGCGAACAAGCAGCGCGAGTCGGGGAATTTCTCGTGCGCACCCGGCAGCCGATCGACCTCATTCTTACCAGCCATTATCTGCGGGCTGCGGAGACCGCGCGGATCGTCTCGGAAAAACTCGACCAGGAATCACCCGTGGAAGATCGCCGTCTCGGCTGCGGATTATCCCCGCAGACGGGGCTCAGCATCATTCAGGAATACAGCAGTTTTAACGATGTTCTCTTGGTTGGCCACCAGCCCGATCTAGGGATGCTCGCGGCATTTTTGCTTACGCGGGATCGCTCATTCGAGCTGGAATTCCACAAAGCCTCACTCATGTCGATCACCATGCTGCAGCCTGCGGCCGGCGCTGGTGTGTTGGAGAGCTATGTGAACGTGAGTCAGATGTAACTCACGCGTCGGTCGTCCGAAAAACGTCCGTGAGCGTGTGCTCGATCTGATTGATGTCGAACGGCTTCACCAAATGCGCCGCAAATCCGGCATCTCGGCTGCGCCGCACATCCTCCTCGCTACCATGACCGCTGACCACGATGCCACGGATTGGCGCGTGTTTTTGCAACTCCTGCAAGAGATCGCAGCCGTCGCCGTCGGGTAATTCCAAGTCGCAAATCACCGCCTCGATGGCGTGCTCGCGGACCATTTCCAACGCCTGATGATAATTTAATGCCACCCAGACCTCGTGGCCGTGCCGCTGGAGGAGTCGTTGCATGACAGTCGCCGTGCTTTCATGATCCTCGACGACGAGCAGGCGACGCGGAATGAGTTCCCGGTTGGTGCCGGGGAGAATCCGGGTTCGCGGAACGGATGAGTCGGGCGCGGGTAAAATGGATTGGCTGGAGGTGCTTGGAACTGTCTGGAGAGAGTCAGGCATAAACGTGCGCGAGTAAGGTGATCCGATTGAGCGAATAACGAATAATACGCCCGATGTGGATGTAAGGAGTTTGTTGGACGGAATAATTTTCTAACAGCCTCCGACTTCTGCAAGTGACGATCTGCCGACACGCAGAATATTTTGAGTCGAGTTAGATTCCCATGTTAGAGAGCGTGGTCGCCAGTCGGCCCACGATGCTGGTCATCTTCGGATGCGACGTCTCAAATTCCTGTACCGAGGCTCGCAGCTCATCGAGGGCGGCTTCCACGACTTCTGGCTGATTCTCAGAACGCGTCACTTCCTCGGCCGTCGCATCGGTGGAACGCGCGATGCGCAGCGCCTGCTCGTCGTGCGTTTGCGAGAGCAGGGAAACTTCCGCCTCCAGCTCGGCCAGCAACTGCGCCAGCTCGGCCTTGGTGTCGCTCGGGATGTTTTCCGCGCTCTGGAGTTTGGACTGAATGGCCGCAATCTGGTCTTTGATCATGCCGCAGTCTAAGTCCATCGACGGGACTTTGGAAACCACATCCTGCGTAGAAACAAAGATGAACTTTGCTTGACGCCGTTAATGTCGTTGATTATTAGCCTCCTAATCATGCCTCATCTGCTCCTTCAAGAACTGCCTCGCTACGAGTGTTTGCTGGCGGCTTCGGAAAAATATCCCACGCTGAATCCGTCTTCGGCGGAGGCGTTCCTGAACTTGCTCAGGACCGGCGACCTCGTCTTCGAGGCCGAAGGTTTGTATCTCAGCCAGTTTGGGGTGAGTCAGGGTCGGTTCACGATTCTCATGCTGCTCAACCGCATGTGCGAGGAGTCCGTTTCTCCAGCGGAACTGGCCGAAAAATCCTGCGTCACCCGCGCCACGATCTCGGGTTTGCTCGACACGATGGAACGCGATGGACTCGTCACGCGCACGACCTCGGCCTCGGATCGACGCGCCGTGGAAGTCGAGCTCACTGCGGAAGGCCAGGCACTGGTTGATGCGATTTTGCCCGGCTACTTCGCCCGTGTGGAGGAAATGATCAGCCCCTTGGATGCCGCCGAGCGTAAAACTTTCGTCACTTTACTTCAGAAAATTCAATCCGCCTTTGTCGAACCAATCCACTCCTAATCTTATGTTCAAACGCTTCGTTATCGTCATCGTCCTGTTCGTCCTCTTTGTCGGCGCACTGGTTTATCATCAAGTCGCCAAGATTAAAGGGCAGATGGCTCAGGTCTTCATTCCTCCCCCCGATACCGTCACGACCGTTATCGCCAGCGAGGAGGAATGGTCGCCGGTCTTGAGCGCGGTGGGTTCTCTAAAACCCGTCAAAGGCGTGGAAGTCAGCACCGACTTGAGCGGTATCGTTTCGCAGATCGGCTTTGAATCCGGCAAACCGGTGAAACAAGGCGACTTGCTCGTGCAACTCGACATCACGCAGGAGGAAGCCGCCTTGCGTTCGGCTCAGGCTCGCGCCGATCTGGCGAATCTGAACAAGACCCGTTTCCAAGATTTGCTCTCGAAAAACTCCGCCTCGAAGTCCGATCTGGATAATGCGGTCGCGGAGTTTCGCCAGGCGCAGGCCGCTGTCGATGAACAGAAAGCACTCATCAATCGCAAGACGATTCGCGCTCCCTTCGACGGCTCGGCGGGCATTCGCAAAGTCAACGTGGGCCAGTTCGTCAACCCCGGCACTCCGCTGGTCGATGTCACCGCGCTAGACCCGATCTACGTGAATTTCTCGCTGCCGCAGCAATACGTTTCCGCGCTCACACCGGGCCACGATGTCGAGGTAAAGATCGAGGGCGTCAACACAGAGTCCTATCAAGGTCAGATCACCGCGCTCAACTCCATCGTCGATGCCGCCACGCGCAACATCGAAGTCCAGGCCACCTTGAAAAACCCTGAGGGAAAACTGATTCCCGGGATGTTTGCCAAGGTGAATGTGAAGATGCAGGAAACCACAAAAGTCGTCGCTATTCCCGCGTCGTCGATCAGCTATGCGCCGTATGGCGACTCGGTTTATGTCGCCATCAATGGCAAAACGATGGATGGCAAAGACGGCAAAATCGTTCGCATCCAGCCGGTGAAACTCGGCATTAGCCGCGGCGATCAAGTCTCCGTGATTTCTGGTTTGAAAACGGGCGACGAAGTCATCACCTCGGGCGTCTTCAAGCTGCGTCCCGGCGGCGCGGTGATGGTGAATAATTCCACCGTCCCGAGCAACAACCCGGCTCCGACTCCCTCGGACACTTGAGTTTCAGTCGTATCAAAAAAGGAACGCGACTTATGAAATTCACCGATCTTTTCGTCAAACGCCCGGTCATCGCGATCGTGCTGAACCTGATCATTCTCCTGGCCGGTTTCCAGGCGATCAAGCTGCTCAACATCCGGCAATATCCGCGCAGTGACAGTGCTGTCGTCACCGTTTCCACGGCTTACATCGGTGCAAATGCGGACCTCGTTCGCGGGTTCATCACGACGCCACTGGAGCGCGTCATTTCCAGCGCCGACGGCATTGATTACATCGAGTCGGCCAGTTCGCAGGGACTCAGCGCGATCACGGTTCACCTCAAGTTGAACTTCGACACCAACGCCGCGCTCACGCAAATCCAGAGCAAGGTCAACCAGGTTAGAAACGACCTGCCGCCCGAGGCCGAAAGCCCCATCATCAATGTCGAAACGAGCGACGGACGTTTCGCTTCGATGTATCTCAGTTTCTTCTCGAAAGACTACGATCAAAATCAGATCACCGACTATCTAACTCGCGTCGTTCAACCGAAGATTGCCGCCATTAAGGGCGTGCAGCGCGCCGACATATTAGGAGCCCGCACCTTCGCGATGCGCATCTGGTTGAAGACCGACCAAATGGCGGCGCTGAACATCACACCCGTCGAGGTTAGCAAAGCCTTGCAGGCGAACAATTATCTCTCCGCCATCGGCGCGACCAAAGGCTCGATGATCGCTGTGAATCTCGTCGCCAATACCAACCTCAACAACAAAGCCGAGTTTGAGCAGCTCGTCATTCGTCAGGAAAACGGCGCCATCGTTCGTCTCAAAGACATCGCCGAAGTCGTTCTCGGCGCGGAAGATTACACCACCGACGTGCGGTTTGGCGGCCAGACCGCGACTTTCATGGGTATCTGGGTTTTGCCCACGGCCAATTCCATCGACGTCATCAAGGATGTTAGAAAAATCCTCCCCGACATCGAGGCGGCGCTGCCTTATGGAATGAAAGTCGGCATTGGTTACGACGGCACGGAATACATCAACGACGCGTTGCATGAAGTCTTCAAGACGCTCAGCGAAACGCTCTTCATCGTCATCGTCGTCATCTTCCTTTTCCTCGGTTCGATTCGGTCCGTCATCATCCCGATTGTCGCCATTCCGATCTCACTCATCGGCGCGGTTTTCCTAATGTTTCTTTTCGGTTTCACGATCAACTTGCTCACTATTCTAGCCATCGTGCTTGCAGTCGGCTTGGTCGTCGATGACGCCATCGTTGTTGTGGAAAACGTCGAGCGCCATTTGCAGGCGGGCATGACTCCTTTCAACGCCGCCATCCTCAGCGCGCGCGAACTCTTCGGTCCGATCATCGCCATGACGATCACCCTCGCCGCTGTCTATGCGCCGATCGGCATTCAGGGCGGACTCACCGGAACGCTCTTCCGCGAATTCGCTTTCACTCTGGCTGGAGCGGTTGTCGTTTCCGGCGTCGTCGCGCTTACGTTGTCGCCCATGATGTCCTCCGTCATGCTGCGCGAAGGCGATTCGCATAAAGGTTTCGCTGGTTGGGTGAACAAGCGGTTCGACTCCGTTCGCCGCACTTATTTGCGCTGGCTCGATGGCACGTTGAAATACCGGCCCGTTACGCTTTTCGTCTGGATCGCGTTCTCCATTCTCATCATCCCACTCTGGATGTTTTCACTGGAAGAACTAGCTCCCACTGAGGATCAGGGCGTGGTCTTCGGCATCGTGCAAGCCGCTCCTAACTCGACCATCGAGCAGACGACGCTCTACACGGAGCTGGCTAACAAGCTGTTTCTCTCGTTTCCAGAAGCGGCCACAACATTCCAGATTACGAACCCGACAGGCGGCTTTTCCGGCATGATTACCAAGCCCTTCAAGGAACGCACCAAGACGACCAAGGAACTCGCCGGTGAAGCTTTCTTCGCGGGTTCCACCATTCCCGGCATTCGTCTGATTGCCACCACACCCGAACCTCTTCCCGGCGGTAGTGATTTTCCGGTCGATTTCGTCATTGCTTCGACCGCCGAACCCAAGGAACTCCTGGAGTTTGCCAACAAGCTCGTGCAGGCCGCGTTTGAGAGTCACATCTTCATCTTTGCCGACACGGATTTGAAATATGATCAGCCTCAAACGGAAATCGTTTTCGACCGCGATAAAGTCGCCTCACTCGGGCTCAATCTACAACAAGTCGGAGCCGACCTCGGCACCATGTTAGGTGGCAACTACGTGAACCGCTTTTCCATTCAAGGCCGGAGTTACAAAGTTATCCCGCAGATCAAGCGCACCGAGCGGCTGAATGCCGATCAACTGAAAGATCTCTACGTTAGCGGCCCCGGCGGCAAGCTCGTGCAGGTTTCCACCTTTGCCACCACCCGCACCACCACCGAACCGCGCGCCTTGAACCGCTTCCAGCAGCTCAACTCCGCCAAGATACAGGGAGTGCTCCCACCCGGCATTACGCCCGACATGGCCCTCAAAGTCCTCGAAGCCAAAGCCGCCGAGATACTGCCGAAAAACTACGTCATCGACTACGCGGGTTCATCGCGCCAGTTGCGCAAGGAGGCAAACACCTTCGTTTACACTCTCATCCTCGCCGTCATCCTCATCTTCTTGGTTTTGGCCGTGCAGTTTAACAACTTCACCGACCCGATTATTATCTTACTCGGCTCGGTGCCGCTCGCCGTCGCCGGTGCGCTGCTCTTCTCGCATCTCGGCTTCACCACGATCAACATCTACAGCAAAGTCGGCCTCATCACCCTGGTCGGACTTGTCTCGAAAAACGGCATCCTCATCGTCGAATTCGCCAACAAGCTGCAAGAGGAGGGGATGGATAAACTCCGCGCCGCCATCGAAGCCGCCGGCACCCGTCTCCGCCCGATCCTCATGACCTCCGTCGCCACCGTCGTCGGACACTTCCCGCTCGTTCTTGCCCGCGGCCCTGGAGCTGGTGCACGCAACAGCATCGGTATCATGTTAGTCAGCGGCATGATCATCGGGACATTGTTTACTCTCTTCGTGGTGCCTGCCATCTACGTTGTGCTAGCCAAAGACCACACCCACGACCGAGAACGCAACGCCGCCTCCAAAGGAAAATCCATCATCCCAGGCACCCCCAATCCCGTGTTGGCCTAGAAACATCGCAGACTCTTTTGTCCGGGAGCGTGTGCGTTCTGACATAAACCATAGCGTCGGCATCTGCTTTCCACCGATGGAGTTTGGGCCAAGTTCAAACAGACAGATCCTAATTCAATGCAGCAAACACAATGGTCCAATAATGGCTCGGTGATCTGGCTGACCGGACTGTCCGCATCGGGTAAATCGACCTTGGCCCACGCACTGCAACGCATATTGTCCCAGCGTAAGATGCATGCCTACGTGCTCGACGGAGACAACATCAGGTGTGGATTGAGTTCGGACCTCGACTTCTCGCCCGAGGGCCGCGTAGAGAACATTCGCAGGGTGTCCGAGATGGCGGCGTTGATGGCGGATGCGGGCGTTATTACGATTGTCGCTCTCATCTCTCCGTATCGAATCGATCGCGGGCGAGCTAGGAAGATCATTACTGACAGCGGCAGTCGGTTCATTGAGATTTACGTTAATGCTCCTCTGAGTGTGTGCGAGGAGCGCGATCCCAAGAATCTCTACAAAAAAGCCCGTGCCGGTGAGATCCAGCAGTTCACAGGGATAGACGCCCCGTATGAGGAGCCGGAGAATTGTGAGCTGATCCTCCACACTAACATTGAGACGATTGAGGAATCCATTTCCCGCATTATCGCGGGATACTTCCCATAAATGACCGACGACACCAAACGGCTTTCGCATCGCCAAATGCGCTGTGGTTTGACTAGACTTTCGCGATGATCCTTTCTCATCGGAAACGATTTGTTTTCTTACTCCCATGGAAGACAGCGAGCCAGTCGGCTACGGTGCGTTTGGCGTCTTACAACGAGAGCCCCTACGCCGCTTTTTTTTATTTTAATCCTTACCTTAATCGTCTGGCCAACCAGCACATTACCCGCGTGGAATTTGCCAGTCTGCCGGAAAGCGCACTGGGTTATCCGATTACGGCGTTCGTGCGCAACCCCTACGACCGGGTCTATTCGGGATTTCGCCAGTTACAAAAAGACATTCGTGCGCAACCCGCCATGACTTTTCCCGAACCGTGGATTCGCGATTTGGTGATGAAACAAATAGGGGAAAATTTTCTGCAACTGCAAAGGGCCAACTTCCAGTTTGATCGCTGGCTAAATAGCGTGACAGAGGAGCAGATTTTCGAACTGGGACGGAACACCAGTTTTCTGCTGCATCCCGCGCATTACTGGACGCACATCGCCGGTCGGCAAGCCGTGGATTTCATCGGCAAGGTGGAAAACTTCGAGGACGACTTCCAAACCTTTCTAACCAAAAACGAGCTGACGGATGTGCCGAAACTAAATGCTAATGTCGAGGAACTGGAGACTGGCGGCCATGTTTCCGCATACCGCTATGTAGATCGGATGAATGCGCGTTCGATTGAGAAGATCAACCGACTGTTTGCCGCCGACTTCGAGTTGTTTGGATATACGATGTTAGATCCCGCCGATCATGACGACGCGATAAAAAAAACCTTGCCAAAAACAAAGCGGGATGCAGTTGAATTTTCAGGCGAACGGCTGGTGAGAAGCCTGCCGCCGGGTTTGCGGGTTAGTACGGAGCATTTGCATCGCTATTCGACTGCCCTGCCGCTCTGCTCGGGTCGTCGGGTGCTCGATATAGCCAGCGGCGACGGCTATGGCAGTGCGCTGCTGGCAGGGGAGGCCATGCAGGTCACCGGGGTGGATATTTCGCCGGAAACCGTGGTTCGGGCCCGGGAACTTTATGAACGTCCCAATCTGACTTTTCTCGAAGGCAGAGCGACTGCGATTCCTCTTCCCGACGCCTCGGTGGACGTGGTGGTTAGCTTTGAGACGATTGAGCATTTACTGGATCACGAGAGCTTTCTCCATGAGATCCGCCGGGTGCTGGCGAAGGATGGTTTGTTACTAATGTCCACGCCCGACAAGTCGGAATATTCTGATCGTGCCGGACTGAAAAATCCGCATCACTTGCGGGAGCTAACTCGGTCGGAGTTTCATGATTTACTGAAAGATCATTTTCAAAATGTGTGCATGGCAGGTCAGCGTTACGTGGCAGGTTCGTGGCTGGAAAGTAGTGCTGCTCCAGAGGGTTCAAGCAGAGGTGTTTTAACTGCGGATTATGACTCGATGCCTTTCACGTTAGGACCAGGTGAGGCGGTTTTTTGCCTGGCGCTTTGTTCAAATGGACCATTGCCGCCTTTGCAGTTAGGCATGTGTCTGCCACCGCGCAAAACGCTCGACGGCTGGCTGGAAGCCATTGAAATCATTCCCTCCCCGGAGGCTTTGCTGAAACTGATTCCACACACAGAGGTGAGGAATCAATTCTCGGAAAAAACAGAACAGGATTTGGTGGTTGCGCTGGCTTCGTTACAAAAAGAAAAAGCCAGGGCGGAGAAGTGGAAAACCAAAGCCCAGAAACGCGATCTAACTAAGCCGGAACAGAAAAAGGGACTGATCCGAGGGGGATGGGAAAAATGGATTTCTAGGTGGCGGCTCTAGCTAGTTGTTCGTGCAATCGGGCGGCACCGGCGGAGAGCGTAAGCAGCGACCGCGTCTCAATGCGGGCTTTTTTTCCGAGAGCATTGGCAGCCTCACGGTTTTCAACCACCCAGCGTAGATGGGCGGCGGCTTGTTCCAAGTCGGGGTCCGCCCAACGGCCCTGGCTCGGGTAATTGGGTTGCGCATCTTGCCCGACTTCGATGAGTCCGAGGCTATCCACGAGCAGACTGTTGCCGGAATTCATGAAATCGAGGTTGCCGGAATAGTTGGTGGCGATGACGGGTTTTCCCAGCAGCATGGCTTCGGCGAGGCTGAGGCCAAAGCCTTCGCTGCGATGCAGGGAAATGTAGGCGTCCGCAAGGTCGAGGAGGGCATAGGAGCGTTCACGGGTCATCACCTCGTCGATGAGGATGACATTGTTTTCGCTGGCGGCTTGGCGGAGTTTTTCGAGTCCGAGCGGGTCGCTACTGCCATGGGAAACTTTGATAACGAGTCGAGGGCCGGTATTTTTCTTGGGAAAGGCGAGCCGAAAAGCGTGAATGAGGCCCAACGGATTTTTGCGACCCAGTGAGCTGCTAATGTCGAACATGAAGAGGAAGAGAAACTCCTTCTCGGCGAATCCGAAATCGCTGCGGCGAAGTGGGGTAAATGGAGAGAGATTTACACTTGGCAGAACAAAATGGGTGTTGGCGACTCCGGCGCGTTCGAGGGTGTCTTTGATAAACCGGGTGGGTGCCCAAATTTCGTCGAGCCAGTTAGGCTGCGCCAGCCAGGGCCACGGGAGATTGGGGAGTTCCCAAGAAACGACTCCAATACGACGAATGCCGGGGGCGCGATGCAATCCGGCACGTTCGTAAGCGGTTTCGTAAAAAGAGTTGGGGGTGAGTTGGATGATGCTGGTGGGGTAAATCTCGAGGCCGAGATAGGCGCGACGATCGAGCAAGGAGGGTTTTTCTCGAACAGGAATATCGCGGCAACTGACGGCATAACCCGCAAAACGGGCGAGGCGAACTGTCTGGTTGGTGACTTCGCCCAGGCCGGAGGGATAACAGAAGTGGCCGAGGACGTTGATGCCGCGAGAATCAGGTTGGATGGGCTCCGATTTGTCGAGAAAATGGCTCGCGGCGGCACTCTGCCATCGAACGGCTTCGGAGAGGAACGCGGAAAGGGGCGGAGCGGTGATTTTCTGAGCATCGATCCATTGCAGAAACGCGGTTGCGCCGACGGATTGAAGGGCTTGGGGGTAAAGCTTTTGCCAGTCGGCCTGGATGAGGTAGGTGAAAACGAGGCGCTCGACAGGATGAGCGGCAGTTTCCTGCTGAAACGCGGCGATCTCCAATTCGGTAAAGGCGTAATGCTTCTGGCTAGCGGTTTCAAGCCAGCGATGGAAGGGTTTGTCGGCGACATCGAGCAAGGCGAGGGGATATTTTTCCCATAACGCGGGGGTGCGCAGGTAAACACCGAGGACGCGCTGATTGGCCGGGACGGGTTTGACTTTGGGAAAGAATTCGGCATTCCGTTGCTTTAGCCATTTACGAATGGAACCAGGAAAAATGTGGAGCGATCTGCCGAGGCGCACCCAAGGATGCCGGACGAGTTGACGCTGTTGTTTTTCGTCCTTTTTCCGTTCTGATCGTAGTTTTTTAACCACCTCCTGCAACTTGGCATCCGCTTTTTTAGAGACGGACTTTTGGCTCACATTAGGCGGATTGATGGCGGTATGACGGGGCAGTTTTTTTCCTGCATGCGCCACGATGACTTCGTGGTAGAGCCGTTCGTAGCCATCGGCCATGTGTTGCACGTCGAAGACAGTCGTGGCGCGTTCCCGTGACGAGGCACCCAGGCGATGGCGGAGTTCCGGGTCGCGAGCCAGCACCTGCGCAATTTCGACAAGCGCGGCGGTGTCACCCTCGGGAGCGAGGAAACCTTCCACGTTTGGACGCACCATGTCGGGTATGCCGCCGATGTGAAAAGCCGCCACGGGCAATCCGCAGGCCAGAGCTTCCAGAACGGCGAGCGGAGCGGTGTCGGCGATCGATGGATGGAGAAAAAAATCGAGCGCACCGAGATGTTCGCGGAGACTTTCATCGGTGGCTGGGGCAATATCGCGAATCCACGGTTCACCTGTGGCCTGCGTGGAGCCGAGGTTGAGATAGATCAATTCTGGATATTCCAAACGCAAGGCATCGAGCACGACGCGGGCATGGGGACCACCTTTCCAAGGATGCGCCAGCACACCGGAGCGCGCCAGACTGCCGACGATGAGCGCATCGGCGGGCAGACCCAGCTTTGCGCGCATTTCGAGCCGATCCGTGGGGTGAAAGACTTTCGTATGGATGCCATTGGGGATTTTGTAAATCGGATGCTCTGAAAGCAGGCTGCGTTTCAGGTTACCTACCATCCAATCCGATGCGCCGACGATCCAGAGGCGGCTGTTGTCGGCGATGAGTTTTTTATCGCGCCAAAGAGCGGCGGTGTTGTCGAAAGGAAGCGGTGGACCCGGCAAAGTGAGGTCGGGGCATTCTCCGCAACCGATTTGCCAGCGACGGCAGGAGAGCGCGTGCGAGCAGTAACCGGTTAGCGGCTGCATGTCGTGGATCGACCAGACGAGCGGACGACTCTGCGACAGCGCGATCAGCGAAAATGGGTTAAAATACCCACCCTGTATATTGTGCAGATGGATCAATTCCGCCTCGCACACCGCCGGATGTTCGGGCAGACGATGGCTCCCTAGGTATTCGTAGTCCGGCCAACCTTCGGCCCGCAAGCGCTCGCGACGGGCCACATCCGCTTGTCGAGGGAACAAAATTGCAGTGGAATCTGGCACGATCTTGCGACCCACGAGCATCTCGCTGCGATGGCCCGCTTTTCTCTGAGTAACAAGAAGGTCGTTGGCCAGTCGTTCCACTCCACCGTGATGATCGTAGGCATTGAGATGAACGATGGAGAGTGGTGTTTTTACTCCCGAAAGCAATCGTAGGGATAGAGCGGTTTCTGGAGTTTGAATCCATTGGCCCTCAGTTGAATAATGGCGACAGAGGCAATCGACATCTAGCAATGCCTGTTTTTTTTCCTCCAAGACCAGGCGATGGAAAAAATTGTAATCAAAATCGTAATGCGGCAATCCGGCATGGAAGCGCTCCGACTGGAAAATCTCGCCCGCAATTACCGCCGCGCCCATCCCGTGCCCCCCCACGTTTTGCATTCCGTTTCCTGGTACACAGGTGACGGGTTTTCCTTCTGCATTCCAATCCCAGGCAATCGGGTCGGCTACGTAACGTCCAAGATACAACGCCGACGCGCTAACGACATCGTCTCGCACCCATTTTTCAAGTCGCGAATAGACATCCACCGGAGGCAAAACGTCGTCCTCCAAGGTAAAAACAAGGCGAGTCGTGATCTTCTCAGCAAATCGGGCATAAATTCGCGAGCAGACATCTCGCACAGCGTCACTGTGGTGGGGGCGATGCCGATCCGCCAACCCGGCGGGGGCAAAATTCACAACCTCGAAATCGGGCTTCGGGTAATCGCAAGCGGCCAGCCATTCGCGCACTGTTTTTTGAAAGGCGGAGTCCTGCGAAGTCGTCAGAATCCGCAAACGGATTTCCGAGTGAGAGAAAGTTTGCTGTTCCAGAAAACGCGCCGTCATCGGCCATGCCCAGGCACGCCCAGAAAGAGACAGACACAAGGTCGCAGCAGGTAATACAGGTTGCTGGCTTGCTGGCGACACCCCGAATGCCTATAAATTTCTGCATTCACCATGTCAAGCCCACTTCCCTCTGCCGCCAATCCCGAGTTTGCCGGAGCCCAAGTCTTGGTTACGGGCGCGGGCGGTTTTATTGGAAGCCACCTTTGCGAATCACTCGTTCGCGCGGGCGCAAATGTTAGGGCGCTGATTCGTTATTCGTCTCACGGCAGCATCGGAAACCTGGCTTTTTTACCGCCCGATATTCTCTCGCAAATCGAAATTGTCGCCGGAAATATCGAGGACTCGGAATCCTTGCAACGGATGTTTGAAAACTGCACCGCTGTCTTCCATCTTGCGGCTCTCATAGGCATTCCTTACTCCTATCACGCGCCCCGAAGTTATTTGCGTTCTAACATAGAAGGCACTTTCAACGTCCTCGAAGCCGCCCGCCGTGCCCAGATTCAGAGGCTCGTTATCACCAGCACCTCGGAAGTTTATGGCTCGGCGCAACGCGTGCCAATTGACGAAACGCACCCATTGCAAGGCCAGTCGCCCTATTCCGCCTCGAAAATCGCCGCCGAGAAGCTCACCGAAAGTTACGTTTGCTCCTTCGGCCTACCCGCCGTCACGGTTCGTCCTTTTAACACTTACGGGCCTCGCCAATCAGCGCGGGCGATCATTCCCAGCATTATTTCTCAAGCGTTGCACAGCCCGGAAATTCGCTTGGGAAATCTGACCACCACCCGCGATCTCACTTTCGTCACCGACACTTGCGACGGGTTGCTCCGGGCGGGGCTCGTGCCCGACATCGATGGGTTGATTTGCAACCTCGGCGTCGGTAAACGCATCGCCATCGGCGATCTGGCGAAACTCATCCTCGAACGCATGAACCTCGAAAAACCCATTGTCCTTTCCTCTGATCGCCTGCGCCCTGAAGGCAGCGAAGTTTTGGATTTGGAATCCGACAACCGCCTTGCCCGCGAACGTCTTGCCTGGACTCCGCAAATCAGCCTCAGTGACGGAATCGACCGCGTGATTTCTTTTCTTCGCACTCAACCCGCGCTCGCCGACGCGAGTCGCTACGCTGTCTAAACCCATGCAAGCTCTCCTGCTCGCCGGCGGCAAAGGCACCCGGCTCCTGCCCTACACGACGATCATTCCAAAGCCGCTCATGCCGATTGGCGATATGCCAGTGATGGAACTCCTCGTGCGCCAGCTTCGCGCCAGCGGAGTTACAGAGATATTAGTCGCTATCGGCCATCTAGGCTCGCTGATCGAGGCTTTTTTCCAAGACGGGACCGCTTTCGGAGTTTCCATTCGCTATCTACGCGAAAATCAGCCGCTTGGCACCGCAGGTCCACTGACTACTGCCCTGCCCGAATTGGGTGAAGATTTCCTGGTGCTGAACGGCGATTTGCTGACTACGCTCAACTTCGCAAAATTGCTCCAAGCCCATCGGGAGACGCAGGCCGACGCCACGGTTTCCGTCTTTCCGCGCGAAATGAAATCCGAGTTCGGAGTCATTGAGCAGGACAACACCGGGCTGCTCATCGGTTACCACGAAAAACCCGTGCAAACCTTCGTCGTGAGCATGGGTTGCTACGCCTTTCGACGCACCGCCCTCCTGCCGCATCTCAAGCCCGGCGAGCCGCTCGACATGCCCGCGCTCATTTTGCGCCTGCACGACGCGGGAGCGAACGTCCGCTGCCATTCCCAAGCCTGTCGTTGGCTCGATATCGGCCGTCCCGAAGATCACCTGTTGGCGAACGAATGGTTCGCGGAATACCGCCACGAATTTCTCCCTTTAGAAACGTGAAACGAGCCGTGGTGACCGGTGGCAGTGGCTTTCTGGGGCGGAAACTCCAGGCCCAACTGCGCAACGAAGGCTTCTCCGTGACAAGCATTGGGCGCACCGAACTTGGCGACGCCACCCAGCCAGTCAATTGGAAGACACACTTAGTCGATTCGCAGCCCACAGTCATTTTTCATCTCATGGGCACTTTTCATGCACCCGATGAAGCTGCTTTCGACGCGGCTCATTGGCATCCGACCCTGGCTCTTATGCAAGCCTTGACCGATCTGGCGTGGAACGACATCCCGCTTTTTCTGCTTGGCAGCGTGGCGGAATACGGACTCGTCCCAAATGAACGACAACCTATATCAGAGGCAGAAATTGCCCAACCCGTCAGCGCCTACGGTCGGAGCAAACTTCGCGTCACAGAGATGGCTCGCCACTCCCAGTTACGAGTCACTGTCGTCCGGCTTTTCAACGTTTTCGCCGCCGACATGTCCATTCGACTCATGCCTGGTGCCGTGCTCGCACAATTGGGAAACGAAGTCATCCGCACCGGCCCGCTCGACCGAATTCGAGATTTCCTCCACGCCGACATCGCCATGCAAGTCCTCGCCCGACTCGCCCAAACAGATGGCAACGAAAAAATCATCAACCTCTGCAGCGGCCACGGCTGGAACCTGCGGGAAATCGTCGAGATCCTCGCGCAGGGAAAGCATCCCATTATCGAAACCCCTTCCGCTTCTGCGTCCGACGTTCGTTGCTGCATCGGCAATAACGACCGTCTGGCCAGCCTCATCGGCTATCGTCCCGCCATCCCCACCGCCGAGGATTTTACCCGCCTGCTGTTCCTGTGAAATCCCTCCAATCCGCCTAAGCTTCCCGATCCGGTTATGGTGGCAGTCTGAAGGGTATGGAAGTGAACTGCGTTGCCTTCCTCCGGCTTTTCTGCTCTACCAACCAAGAATGAAATATCCCCCCTTTGAACTAAAATTCCTATTCTTCAGCATGGCAGCGTTGGTTATGGCTTCCCTCCAAGCCTCTGGAGAGCCAGCCCATTCGCTCACAGTCGGCGAGGGATTTGTGAACCCGCTGGGTTTCCACGATTGCAAGCCGGTCTTCTCGTGGCAATTGCCGGACGGTGTCAAAAAACAAACGGCTTACCATATCGAGGCGAGAGCAGGGGACAAAACTTGGGATAGTGGGTGGGTGAACTCCGACCAATCGTCGTTTGTTCCCTACGGCGGAGCCCCGTTGAACTCGCGCCAGCAAGTCGAATGGAGGGTGAGTTTTCGCGACGAAAATGGCCATGAGTCCAGCCAGAGCGAGTTCGCTCATTTCGAGATGGGATTGCTTTCTGCGCTGGATTGGAAAGCCCACTGGATTCGGCCCGTGGATATGCCACAAGTGCCCCAAGTGGAATGCAAAGTGGCCAGGGCTATTTATCGCTCCAAGGCACATCCCGAACTAGCTCGGGATGTTACCGATATAGTCCAGAAGCAACCGGGCGCGTTTACCGTTGGCAATGAGACGTTGGGCAGCGATCCCGCTCCCCATGAAGTGAAGGAACTAAGACTGAACTACACGATCAATGGTGAGGAAAGAGCCGGCGTTTACGATGAGAAAAAAGTGGTGTCCCTGCTACCTGTCCAGCACGTGGCCGAGTCAGTCGGCGTGCTGCGCCGGAGTTTTCCCGTAAACAAGGCCGTGGCGCGGGCGCGAGTCTATGTGACGGCGCGCGGGTTGTTTGAACTCGAACTCAATGGCGAGAAAGTCGGTAGTGACCACTTTGCCAATGGCTGGACGTCTTATGCCAAGCGTCTCGATACCCTGACTTACGATGTCACCCGTCAACTACGCCAAGGAGACAACACGATCCAGGCTCTGCTCGGCAAGGGCTGGTATGCGGGGCGCATTGGCTACGATAGCCGCAAGCCCAATGGACGTTACGGAGAAATACCCGAGTTGTTGCTGCAGTTGGAAGTGACGTATCAGGATGGCTCCAGCGACATCATTCCCTCGGATGAAAAATGGGAAGGCAGCCATGCCGGCCCCATCGTGTCGTCCAGCCTTTATGATGGCGAAGACTACGATGCGCGGAAAGTGATCACGGATTGGAAACCTGTCGTGACGGAAGCCGATCTCGGCAAGGAACAGCTCACCCCGAAGCCCTTTGCGCCTGTGCGGGAGAAGGAAACACTCGCCGTGCAGGCCATCACGGAGCCGGTGCCGGGTCACTTCATTTTTGATCTTGGCCAGAACATGGTCGGCTGGGCACGCATCAAACTTCCGGTGGCAAAGGATCAAACAATCCAGATTCGCTTTGCGGAAATGCTTCTGGCCGACGGCACGCCTTACACCGCCAACTATCGGAGCGCCAAATCCACAGACTCCTACACCGCAGCTACGAACGGCATCATCGAATGGCAGCCGCACTTCACCTTCCATGGCTTCCGTTACGTGGAACTCTCCGGTCTCCCTGCCGGCGTCCACCCGCAAAAGGATTGGGTGACTGGCGTTGTGCTCCATTCTGATCTAACTCGAATTGGAAAATTTGAATCCTCCCACGCCAAGCTCAACCAGTTGCAAAGCAACATCACTTGGGGCTGGCGGGGAAACTCGCTCGACATCCCCACCGATTGTCCGCAGCGCGACGAGCGTCTCGGCTGGACCGGCGATGCCCAGGCGTTTTGTCCCACCGCGATGCTAAACTACGACTGCCTCGCCTTTTTCAAGAGCTGGCTCGGATCCCTGCGCGACGATCAGTTGCCCGACGGCCGGATTCCCGATGTGGTGCCCGAGATCGTCGGCTCCACGGGCAGCCCCGGCTGGATGGAGGCGGCCACGATTATTCCCTGGGAAGTGTACGTGCGCACAGGCGATTGGCGGGTGCTGGCCGACAACTTCGACATGATGGAAAAACTCGTCGGTTGGTATCGCAAGGAATCCGTTAATGGCATCACCGATAAGATCCAAGGATATGGCGACTGGCTTCAGCCTTATACGGAAAACATGAAAGGCGACACGCCCTTCGCATTTCTCGGAACCGCTTTTTATGCACACGATGCGCAGATACTGGCCGACGCCGCCCGTGTGCTGAAACGCGACGCCGACGCCACTCGCTATGCCGAGGAAGCGGCCGCTGTGAGGCAGGCGTTTCAAAAGCAGTATTTCGATGCCGAGGGCAAATTGCAGAATGCTCCCGAGACCCAGACCGCCTATGTGCTGGCGCTTGCCTTCAACTTGGTTCCTGCCGAAGCCAGGGAAAAAGCAGGTGCCAACCTCGCCCGTCTCGTGGGCGAAGCGGGAGATCATTTGCGCACGGGCTTTTTGGGCACTCCTTACCTCGCCAAGGTCTTGGACGACACAGGGCATGGCGACCTCGCCTATAAGCTGTTGTTTCAGGAAACGTACCCGTCGTGGTTCTATCCCATCAACCAAGGGGCAACGACCATGTGGGAGCGCTGGAACAGCTATACCAAAGATAAGGGCTTCGGCCCCGTGAGCATGAATTCCTTCAACCACTACGCCTACGGAGCCATCGGCCAATGGATGATGGAACGCGTCGCCGGTCTAACGGTCGATCCCGCAAATCCGGGCTTCAAACACTTTTTCGTCCGGCCTCTCATTGGAATGCAACTCGACTCAGCCCGCGCCGAACTCGACACACCCTACGGCAAAGCCTCCAGCGCCTGGACGAAGAAAAGCGGCAAAGTCGCCATGGACATCGTCGTTCCGCCCAACACCACCGCCACCATCGCATTCCCTGGTAATCGAGCGCCCGAGACTGTCGCGGCTGGAACTTACCACTACGAAGAAGACCTCAAATAACATTCGTGCCTAAGTCCCGCGCCCTCCAGACAAAGGCGAGAACCCCCGCATCTAGTCGTCATGGACATGGCACTCCCGGCCACGTGCTGGTCTAGTTGTGCGGGGCGGTTAATGCCGGTCCCATGGACCTGATTCGACCGCAACTCGAATGGCTATAGATAGGCCGACCTAATGGGGCAATGTCGGGCACATCCTCTTGGATGCGGAACTTAGAGGGCGTCGCAAAAGTCACTTTGGCTTCCGCTCGATGGGTAGGGACGAGCGGCCCGCTCGTCTGCACCGTGCGGTCCAAGGACATGCGAGGCCGCATGTCCCTACCTGTTGCGGAAATTTTTAGACGCCCTCTTAGGACCAGACGACGGCGGGAGACGATTTCAAGGTATGGATTTTGCCACAAAACTTGAGACGGCGGATGTCGCGTTGGGAGCCAAGTTAGCCTCCCGTCGCGATGAACCTGCGATAAAAGCGGCAGGCGAGGCGAGCCAGATCGGGGATCAGGGTCCGCTCTATGCCATCTCCACCGCATTATTGCTCTGGGGAATCTGCACGAGGAATCGGCGGTTGAGCGAAACCGGAGTGACGCTGCTCGCAGCGGTGGCGGCTGCGGATGCGGGCGAAAGCCTCACAAAACGACTGGTGAAACGCACCCGCCCCCATGTCTTGCTGGACGAGGGCCGCTACGAAAGTGAAGAGGGGGGCTCACCGCAGAAGCCGGAACAATCATTTCCGTCGGGTCACATGGCGGGCAGCGTGGCATTTGGCCGCGCCTTGTCGCGCAGCTATCCGGGTGCGGGCGCGGCTTGCGGGGTGGCATCGCTCGCGATGGGCTGGAGCCGGGTGGCGAAAGGCGCGCACTGGCCGCTCGACGTGGCGGCGGGAATGGTCGTGGGACTCGTGGCCGAAGTGGTGACGACTAGTCTGCTACGCGGGACGAACCTGCTGGCACCAGCGAAACGCACCACCTTCGTTGAAAAGCTTCAGGAGAAATTCTCGCGGTGGTGGTGATCGGGCCGTTTCTCAGCCTGCGCAACGATATAAACTTGTAGCGGCGGTCGATGACCGCCGAAAACTTCTTTGGTTCTGGAAGAGACTTCCTAGATCAAAGAAATGATTTCTTAGGTTAACGAAGCGACATCTTAGGTTAACGAAGCGACATCTTAGGTTAAAGAAGAGACTTCTTTGGTTAAAGAAGAGACTTCCTGGGTTAAAGAAGAGACTTCTTTGGTTAATGAAGCGACATCTTGGGTTAACGAAGCGACATCTTGGGTTAAGGAAGAGACATCTTGGGTTAACGAAGCGACTTCTTGGGTTAAGGAAGAGACTTCTTGGGTTATGGAAGAGACTTCTTGGGTTATGGAAGCGACTTCTTGGGTTATGGAAGCGACTTCTCTGGGTAAGGGAAAGACTTCCCTAGGTCAGAAACAGTTTCGCCGGCTCAATTCAGGCCAACTCGACAAGAATGCCCGCACTCCATCAGGAAAGTTCGACAACGCGGGCTTTTCCTCTACAAACAGTTGCAACTCATGGCTGACGGCGCTTCCCCCATCGACACGTTCATTGCCTATTGGTCCGCCGCCGAGGCGTCAGAACGGGCCAATGCACAGCCGTTCCTGATCGGTCTGGCCGACTTGCTCGACGTGCCTCGACCCGACAACTCACACGCGGGCGGCTATTCATTCGAGTTCCCCGTTCGCATTCCCACCGGACCGGGCACTTATTCCGATGGGCGGATCGATCTTTATCGGCGCGGCTGCTTTGTCTTGGAGGCCAAGCAATTCTTCGCTCCAAAAGCTGAGCAGACTGACCTAGATCTCGTTGCCATTGCTTCCGGTGCCGCCGTTGCCAAAAAGAAAACCGGCCCCATCCGTGGCAGCGACGCCTGGGACGACGCCATGATTCGCGCCCGTGGACAAGCCGAACGCTACGCCCGTGCCTTGCCCGCCGAGGAACCCGCCCCGCCCTTTCTGCTCATCGTCGATGTGGGGCACAGCATCGAAGTTTACGCCGACTTTACCCAAGCGGGGAAAAGCTACCTGCCCTTTCCCGACCCGCGCACCTTTCGCCTGCGGTTGGAGGATCTGGGCGATGAGAAAGTCCGCGCCCGCCTGCGTGGCATCTGGCTGGAACCGCTCGCGCTCGATCCCTCGAAAGTCAGCGCCGAAGTCACCCGCGAGATTGCCGGTTATCTGGCCGTGCTGGCGTCTTCGCTGGAAAAAGCCGGGCACGCGCCGCGCATCGTCGCCGAATTTCTCACCCGCTGCCTCTTTTGCATGTTTGCCGAGGACGTGGGGCTTTTGCCCAAGGATAGCTTTCGCGGATTGCTCGAAAGCCTGCGCTCATCGCCGGAGGGATTCGTTCCCAAGCTTCGCCAGCTCTTCGCCGAGATGCAGACGGGCACGGATTTCTCCGTCATTCTCAATAAGAAGCTGCTCCGCTTTAACGGCGGCCTCTTTGCAGACGCCAGCGTGCTTCCGGTGGATGGCACCCAGCTTGGCATTCTCATCCAGGCAGCGGGCAAACAATGGAAAGACGTCGAGCCGGCCATCTTCGGCACCTTGCTCGAGCGTGCGCTCAACCCCGAGGAACGCCATCAACTCGGTGCCCACTACACGCCGCGCGCCTACGTCGAGCGGCTGGTTCTGCCCACCGTCGTCGAACCGCTGCGAGCCGAGTGGGACGCGATTCGTGCGGCGGCTCTCGTCCATGCCCAACGCGGCGAACTCGCCAAGGCGCGAGCTGAGATTACCGGGTTTCATAACCGACTCTGCGAAGTCACCGTGCTCGACCCGGCCTGCGGATCGGGAAACTTCCTCTACGTCGCCCTCGAACATCTGAAACGTCTGGAAGGTGAAGTCCTCGATGTCGCCGCCGGTTTCGGCGAAAACCTCCTCCTCGATCTCGCCACCCACAGCGTCGATCCGCATCAATTCCTCGGAATCGAACTCAACCCCCGCGCCGCCTCGCTTGCCGAGCTGGTCCTCTGGATCGGCTACCTGCAATGGCACTTCCGCACGAGGGGCCAATCGTTGCCCGCCGAGCCCGTCCTCAAGAAATTTCGCAACATCCAATGCCGCGACGCCGTTCTCGCATGGGATGGCGACCCCCAGCCCGCGCGTGACGAGCAGGGCGAAGTGATCACAGTCTGGGACCGGCGGAGCCAAAAAACCGACTTCGTCACCGGACGCCCCGTTCCCGACGAATCAAAACGCCTCCCCCTTCTCACCTATCCAAATGCCCGGCCGGCTGGTTGGCCTAAGACGGATTACGTCGTCGGCAATCCGCCTTTCATTGGAAACAAACGGATGCGCGATGCTCTCGGCAGCGGCTACACTGAGGCGTTACGTACAGCGTATCCGAGCGTCCCGGAAACTGCGGATTTCGTTATGTATTGGTGGGAGAAAGCAGCGACGCTCACCGAAAGCGACGCGCTCCGCAGGTTCGGGTTCATCACCACGAACAGCCTTCGGATGATTTTCAATCGGGGAGTGGTGCACTCACATCTCAAGAAGCTATCACTAATCTTCGCAATTCCTGATCATCCGTGGGTGGACACCGCAGAGGGTGCCGCTGTCCGGATTGCGATGACGGTGGGTGCCGCGGGTGAGCTCACCGGCGAACTGCGTACGGTCACCGTCGAGGAGCCGCTTGAAGACGGTTCGGCCAAGGTAGCCTTTGCTGCGATAATTGGACGCATTGCGGCTGATCTCAAGCTTAGTGACAGCGGCCAAGCTGCAATGGCACTCAAAGCAAATAAAGGTATGGCATTCACCGGGATGTACCCGCTTGGGCAAGGGTTTGTCTTACTACCGGAAGAAGTCTCGGCTGCTTGTGGAACCGATGCGGAAGCGGCGACGGTGGTTAAGCCGTTCGTCATCGCTAGAGACCTCGCGCAAGTGTCGCGGAAAGCACGGGTTATCGACTTCTATCCTTTCGAGCAGGAAGACGTGCGCCGCCGATTCCCAAGTCTTTTCCAATGGGTTCTCACGAGAGTAAAGCCTGAGCGAGACGTTAACCCGGTGGAAGAGCGCCGACGTAACTGGTGGCTATTCACCCGACCTATACCCGCGCTTAGGGGTGCAGTCTCCAGCCTGAATAGATATATTGCAGTTCCACGGACGGCTAAGTGGTTCACTTTTCAATTCGTATCAGCAGAGACTCGCCCGGACACCTCAGTTGTCGCGATTGTGACGGACGACGCGTGGATTCTTGGCGTCCTGTCGTCACGAATTCATCTAGCTTGGGCAGTAAGCATGGCTGGCAGATTAGGAGTCGGAAACGACACTCGTTATCAGCATCAGGAAACCTTTAACCCCTTCCCCTTTCCCGCAGCTGACGAAGAGACGAAAGCCCGCATCCGGTCATTAGGCGAGGAATTGGACGCGCACCGCAAACGTGTCCAGACGCAACACCCCGGCCTCTCGCTCACCGCGATGTATAACGTCCTCGAAGCCCTCCGCGCCGGAAGGGCCCTCACCGCCAAGGAACAAATCATTCACGACCAGGGCCTCGTCTCTATCCTCCGCCAACTCCACGACGAACTCGATGCCGCCGTCGCCGCCGCCTACGGTTGGCCTGCCAATCTACTCGACGCCGAAATCCTCACCCGCCTCGTCGCTCTCAACGCCGAACGCGCCGCCGAGGAAGCCGACGGCCAAATCCGCTGGCTCCGCCCCGAATACCAGGCACCCAAAGGCGCCACCACGCAAACCGGCCTGGCCATCACCACCGCCGCCGTTGCCACCGCCAAAACCAAGGTCGGCAAAACCCCGTGGCCCAAACCCTTGGCCGAACGCGTGCAAGCCGTCGAACGCGCCCTGCAACTCGCCGCCGCCCCCGTCACCGCCGCCCAACTCTCCAAACACTTCCTCCGCGCCAAACCCGAAGACCTTGCTGAAATCTTGGAAACCCTCGCCACTCTAGGTCGTGCGCATCGAACTGGAGAGAAGTTTTCATTTTAAAAACTATGCCAACATCACCAATATCCTCACAGATGAAACGAATTCACGAGTCGCTACTAACATCTCGAGTTGCGATCGAATCAGTGTTTTACGAGGCGCTTTATCATGCGCTTTCAAAAAGCGAACCCTTACAAGCCAAGCGGCCCGGTGAAGTGAAGACACTCATAAACTTTTTTCTGCAACTGCCGACGATGCAGGAAACCCTCAATGCAGTCTTGAGTCGCCACCATATAAGCGCCGAGCTGAAAGGAGTATTCTGCCATAAAGCAGGAGCGTCTGGGCCGGTAGTTGACTTTGATATACCAACTACAGGTCCTGGATGCGAGTTATGTGACTTACTCGTGCTGGTAACATACGAAGGGGACGACGGCGAATTAGCATTAGGCAATGCGTGTTTTCTCCAAGCTAAGGTGGAGCGTTCCGATTTATCTTCCGGCGTTTCGACAATGCGCCAGCGGAAGCTTTATGAAGAAGCACCGACTTTTCGATTTAGAAATTCAGGAAACTATTCGCTTCCGAACTTTTCCGATAGCACGAGCGGACACCGCACGATGCCTGGGGCAAAAAGCAAGGGGTTCTGCTATTGGGCGTTCATGGATGGACACCCAATGCCAAACTGGATGCTAAATACATCTACCGTCACAGAACCCTTGAATGTCGATGCTCCAAAGAAGGATTTATCATTTGGGGGCGCAATGTTTGACCTCATGACCGGCCAGTTTGGGATTAAAGTTGATCCAGTTAGCTCTACAGAGTTCGCGTGGAATAGAATTGTCCATGATGTGGTGTTGCGAGCAATGAGTGAGGCGTTGAGATGCTCAAGCGGTATAATTGCTGTGAAAGATGTTCCTCGGATTGCCCGAGAGGGGAGGGCTCTTCTGAGAGAAGCACTACATGCTGAACTAGCGCTCGTTTCCAATCCGTTTGTGAGTTTGGCAGATGCGTTTAATAGCCCGCAGCTCAAAGAGAGTGCCGCATCATACGTTAAGGAGAAAAACAAGATTTCAAAAGAACGACTCGAAAAGATTCTGCTGCACGAAGATGATGAAGGAGGTGAGCCACCGGACGAAAAGCAACGGGAGTTCCCCGCAGACGGAAACGGGGGCGGGTCATTTATTCACATCAACCTCAAGGTCGCGGAAGGTCCAACGAGAACTGTTCCGAATGGACGTAAGATAACTTTATAAATTTTTTCTTTTCCACCATGCTCTGGACCCCAACCCAACAATTTCACCCTTGGCCTTTTGACAAAGAGGCTGAACTTGAAACGACCATCGCCGAGGTAAAGACGGCGCTTTTTGGTGAGAGTCGCATCTATCTCGAAGTGAAGAAGCTGATTGGCGAGCGGGGCAAGACCCAGAACATTCCCGACGCCTATTTGCTCGACCTCTCCAGCCCCCGCAAGCCTGTGCTCTATCTGGTGGAAGTGGAATTGGCGCGGCACGATCCACTCCGGCACATTGCCCAACAGCTCTTAAACTTCTCCCTTTCCTTCAAAAGCTCGCCGCAAAAGATGAAAGGCATCCTGCGCGAAAGCTTGCAGAAGAACCTGGAAGCCTTGGCGCGATGCGAGGCTTATGCGACGGCGAATGGGTTTAGCAATATCGACTATCTGCTGGAGCAAATGATTTACCCCGACAATGCGTTTAACGCGTTGGTTATCATCGATGAGCTGGAAGAGGAGTTGGAAAGCATTGTGCGCAGTTCGTTGCGTTTTCCTGTTGAGACATTGGAAGTAGTGCGGTTCCGTTCGGCCACCGGGGAGGCGATCTATCAGTTTGAGCCGTTCCTCTATGATCTCAGCAAGCAAAGCGTGACGGTGGCGGCGGAAAGTGGGAATACTCCTGCGATTGACCCCGCGGAGATCGATACCGTGGTGGTGTCTGCCAGAGAGGATGGATTCAAGGAGACCTTCCTGGGCGAAGATCGCTGGTATGCCATCCGCATTCATTCCAGCATGATTCCCAAGCTCCGTTATCTGGCGACGTATCAAATCGCTCCCGTATCGGCGATCACCTACATCGCGGAGATCGCATCGATTGAGCCTTGGAAAGATTCTGGAAAGTATGTGCTTAACTTCAAAGAGCCTGCGAAGAAGATAGGCCCATTGCCTTTGGTTTCGGGCGGAAAGGTAAGTGCGCCACAAGCACCGCGTTACACGTCTTCAGCCCGGCTCACCAAGGCGAAGACTTTGGATGATGTGTTTTAGCCTCTCGCAGACGGCGACAGAGACAACAGGTGGAGTTTCTTAGTATTTCAAAAACGTCGTCACGGGGACGCCGGGGAGTTGTTCGTGGCCGTTGAGGGCGGTGAGTTCGATGAGGAAGATGGCTTCGACGACGATGCCGCCGAGTTGGGCGACGAGTTTGCAGGCCGCACCCGCGGTGCCGCCGGTGGCGAGGAGGTCGTCGATGAGGGCGACGCGTTCGCCGGGCAGAATGGCGTCGTCGTGCATCTCGATGACGTTGCTCCCGTACTCCAATGTGTAGGAATGGCTGAGGCGGGTGAAGGGGAGTTTGCCCGCTTTGCGCACGGGGATGAAGCCGACTCCGAGCGCGTAGGCGGCGGCTGCGCCAAAGAGGAAGCCGCGCGCGTCGATGCCGACGATCTTTTGCACGTTCGACTCGCGGCATTTCGCCACGAAGAGGTCGATGGAGGTGCGGAAGCCTTTTGGGTCGGCGAGGATTGGGGTGATGTCCTTAAACTGGATGCCCGGCTGCGGAAAATCGGGGATGTTGCGGATGAGGCTGTAGAGGAAGGAGATGTCGTCCATGGGAGAAAGCGGAAACTTGAAACTAGAAACCCGAAACTTGAAAGAGGAAAACGAACGGACTCCCTTCAAGTTTCAGGTTTCTCCCGGTCTCCCTTGTTTTTTCACCCACTCCGCTTCAAATTGATCCTCCCTTAATTCATGGATCGTCTCTGGCTTTTACTCTCCACCCTGTGCTTTCTGGTGAGCTTCGGCTACACGGTGATCGCTGTGCGCGGCGGACGGTTTCTGCCAACCCGCTTTAACTTCGTCGCGGTCGCCGCCGGGTTTCTCCTGCAAACGACGTTTCTCTATCTGCGCGGCCAGGCCATCGGACGCTGCCCGCTCACGAATCTCTTCGAGGTCTTTATCTTCGTAAGCTGGTCGATGACGCTCATCTACATGATCGTCGGCCCGGCCTACCGGCTGTCGCTGATGGGGGCGTTCACGTCGCCGGTGGTGTTTCTCATTCAAACCATCGCGCTCCTGCTGCCCATCGATCAACCGGCGGCGCTTCGGGGAAAAGTGAACCCCTGGGTCGAGTTTCACGCGTCGTTTTCGATCATTGCCTGTGGCGCGTTCCTCCTCGCGGGCGTTGCCGGGGTGATGTATCTCGTGCAGGAACGGCAGTTGAAACGCCATACGCTCGGGTCGTTGTTCTATCGCCTGCCGCCGGTCAGCCAGTTGGCGATTGCGAATCGACGGCTGGTCTTTCTGGGCTTCATCCTGCTCACACTCGGCATCGGCGCGGGATTTTTCATTCATCCGCTGCCCAATCCACTGAAACTCGGCCTGGCCGTTTTCATCTGGGTGATGTATTCCGCGATCCTCTGGGGCCGCGGCTGGAAAGCACTCGCGCCGCATCGGCTGGCGACAGCGTCGGTGGTGGCGTTTGGCATCGTGCTGGCAACGCTTTGGAGCGTGACCCTGCTTTCGGGAGGCACTCCGAAATGAATCTGACTTGCATCGGAGTGAGCCATCAGACGGCCAGTGTCGAGGCACGGGAACGCTTCGCCATCGATCCCCTGCAAACGTCCGCCGCGCTCCAGCAGGCGCTCGGGCTGCCGACGGTGTGCGAGGCCGTGGCGCTCTCCACTTGCAATCGCGTCGAGTGGTATGTGGTGTCGGAGAGTGGGAAATTTGACGCGCTCAGTGTGCTCAAAGTCCGCTCACCGGTCGAAGCCAACGACCTCGAACACATTTACCAGCATGACTTCGAGGACACCGTGCGGCATTTGTTTCGCGTGGCCAGCGGGCTCGAATCCATGATCGTCGGCGAGACGGAAATCCTCGGCCAAGTGAAGAAAGCCTACGCCACCGCCGTGGACGCGCAGGCGACTTCCATCTGGCTGAACAAGCTTTTCCAAAAGGCGTTTTCCGTGGCGAAACAAGTGCGGAGTCAGACCGCGATCACGCGGGGCAGCGTCTCAGTCGGATCGGTGGCCGTCGATCTGGCGGAGAAGATTTTTGGGAATCTCGGCGGCTGCCAGGTGATGGTTCTCGGCGCGGGCGACACCAGCGAACGCACCGCCAAGGCGCTCGCCAGCAAAGGCGTAAAAAGCGTGATCGTCTCCAACCGCAGCCACGACCGCGCCGTCGCTCTGGCGGGGGAAATCGGCGGCCGCGCCCTGCATTTCGACGAATGGGAAAAGGAATTTGCCACGCTCGACATTCTCATCAGCTCGACGGCCGCGCCGCATTTTGTCGTCACTCGGATGCAACTAGACGCCCTCATGCGCACTCGCCCGGAACGTCCGCTTTTTCTCATCGACATCGCCGTGCCACGCGACATCGAGCCATCGGTCAACGACATCGACGGCGTCTATCTTTACGACATCGACTCGCTCGAAGCCATCGCTCGCGAGTCACTGGAAATCCGCCGTCAGGAAATGGTCGCGTGCCAGCGGATCATCGAGCATCACGTCGCGGAATTCGTCGCCTGGGCGCGGCAGCGGGGAATGTTTCTGCCCGCGTCCGATGCTCCATCGGCACCCGTGGAAACGGTGAAAACAGCATGAGGCCATTCATCATCGGCACCCGCAATAGCGCCCTCGCTCTCGCTCAAACCCGACTCTTCGAGGCGGCGGTGAAAGCGGCATTTCCTGAAGTCGCGGTCGAGGTTCGCGAGATCACGACGATCGGCGATCAGCGGTTGGATTTGAGTCTGACTGACGCCGCGGGCAAACTCGACAAGGGGCTTTTCACCAAGGAACTCGAGGAGGCGCTGCTCGATGGCCGAATTGACGCGGCGGTGCACAGCCTGAAGGATTTGCCGACGATGCTGCCCAATGGATTGGAACTCGCCTGTGTTTTGCCCCGAGCCAATGCGGACGACTGGCTGATTTCCAAAGTACCGGGCGGTTTTGCGGGCTTGCCGAAGGGAGCCAAAGTCGCGTCGAGCAGCGCGCGTCGTCAGTTGCAACTCAAGTCGCGCCGGGCGGACTTGGAAATCGTCGAGATTCGCGGAAACGTGGCGACACGACTGCGCAAGCTTGGGGAAAATCCCGATTGGAGCGCCACTGTTCTCGCCGCCGCCGGGCTGGAACGCCTGGGGTTGGTCAGCGAGGGAAAAATCACATCGGAGTCGCATTGTTTTCACGTGAGTAACCTCACTCCGGAAGTCACGCTGCCGGCGGTCGGGCAGGGGGCGATAGGAATCGAAGTCCGCTCTGGGGCTTCGGAGCACGAGGTTATTTTGCAAACGCTGAACCACCTGCCGACGTGGGAATCGGTGACGATGGAGCGGGCATTGCTGAGGGCGCTGGGCGGCGGTTGCCAAATGCCGCTGGGAGTGCGTTCTTATCAGGTGGACAATGAATGGATGCTCGAAGCCGTGTTGCATCGCGATGGCAAAGAATCCCTCGCCAGCGGACGCGACATTGAGGATCTCGTGGCCCAACTTTTAACCTGACATGCAAACTTTTCTCGCTCTGCTGGTGGTCGCGCTCACGGTCGTCATTTTCACGATCCGCTGGTGGCAGAACCGCAACAAAAAAGGTTGCGGCGGTGGGTGTGGTTGTAGCGCCAAGACAGTTCTGAAGCGTTAGTCAGGAAGTTTTCGGGAGCGCACGCGTCCCGCGTGTTCCCTTTTGCGTCTCGCGAAAGGGCTTTGACGCAGTGGCCATCTGAAACAGCTTTGAGGCGAGACACCTCAAAGAACACGCGGGACGCGTGCGCTCCCGAAGCAACAAAACGGGCTGCGAAGTTTCCTCCGCAGCCCGAGTTTGAGTCTTATCTGGCGAGTCGGTTAGCGATTGTCGTCGTCTTTTTTCTTCTTCTTGTTTCGCTCATCGCGCGCGGCGTCGCTGGAAGGCTGCGGGGCGCGTTCGCGGCTTTGTTGCACTTGCGGACGGGGCTGTGGACGAGCCTCACGTTGTTGCGGGGCTTCGCGCCGGACTTCAGGACGAGCTTGACGCTCCGGTGCGCTTTGGCGCCGAACTTCCTGGGCCTGTTGCTGACGGATTTGTTGCTGACGCTGCTGCGCTGCTTCCTCTCGTTGAGCACGGGCTCTCGTAGCTTGCGCGGCCTCGTCCTGACTGGCGCGCCGGGCTGCTTGCTGACGTGCCGCGTCTTCATTCTGTCGGGAGGCGTTGGCGGCCTCGCGACGTTTCAATTGCTGCTCACGCTCAGCGCGGGCTTGGGCATCGGCCTGATTGGAACGAGTCCGTTCAGCTTGCTGGCGCGTGGCCTTCTCGCGTTCGCGTTGGGCTAGTTCCTGATCATTGGACTGATTGCCACGACCCGAAGGTGTCTGCTCAGCGGCCTGTCTGCGGCGGGCGGCGGCTTCACGCTGGCGCGCCTCATCGGCATTGCGGTCGGGAGCGGCACCGGGGTCTGGCCGTGGATTGTGATTCTCGCGAGTCTGGGCGTTGCCTTTGTTTTTCTGATTTTCCCGGAACGCCTGGGAATGTCCGTTCGCGTCTGTTTTCTCCGGCTTCGGATCGACCACGGGCTGACGATCATCACGCGCCACGTCGGGGCGTTTATTCGGACGCATCGGCGGCTGCCGATCGGGCAAATCCGCCACTTGTTTGCGGCGGGCTTCCGTCCGCAACGCCTGGACGACCGACCTGTCGCGATTCACCGGACCGCGGGTGCGGCCCTTGTTTTCCTCGCGAATCTTCGCCCGGATGCGCTCGGCCTGCTTGGGATCGCGCACTCCCGACCACCCGTGCTCGGTCTGGACGCGTCCGAGACTGGCCTTGATGTTCCGAGGCCGGAGCTGCCGTTCGACGGGAACGACCGCTGGCGCAACCACCGTTAGGCGGCCATTTCCGCGATGGGCAAAACGGTTGTCGCGGGAATTATCCAGCCGGGTGATCCGCTCCAGGCGCAGCCGCTCGATGGGCCGTTCGCTGCGGCGGTTGATGCGGTCGAAATCGGGGCCACCGTTATACACGATGTTGTCGCGATAGGTGATGTTCGTGATGTTCGTCGTCTGATTGATGATCGTCACGTTTTCCGAACGATTCACGATCACCTGCCGGAGCGAAGGCGACCCGAAACGGCGGCACGAGGCAAAATGATAATACTCCGGCCCGATGTCGTAATCCTCGTCCACATCGCTGCCGATGGAAAAGCCGACGCTCACCACCGCACGAGCGGGCAGGGGAGCCCAGCCCACATATTCATCGCTCGAACGCCAGCTCACCCAGGCTGGGCCCCATTCGTAGCCGGGCACCCAGACCCAGCCGCGGTCGCGGAGATTCGCCCAGCGTCCATAATGATACGTCGCCCAGCCGAAAGATTCGTAGGAAACCCACGTCCAGCCCGCGTCGGTGTAAGTCCAGTAACCATCGGTGTAAGGGCTCCAATCCGGCCCGACATCGCGCGGTTGCCAGCAGTAGCCGTAGTCGTCGGCTTCAAACCAATCGCCGTCGTCGGCCAGCGAGTCATAGAAGAAATCAAGCGTGACTTCCGCCTGCGCCCGATGCGCGCTGAAGACAAACAAAGTGACAAGGAGGGTGATGAGGATTTTTTTCATTGGGGATGATAATTTAACGCATTTCCAAGCAGACTTCTGCAAGAACAATGCTGGGCACAAAACCATCGACTGCGTTGGCTTGCGGCTTATTCAACGGAATTTGAATGGCGTCGTTCGGCGGGTTGGCCTAAAGAGTAGCCTGCCTCATGCAAACCATCGTTATCGGCCACAAAAACCCCGACATGGACTCGATCTGCTCGGCCCTGAGTTATGCCGATTTGAAGCTGCGGCTTGGAGTCGAGGATGTCATTGCCGGCCGCGCGGGCAACACCAACGCGCGCATCGACTACGTGCTGGCAAAGTTTGGTTTCGAGCCGCCGGTGTTTTTCTCCGACGTGTCGCCGAAGGTGGCCGATGTGATGGTGCGAAATGTGGTCTCGGTGTCCGAAAACGCCTCGGTGTATCAGGCGGTCAACTCCATTGAAAAGAAGCACCTGCGCGGTCTGCCGGTGCTGGATAATGACGGGCGCTGCATGGGCTTGCTCTCGGGTTTTCAGATCAGTCATTACCTGTTTCCACCACGGGAAGAGTCGGCTTCCAGTCGTATTGTCCAAGGTTCCCTGCGCGACATGATCGACTCGTTCGACGGCCAGGTTTCTGTCGGTTCCGTCGATGACACAGAGGCCGAATATCTCCTGATGGTTGCGGCGATGAGCGCGAATTCCTTTCTGGAGCGCCTCGTTACCTATCGTGGTCAACACATTGTCCTCATCGTCGGCGACCGGCACGAAGTGCAAAAAATGGCCATCGCGGAAGGCGTCGCCGCCATCGTCATCACGGGCGATTTCTCCGTGCCGCAGGAAGTCCTCGATGCCGCCGCTGCGAAAGGCGTCGTGCTCATCAACTCCCATTACGACACCGCCACCACGCTGCTTCTGGCGCGCGGAGGCATCCGGGTCACTCGAATGCTCGACCGCGTCTTTCAAAGTTTCACGCCAGAGACGACCCTCACTCGTGCCCGCGAGCTGGCGACTCCGAGCAACGCCTTCGTGTTCCCGGTGGTGGATCACGAGGAAAAACTGGTCGGCATTCTTTCCAAGAGCGACTTCCTGAAACCCGTCCTGCGCCAGCTCATTCTCGTCGATCACAACGAAATGTCGCAGGCCGTCCACGGCGCGGAGCAGGTGCCCATCGTGGAAGTTATCGACCACCATCGCCTTGGCAGTTTTCAAACCGATGCGCCGATCCTTTTCTGGAACAGCCCCGTGGGCTCCACTTGCACCCTGGTCGCGCAAAGTTTTCGCACAAACAACATCACTATTCCGCCTAACATCGGCGGCTTGTTGATGGCGGGCATTATTTCCGACACGCTCAATCTCACCTCGCCGACCGCGACCGCGGTGGATCGCCAGATTTTAACGGAACTCGCCACCATCGTCGGCATTCAGCCTGCGGATCTGGCGGACCAGATTTTCTCTGTCGGCTCGCCGTTGCGCTCGCTCACTTCGGACAAAGTGATCCACGCCGATTGCAAGGAATACGTCGAGGCCGGACAGCGTTTCAGCGTTGCGCAGATCGAGGAACTCAACCTCAATCTGCTCCGGGAAAAACAAGCCGGTCTCATCAATGCACTGGAACTCGACTGCAAAAACAAGGCGCTGCTTTTCGCCGCCTTGTTAGTCACCGACATCAATACCCAGCAATCCGTCCTTCTCGTTTGCGGACACCCCGCTTATTTGGCCACGATTGATTTCCCGCACGTCGGCGATCACGCCTGGCGATTGGACGGCATTGTTTCCCGCAAAAAACAACTTCTGCCCTACCTCCTGCAATGCCTGCATCGCATGGCAAATGTGGAGTCATGAGTTGGTTGGGAACGAAAACCAGTTGGTTGGGAACGAAAACCAGTTGGTTTTGGGCTAAAGACGCACGCCCCGTTTCCGGCGGTGTGATGGCTTTGAACTTCGCCGCCGCGCTGCTGGTTCTCACCCTGCTTTTCTACTACGCCTTCCAGCAAAGCCTCGTCGCCTGGCAGGGCGAAGTGCTGGTAAAATATCAGGCCATCTTCTGGCGCGGCTGGTGGCTTACCATTCGAGTTTCAGCCGTATCACTCGTTTGCAGCACGATCTTGGGATTCCTCTGGGCGCTGGCGGGCCGGTCGCATTTTCTCCCGTTGAGAGCCATGGCCAAAATCTGCGTCGAACTCATCCGCGGCACTCCGTTGCTGGCGCAGATTTACATCTTTTTCTACGTCGTCGCGAACGCCTTTCAACTTAATAACCGCTTCATCGTCGGCATCCTCACGCTCTCCATTTTCAGCGGAGCCTACATCGCCGAAGTCTTCCGCGCCGGCATCGAAAGCATCGGTAAATCCCAACTCGAATCCGCGAAAGCCATCGGACTCGACCGCTGGCAGACGTATCGTTACATCATCATTCCGCAGGCGATTCGCGTGACTCTGCCGCCACTCGCCGGACAGTTTGCGTCGATCATTAAAGACTCCTCGCTCCTCTCGACCGTCGCCATCATCGAGTTCACCAAAAGCGCCGCCGACGTCGCCTCGCTCACTTACAGCAACCTCGAATGCTACCTGATGCTGGCACCCGGTTACTTGCTGCTCACCCTCCCCATTTCCCTCTGGACGCAATGGCTCGAAAAGAAACATCGCTATGAGACTTAGCCTCCGCGCTCTGGGCAAAAACTTCGGCGAACAACCCGTGCTCACGGGCATCGACTTGCGTTTCGACGACATCCATTCGCTCGCCTTCATCGGACCCTCCGGCGGCGGCAAATCCACCTTGCTCCGCATCCTTGCCGGACTCGAAATTCCCAGCACCGGCACAGTGGAAATCAATAGGGTCACGCTCAGTCACGACGAAGCGGAGTTGCATCGTTATCGCAAATCCGTCGGCACCGTTTTCCAGGCTTACAACCTCTTTCCGCATCTCACCGCGCTGGCCAACATCACCCTGCCGCTGGAGAAAGTTCACGGCCTTTCCACCGCCGATGCGAATGCCACCGCGATGGATTTTCTAACCCGGTTCCAGTTGGAGAAACATGCGCACAAACGCCCGGCAGAACTCTCCGGCGGACAACGCCAGCGCGTGGCGATCGCGCGGGCCATCTCGATCAAACCCAAATTGCTTTTCTTCGACGAACCCACCTCCGCTCTCGACCCCGAGATGACCGCCGAAGTCCTGGAAATGATCGAGGCCCTGCGCGACGAGGGCCGCGATTTCATCCTCGTCACCCACGAGATGGGCTTCGCTAGGAAAGTAGCAGATCAAGTCGTCTTCCTGGCCGAGGGCCGCATCGTCGAAAGCAACGCCGGCGAATCCCTCTTCTCCCACCCGCAAACCCCACAGCTCCAGCAATTCCTCGGTAGAATCCTGAAGTACTAGCAAGGTAGGGACGAGCGGCCTCGCTCGTCCGATAAACCCGATTGGGTAGGGACGAGCGGCCCGCTCGTCCGATCCCGGAACAAACGGACATGCGAGCCGCATGTCCCTACCTGAACAACCTACCTGTCCCTACCAACATTCACTCTCCACGATCCATGGCCATAATTTGGCCTCCTCCACTAAACCCGCTCGCACTGGATTCGCTCGAATATACGCGCTCTTTTCAGCACGACTTTCATCGCCACGCAGCCGATGTTCAAAGAAATCACGTTGCCACTCCAGGCCACAAGTCTTGGCCGTCAGACTTTTCCAACTCTGGATCGTCCGCCGCATACCGGGCCCGGTTTGCGGAAAAGAAAACAATCCGTGCAAGTGATCCGGCATCAGCACCACGAGGTGGGCATGCCAGTGTCCTGCTTTCTGGCGAAACCTCGCACTCTCCAACAGCGCCTCCCCTACACCTGCCATGCAGAGCTGATTCATCCCACGCTTTCGGCAGTTGATCGTAATGAAATAAACCTCCGCGCCGGGATCGATATAAGAAGGAATATCGTGCGGCAATCTGCGTCGCTGCGGCCATTCACTCACGCGGGAATCTTTTCCCATGCAAAGAAACAAAATCAACCCAAAAAGGTAGGGACGAGCGGCCCGCTCGTCCGATACGTCCAACCAACGGACATGCGGGCCGCATGTCCCTACCTGAACACATGTCCCTACCCAAACAAAAACACGCGGCGCCTTTCCTCCCGGGAAAAACCATCTCCCGTTGGGAAAGAGCGCCGCGTGGATTTATCGCTGGCACTGCTCTTTACGTCACGATCAAAGGCACCGGCGCACTCCAGTCACTCGTGCCGGCCGCATTGGTCGCATTGCCTTGGAAACAATACGATTGCCCCGGCGTCAAACCCGTAAACAACGTCGTCGCCGACGTGCTTTGCATCACACTCAAGTTCGTCTGAGGATCGGAAGCCAGAAAGCAGCGCCAGTTATAGACCTGGGCACCGAGCGCCACCAGCTTCATCACTACCGTGCCGGTATTCGGACCTGCGCCGATGCTTTGCAACACCGGAGCGGGCAGGATCGTCGAAGGCGTGCGCGTGCTCTTCTGCATGGGAAACCCGCTGCTGATGAGGATCGCCTGGTCATTCTTTCCATTGGCCTGCACATACGCCGCCAGGGTGCGCACACGCATGCACAGCTCACTGCGCTTCGCATTGCGAGCCGCCGTCAACGCCGTGCCGCCATCGGCCGCCGCCACGATAGCGTCCTTGAATTCCGTGTTCAGCGCGATCACTTCAGCGATGCCGGAATCCGTGGCCGGATAATTCGGATTTCCCGTGAGAGCGGACGTGATCGTGTCCACTTTAACGACTAACTCTGCATTGGAATCGGATCCCAGGAACCCGATCGATATTTTATTTATCATCTTAACCTTTATTTCTAAACTCCCGGGTGAACGAGGGAGAGTGCCTCGATTGCTCGCATCATGTCCGCAACAAGTTCCTAACCAAGCAGACTCCGCGCACCCCCGGCACATTCTCAAAATTGAGGACCGCACCCACACCCTATTTAGATGGAAAGTCGGAATAAAATTGCAAACAATTTTGCGAAGCAAAACCGCGTCGCAATTCTGCATAAAAATGTGAAGTCCCTATTATTTTTGAGAGGAGTTTAATCCCAATGTGGCCCATTTTGGGTTAACCAAGCCGCTTCATGGGTTCAAGAAGCGATGTCTTGGGTTCAAAAAATGTCTTTTTGGGTCAAACCCATCACGTCTTGGGTTCCAGAAGCGACATTTTGGGTTCCAGAAGCGACATCTTGGGTTTTGGAAAAGATTTCCTTAGGTCAAGAAGCGCCGTCTTGGGCGAAAGAAGCGCCTTCCTTGGTTCAAGTAGAGATGTCTTTGGGTAAGAAAGCGACGTCTTTGGTTCAGGAAGCGATTCCTTGAGTTTAAGAACAGGGTCCATCGATCTCAAATCAACATTGCCAAAAAGTGTTTACACATAATTTGTCCGCTCTAGCTTCTTCTGTGGTATCTCCTCCAAACTATATTGACCTCCGCAGAACATTTGCGCCCGTGGCAAAGGAGGCAGCAGGGGAAGAATCTGCACTCCAGAGCTATGCACCTCCTTCGGATTGGCTTGGGAGGCGCAATGCGCTGAGTTGGGATGAATTGCTAGAGCATCCTCTGGTCGTTGTGCTCGGCGAACCAGGAAGTGGTAAGACGTATGAATTAAAGCAGCAAGCCAGTCTCATCTCTCCCGGCTGTTCGCGATTTTACATGCGCTTGGATGAGCTAGCTACAGACGGGGATCAATTCCGTCTCGGTGATGACGACCAAAAGCGTTTGGTAGATTGGCGGGCGACTAGCGAAAAGGCAGTATTCTTCTTGGATTCAGTGGATGAGGCGAAAATCCGTCAGGCTACAGATTTCTATCGAGCTCTAGACCGTTTCGTTGGGCTGGTGGAGCGCCGCGCTTTGAGCCGAGCGACAATCGTGATCAGCTCTCGCATTACGGAATGGCTACCAACTACAGATGGTCACGAAGTTCGGACTCGAATTCCTCAACAAAGCGCTAGCTCCTCCACGCCTGGGAACAAAAACAATTCGGAAGAAAACTATCCTTTAGTCGTTCAGTTGCTGCCTCTCGACGAAGCAGCAGTGACGACTTACGCGAAAGCTCGAGGAGTTATTGATGCGCAACCGTTTCTCCAAGCTTTGGAGAAAGCACATGCATGGGAACTGGCAAGGCGGCCCGCCGACGTTAATGACCTGCTTGCCTATTGGCGCGAATTAGGAAGCCTCGGAACGCTGACACAAATCCTCTCCTTTATCTGCGAGAGCCAACTGAAGAAAACTTCAGACCGTGAGAGAAGTGATATGTCGCTGGAGCGGGCGCAAAGCGGTGCGCAATGCCTCGCTGCCGTGACTGTTCTCTGCCGCAAGTTTAGCTTTCAAATTCCCGGAGAAACGAACGTATCCGCTCAGTCACTTGATGCTCTTGCCTGCCTTCCACCGGACTGGCGGAATGAGGAGATTCGAGCATTGCTAAATCATGCCCTTTTTGACGGCGCGAGTTATGGCCACATCCGATTTCATCATCGACGCCTCTCCGAGTTCCTAGCGGCTCGCTGGTTCGAAGGGTTGATGGTGCAAGGCTGTCCCGTAGGAGAGCTAGAGGATTTGCTCTTCGAAGCACGTGATACTAAGCGATTTCTGCGTCCTTCTCTCGCTTCGCTTGCGGCTTGGCTCTGCGCCGGGCCAGCAAGATGGAATACGAACGTGCGAAGGCGAGTCCTAGAGGTAGCTCCGGAAATTCTCCTTCGTCTCGGTGATCCGGCAATGCTGAGTGTTGAAGATCGGCGCGGCTTGCTAAAGGCACTCTTACAGAAGGCTGATGGGCGTGAACATCTGTGGTGGAAGCACGATGATGCAACTCTCTCGCGACTCGCTGACCCAGCGCTCTCCGAAGAAATTAACGAACTGATGACTGCCCCTTCAAGCGGACAAACGCTTCGAGAGCTTGGACTGGAAATGGTTATAGCGGGGAGGTTGACTGAATGCGCACCAGCAGTTCTCACACTGGCGACTGCCGAACTGTCGAAAGGGGAGGTTTTCCCCACGGCGGCTCGTGCGTTGAAGGTTGTTGCCAGTGAAGATAATCTGAGGGAGTTGGCCTTTGCTGCAGAGAAGGTGGAGCGATTTCCAGCGCGCGTTTGCGTACCACTTTGCGATCTGCTGTTCCCGAAGATTTGGACCGTCGCACAGCTGTTTCGTGCGCTGAGCCGAATGGAACCGGTCACGCGAGGTGGATTTGGCTGGGATTACACCCTTTCCAGTCACCTCGCTTCGGTAACGACCCATGAAAACGGCCTTTTTCTTTTAAAAGGACTTCTTGGTCACCCGATCCAAGACGACGGAGACGAGGATGATATCGAGCCTTCGCCCAGCTTGAGAACAGCGGTTGCTGTTTCTAGTGTAATGCTCGACTGGCCAACTCTTTCGGAGGAAGAAGCATCGTGCATTGCGGAGATTCTTATCGGTGCTGGTCGCCGCAGGTACCATACAGGTCGAGAAGATACAATTCCCGCACGTACGGAACTTCATCAAAATCTAAGAGAGCGTTATTTCCGGATCGCGGCAGAACGGTTGATGAAGGAACACAAAATCACGGATGCGCGGTTTTCAAGTGTTACCATTTTCTTTGACTGGTTAAAACCGTGCGGAAACGACCTGCTTTGGATACTTAGCTGGCTTGAGAATACGGTTTCAGACAGTGAACGTGAAACCTCATTGTGGTGGGCATTGGACGTTTGGCAACAGACCGGTCGAGTTCGTGCCGACTTAGTCCGCATTAAACAAGCCGTGATGCCTTTTCCGAAAGCGCGAAAGCAGCTCCGAAACTTTTTGCATCCTGGTTTTGTAGCTCACGCTAGGGCGTTCTGGTATCGCCACATTCGTTACCGCTCCTACCGCCATCAGTGGTGGATGGCTCGGCAAAAAGCGAAGAAACCTCTTAGCAAACTTCGAACTCGCTGGGACCTCTGGTACCATCGTGACAAGATACAGTCTGGCGAGTATGCCGGATGGTTGGTTAGTCTGGCTTCCGAAGCTTGCGGCGATTCACACGACCGACAGTATCCAAGCGACTGGTCTTTGCTGGAGAAGAAACGAGGCACAAAATGCGTCCGTGCGGTGAAGGAGGGCTGTAAGAGGGTTTGGGAACGTTACGAACCCCCTCTACCTCACAAGAGAGAGCCCAATAGGGGTGCGACATATGGCACTACTGCGGGCCTAGCGGGTATCTTAATCTTATGGCAGGAAGGTAGTCTCAAGTTTTCTAATTTGCCTTTCGAGGATGCTCGTCGCGCTACTCGTTACGCGCTCAATGAGTTTAGCGGTGTCACCCCGTGGTTTGATGATCTAATACACGCCCAGCCTACGGCCGTGCTATCAGTCTTGGACGAATGCATTTCCGCAGAATGGGAATTCCCTGCGGACACCGAGTGTTCCAACCTTGCACTCAACAAGCTTTATTACAGTGGAAGCGCCGCAGGTAGCCTCGCTCGGCCACTGCTTATGGAACGATTAGCTCAAAGAGAGCCGACCAACCCACAAGTTCTTCAATACGCGATTTTTATCATCGTTTCATCTGACACCGCAATCGAAAGCCTTGCCAGTTTGGCAAAGCAAAGAACCCTAGCGGTCGAGGCATCTGCATCTAGCTTCGCACGATGGATGGCGGTATGGCTTCAGGCGGACGCTTTACCAGCTATTGCCAAGTTGGACTCTGTATTAGGGACTGCGAGCAATGCCTCAGACGCCATGATTTCGATATGTAGCTTTTTAGGCGGGCGACATGGGTACCAACTTGCAGTTCTACCCAATCCTTCGTGGCTGAAACCAGCGGCTATGAGGCAATTTATCCCGTTAGTTCATCGGTATATTCGCCAAGAGGACGATATCAATCGCGCGGGCGGCGGTGCTTATTCCCCAACTTCCCGCGATGATGCCCAAGATTTCCGTGGAGGGCTGCTGGAGAGACTGGTTGCGACGGCAAGTCCAGAAGTTGGCCTGGTTCTACAGGAGCTATTGTCCGAACCCTTGCTCTCGCATTGTTCCGATTACATGCGGCATCTCCTTGAGAAACATCATGAGCAAATGGCGGAGGAAAAACCTTGGAGAGCAAGCGATGTGCGGGCGTTTGCGACAGACTATGAACGCGAACCTCAAACCGACTCAGACCTGTTTAAAACTGGCCTGCGGCGGATTCTCGATCTGAAGCGATGGGTTGAGTTAGGGGAGGATAGTCCCCGACGTGAAGTGCATTCCGAAGATAATGAAGCAGGTTTTCGCGATTGGCTAAGACGGAAGCTGAACGAGACTGCCCGTGGCCACGTCATTGCACCTGAATGGGAAATCGTAGGCGGCCGACCAGATCTTCGTCTGGTCATTCCAAATGCTGCGCCAGTTTCGCTTGAGCTGAAGATCGCTGACAACTGGACTCTCCAGGAATTGGTGGACGGCTTGGAGAAACAGTTAGTGGACCTCTATTTGCGGGACCACCATGCCCGTTATGGCATTTACGTTCTCGCCCTGTTCAATCGGAATCGGAGATGGGAACCGTTAGGAGAGGGACTGCGGATCGACAGCGAACAAATGCATGCCATGCTCCGTAAGCGCGCCGAGGAAATTCAGGAAATGCGTCCCGATATTTCCGGCCTTGAGATTGTGTTGATCCACTTTTCTTCTCCCGTTATTAAATTGCGGCTGTGAAGAAAGGGTCGAGCGGTTCGACCGGGCTTTCGGAAAGAGACTTTTGGGTCCACTCGGCGAAGTGTTTCATTTTCTCCGGGTCTGAAAAGCCGTCATTCCATACCGCATCTTCCTCTCGGAGACGGCTCTTCTGTTGGCGCAGAAAAAGAGCGTAGTTGAGGATCGATTGCCGGGCTTCCGCCGGAGATTACATGGTAGGGACATGCGGCCCGCATGTCTGTTGTCGGGTCTATCGGACGAGCGGGCCGCTCGTCCCTACCTTTTGGGCTAGCTGCTGGCGATTTGCGCTAGGCGTTGGTCGAGCTCGGTTTCGAGTTCGTCGGCTTTGCGGCCCTTGCCGGTCTGGCGCAGGAAGTCGGCGTAGTTGCGCAGGACGATGCTGTATTCCGACCAATCGGTGCGGGCTTGTTTGGCGAGCACGTCGAGCGCGTCGCGATAGTAGGCCCCGGCTTTTTTCCAGTTCTGCCGCGAGTGATAGACGACGGCCAGGTTGCTGAAGGATTGGGCGACGTCGGGGTGATTGCCGCCGTAGGCTTTTTGCCGCAAACCGAGCGCGCGCAGATGCATGACTTCGGCCATGTCGAAATCCTGCTGGGCAATGTAGAGCGCGCCGAGATTATTGAGCATGGTGGCGACCTCGGGATGATCCGCGCCGCGCACGCGTTCGTAGATTTCGAGCGCCTTGTGATAGTGGGTTTCAGCGAGATCGAGCTTGCCCATCAGCTTGTAAGTCATCGCGAGATTATTGTGAATGGTGGCCACTTCGCAGGCATCGACGCCGCGTCCGCCGCCGGAAAGACGCAGGGCTTCCTCGTAAAAGCGACAGGCTTTTACCCGTTCGCCGAGCGCGTCGTGAATCGCCCCAATCTCGTGCGCGATGCGATACGAGCCGACGGTGTCGCTGGCGTATTCGTTAATGATCCAGAGCGCTTCCTCGAAGAGCGATACGGTTTTTTCCAAGTCACCCGCCTCGCGATACAAGTCGCCGAGCTGAATCATCTGGCTGGCAATCTGGGGATTTTCCGGCGCAGGCAGCAATCGCGCTTCCGCCAGGGCGGCCTCCGCCTCGCCAATGGGATCGTCGGCGTTCGTTTTTGTGCGGGAAAACTCGGTTACTTCAGTCACGGGAGGTAACTTAATCCGACTTTCTCACGTCTGAAAACAATTTTTGCGGATGGAAGCCGTCTCCGGTTGAAAAAGCCTTGGTGGGCGTCGCAAAAGTCCCTTGGCTTCTGTTGGATGGTAGGGACGAGCGGCCCGCTCGTCTGCTCCATGCGGTCCAAGGACATGCGAGGCCGCATGTCCCTACCTGTTTTCGAGACTTCTTAGACGCCCTCTTACGCGGCTGACGGCACGCGCTCGACTTTGATGAGATTCGTGGTGCCCTTTTGATTGTAGGGCGTGCCTGCGGTGATCGTGATGACGTCGCCCGGCTGCGCGTCGTAAATCTCGATGCTTTGAGAGATGGCCATGTTGACCAACTGATTCGTGCCGTTGATTTCTCCGGTGAGGACGCTTTCGACGCCCCAGCAGAGGCTGAGTTTGCGGGCAATCGCCGGATTGGCAACGATGGCGATGATCGGGATATTCGGGCGATGGCAGGCCACGCGATGCGCGGTTAGCCCGGAGAAGGTGGCGATGACGATGACTTTCGCCGACAGCGTTTTGGAAATCATTTGCGCGGCATGACCGACGCACGCTTCCAGATCGGGCACCAACTGGAGCGGGGGCAGCGCGGCGACTTCTTTCCGGGTGAGCGCGCCTTCGACTCGGATCGCTATCTCCGACATCGTGGCGATGGACAACACCGGGTATTGACCGGCGGCGGACTCGGCGGAAAGCATGAGCGCGTCCGTGCCGTCGAGAATGGCATTGGCCACATCGGCCGCCTCGGCGCGGGTCGGCTTGTGCGAGGTGATCATGGATTCCAGCATCTGCGTGGCCGTGATGACGGGCGTGGATTGCTGGCGGCAAACGTCGATGATCGTCTTCTGCGCCAGCGGCACATCGGAAAAACTCACCTCCAGCGCGAGGTCGCCACGCGCCACCATCACGCCGTCGGATTCACGGGCAATCGCCTCGATGTCGTCGAGGGAGCTTTTGTTTTCGATCTTGGAAACAATCCCGATCTTGCTCCCGGCAGCCTTCAAATGCTGGCGGAGTTGCAGGACATCGGCGGACGTTTGCACGAAGGAGAGCGCCAGAAAATCGAAGTGATTCGCGATGGCGAAATCCACGTCGGCGAAGTCCTTTTGCGTGAGCGCAGGCAGACTCACGCGCACGCCGGGGAGATTGATGCCCTTGTTGTCCTTCAGTTGTCCGCCGCGAACGACCGTGCAGGAAATGAGGCTGTCGCTGCCCACGCTGAGCACGGTGAGTTCCAGATTGCCGTCGTCGAGCAGGACGAGGTCGCCGGGTTTCACATCGTTGGACATGCCGGAGTGCGAAACGGGTATCACGCCGGGCACATACAAGGTCGCGCCAGGGGCGAGTTTCACTTCCGTGTCTTTCTGCAAAGTGATCGAACCGCCGGGGAAACGTCCCACGCGAATGCGGGGTCCGCGCAAATCGCCGAGGATGGCCACGGAGATTTTCAGCTCGCCCGCGAGCCGGCGAATCCGCTCCAGCACGGGCATGAGCTGGTCGTGAATGGCGTGGGAAAAATTAATGCGCACCACGTCCATGCCGGCGAGCATCATTTCGCGCAGGGTCGTTTCATCACTGCTGGCGGGCCCGAGGGTGGCCACGATTTTGGTGCGTTTCTTGGGTCGGTTTGGATTCATAAGTCTTGGGTGTCCCTCATTGGACCGAATGTGAATAGAGGAATCCGGCAAATTGAAAAGCTGAATTTCCGGGTCGAGTTCCATCGCACTCTGGAAAGGAACAGCCTCGACAAACGCGCTGGACCGGTTTGTCCTGCTGGCATGAACCCGACTTACACCGCACTGGCCGAGGCACTGGAAACGCGGCTCGCCCTCATTGCCGACCGCGAATGGGTCCAACGCGATGCCGCCGGTCACCTCGCTGCGCTGGGCGAGATTTCCATGAAACTCGAATCATTGGCCGCCGCCCTCCCGCGTCCGCTGCCGGGCGACTTGGCCCATTATCTGGAACGCCGCAGCTACGACAAGGCGCTCGCCTGGATTCAGGAGCACTGAAAACGGATGGTCATTGGCCGGCCTTCTGAATGATCGGCGGCAAAGTGGGCTTGGGTGGTGCGTCCCGGATGAGATATTTCCAACCTGCCAGCAGCGCGGCCCCGCAGAGGATCACGATGAGCAGGATTTTCAGGCAGCCTTTTCTGGCAGTTGGATTCATGAAGGTCTCACTGCTTGTCGCTAGAGCGGGTGACGAATCCCGCCAAAAGCCCGATGGCAGCAGCGAGGAGGACGGCGTTTTCCACTTTGAATCCGAGAGGCTGGGGGACGCTGATGATGCGGATCTCGGGTTTCGGAGTCTCGTGAACGCTGGGAGGAGTGAGCCCCTGTTGCGCGCGGGACGCGGCGCTGATGGGTTCCGCGTGTGGCGAGGGCTGGATGTTGTCGCCGGTGGCCTTGGCATAGACCTGGGTAAATTCCGCCCCGAGAAAGAGGATGCACGAGGTGTAATAAACCCAGAGGAGCAGGAGGACGACGGCTCCGGCAGCTCCGTAACTCGACGCGGTGCTTTCGCGTCCGAGATAGAAAGCGAGCCCGAGTTTGCCGAGCTCGAATAACCCTGCAGTGACGACGGCACCGATCCAGACGTTGCGCCATTTCACCTGAACATCGGGCAGGACTTTGAAAATGAGCGCGAAGAGAACGGTGACGAGTCCGAACGAAAACACGAAACTGATGGCGCCCCAGATGACGGGAGGGAGTTGCAGGATGGTGTTGCAGAAATTAGTCAGCGCGGTGATGGCGGTGGTGAGGAGCAGCGAGGTGAGCAGGAGAAATCCGATGACGAGCACCATGCCGAAGTTCAGGAGACGTTCCTTAATGAAACCCATGACGCCGAAACCGGACTTCGGTTTCACTTCCCAGATCGTGTTCAGGGCATCCTTGAGCTGGCCAAAAACGCCCGACGCCCCGAGCAGCAGCGTCAGAAACCCGGTGACCGCGCCGATCCAGCTCTGACTCGGCTTGGCGGCGCTTTGCACCATGGATTGCACGGCTTTGGCCGCGACTGTGCCGATGTAACCCGAGAGCTGGTCGTCGAGCTGGCCGCGCACGGCCTCGGGCCCGAGAACGAGTCCGGCCACGCTGATGGCGATGACGAGCAGCGGCGCAATCGAAAAAACGGAGTAGTATGCCAGCGCCGCGCTGAGCCGCAGGGCATTGTCTTCCAGCCAGTTGTTGACCGTGTCCTTCGCCAGTTTGTAGGTGAAGTTCCCTGTGATCGCGTCGAGATTCATACCCTCCCTTCGTGTCGGAGGGAGCCCTTGGCCGTTTGCGAAATTCTAGGCCGTCGCCTTGGCGAACCGGCTGTTTACGAAGTCCCAGTTCACGATCTTCGGGAAGGCGGCGATGTAGTCCGGGCGTTTGTTGCGATATTTCAAATAGTAGGCGTGCTCCCAGACATCGAGGCCGAGAAGCTCCGTCTGACCTTCGGAAATCGGGGAGTTTTGATTCGGTGTGGAGACGACCGCGAGTTTCTTGTCCGAGCCGACCACAAGCCAGGCCCAGCCGCTGCCAAATTGCTTCGTGGCAGCCTCGGCAAATTTCTTCCAGAACTCCTCCATCGAGCCGAAACTCGCCTGAATCGCGGTGGTCAGCGCCTCGGACGGAGCGCCGCCGGTCTTCTTCAGCATCTGCCAGAAAAGAGTGTGATTGTAATGTCCGCCGCCCTGGTTGCGGATGGCTTTTTGCAACGCCTCGGGCATCGACGGCAGGCTAGTGAGCAATTCCTCGATGGATTTTCCGGCGAGACTTTTCGCGTCAGCGCTGGCGAGGGCTTCGTTGAGCTTGGTGACGTAAGCGGTGTGATGCTTGTCGTGGTGGAGTTGCATCGTTTCCGCGTCGATAAACGGCTCCAGCGCATCGTAGGCATAGCCGAGCGGCGGCACAGAAAACGGCCCCGTCGGCGCAATCGGCGTCGGCTCAGCCGCTGGCGCACGGTTCTGGGCGATAAGGGAGAGAGCGGCTCCGGAGAGCAGGGTGGTGGCGAGTGCCTGGCGACGATTCATCATAAGAGTTGGGTTCGATTACAATCGTCTTCGACAACCTCAACGGTTGCACCGCTCAAAGTGATTTTCGCGCTACTGATGCCGTGGCGCCTTCACCGTGCCGGCCTCCGTCGCCGAGCGGTGTTCGCTTACGATCCGATTCGCAATCTCGTGAACCATTTCCTCAAGCAGCAGTCGCAGATGACTTCCCGCTCGATAATCCGACGGTGCGATGTTGCGCACCCGATCCGCGTGAGTCGAAAGCTGGTAGCATTTCTTGAAACTCGACCGCGTCGGATCCTCGGCATTGTAAACCGCGATCGCGTGCCCGCCGTAGCGCTTCATAATTGTGAAACACGGCACATCGGTCGGTCCATCACCCACGTAAATCATATTCGTAAACGGCACTGGCCGCAGTTCGGGCGGCATGTGGTCGTTCACATCCTCCGACATGTCGAGCAGGCCCTTGTTGATCCGAAAAAGATACTGCGTCTTCTGCGTGTGTGAGATCACGCGCTTCGGGAAAGTGATTTTTCCCTCCTTGTCCTCGGCATATTCGCAGCCAAAAATCGCCCGCACATACGGCTGCAACCGGCTGCCTTCGATCAGTTCCTTCAACCCCGACGACACGATGTAATGCTCTACCCGCACCCCATGCGCCTCCTGCTCCGGCGTGAGCAAACCGTGGGAAAACTCCTCAAACATCCCCGGCAATCCGGGATAAAAATTCAACTCTCCGCCCAGCTTGCGCAGCTCGGCATTGGTCGGACGATCCATGTCGAGGTAGTCCAGGAGCGCCTTCATGTAAGCCAGCTCACCGTCGTAGCCCTGGTCATTCACAAGCTCCTCGCAATACGCCCAAAACTTCTTCGGATGAATGCCAAACTTCGGGAAAATCACCTCGTCCTGCATGAAGTTCGGACTCAGCGTCTGGTCGTAATCGTAAATGATCGCTATGGAATTTTGCGCGTGAGCCACAGCGTCATCCAAGCGGAAAAAACGTCGCGAGGGAACAGCTTTCGTTCTCGCCTTTCTGTTTGAATAACCCGTCTCGTTCCAGTTCACTGGCGCAATGCGAACCACCCACTTTGCTCCGCGTGCGCTCCTTTTGGCCATCGTCATTGCCACCTTCTGCGGCCATTCCGCACTCCAAGCGGAGGATCGCAATGGACTGCTCTTCAACGTCGCCAAAAAAACTCTCTCCCGCGAGGATGGGCCCAATATGGATTACGCCAAGGAAATTGCCCGCGATCTCGTCTTAAAGGCGACTTTAAAAAATATTTCCATGAAGGATCGCGAGCCAGGCAGTGTTGAATATTCCATCCTCATCCGGCGCTGGGGCGGCGAGATCGGCAGCACGCAACGCTACTCTGGCACTGTCCCACTGACGGCCCTCAAACGAGGTCAGGAAGTCGAGGTGAATTCAGGTCAATTTCACATCGGCGGCCATTTGCATGGTACTTCGCGCATACACGTGGACGAATTGGAGGCGTGGAAATTTATCGTCATCATCGGTGACCAGAAAACTGAGTTTCGCAGTTCCGCCAAATTCGACGTGCTCGATAAAAAAGCCACGCCCGCGCCTGCCAAGTGACCTCACCGTCCGCGAAACACAACTAGCAGGCAAAATGCTGGGCCGACTCTGGAATACCACGGTGCGCGTGCTGCGGCTGGTGCGGTTCTCGCACACCATTTTCGCGCTGCCATTTGCGCTGGGTTCCATGATGGTCGCAGCGAAAAACCAGCACGGCTGGCCCGGCTGGCGGCTCCTGAGTTTGATCCTCATCTGCATGGTTCTGGCGAGAACGGCGGCCATGATTTTCAATCGTGTCGCCGACTGGCAGATCGACCAAAAAAACCCGCGCACCGCCGCACGCCACCAGCTTCTCCCGCGCCCGACTGCCATTGCTATCTTACTCGCCTGCGCCGCCGGTTTCGTCGCCACGACCTGGCGGATCAATCCACTTTGCTTCTACCTGTCGCCCGTCGCGCTGGGCATCATTTTTCTCTACTCGCTCACGAAACGCTTCACGCATTTTACTCAGCTTTTCCTCGGGCTGGCCCTCGCTGTCGCCCCAGTGGGCGCGTGGTTGGCGGTGACTGGTGCCTTCGCCTGGCCGCCACTGATTCTGGCCGCAGGCGTCTTGTTTTGGGTGGCCGGGTTCGACCTCATCTACGCCACGCAAGACGTGGACTTTGATCGCCATGAAGGCCTGCATTCCATGGTTGTCTGGCTCGGCGTGGACCGCTCGCTCTGGCTCGCGCTCCTCTTCCATGTGGCGATGTGGATATTGTTAGGAGCGTTCGCCATCGTTGCCGGACTCGGCCCCATTTTTGGCGGCGCGCTCGTCCTCATCGCGGCGATGTTAGTTTACGAGCATCGTGTCGCCGCCACTCGCGATCTGGCTCGCATCAACGACGCATTTTTTAAGGCCAACGCCATTGTCGGCCTTCTCTTTGTAAGTGCGATCCTACTCGAATGCGTCAGACCGATTTCTGAAGCGCCTTGAACGCCGCCGGGTCTTCCCGTTTCTGCACCGTTTTTTCCGTCACCACAAATGGCTCACAGACTAACAATTTCGCGTGTCCCTTGAAAAACCGGGGCCGTCCCAGCACTTTCTCTGCCGGACGATTCACCGGCGATTTTCCACAGACCAGATACGAATACGGCACCGTGCTCATGTCGATTTCCAGTTCGCGCACAAAGGCCGAAAAATCCGGATCGTGATGCGCCCAGCCCGGTGGCCGCGTGAAATGATGACACCAATGCGGCGCATTTTCCGGCACGAGCAATCCACACATGCCATCGTGCGGACACGGCGCCAAGAGACTGAAACTCGACCGTAGTTTTTCCCGAACCGCGATCAGCCGCCGGCTCGCCGCAAACGTGCCCGGCTCCACCCAGAGGATGGATTCGGCCTGCGACGTGAGCAGCGAAATGAGCGGAGTTAGATCCGACTCTGGAAGCTCATTCAGGACGTGGCTGAGAAGGTAGATCGCCCGTGGCGGAGACGATGGATTCCACGGCACGAAGCTGATGTTAGGAAACTTCTGGCGAATGCTCTCGGTGGCGAAGCGCAGAGCCAGCGGCGAGCGGTCCCAGAGGGTGACGTGCGTGATGCTGGGATATTGCGCCAGCACGCGCCGCGTGGCGACTCCGGTGCCGCAGCCCCAGTCCACGACATGATTCGAGTTAGGTTCAAATGCACGCGATGTTAGATCGGCCAAAACTGCATCCCACTTCCATCCGATTCTCTCGGCGAAAAACTGGTCGTAAAGCCCCAGATGCGCCGGGGTTTTCCAATAGTCGGCGAGTCCGTTTTGGGCATTTAGAAATCCCTTCCGCATCTGCCGGAGAATCTCCCAATCGCGGGCGGGCATCATGTTAGCAGCGTTTCCAGATGAAGGGTGGGGAGGCCGAAGAGGGTTTTCAATTGATCGAGTTTGAGTTGTGCGTTGGGAGATTTCTTTCCCGTGCGGGTGGCGATGAGCAGGAGGTTTTTGTCGGTGTGCTCGGAGGAGACAAACTCCACCACACGGACGGAATATCCCTCGCGTTCGAGGATGAGTGTGCGCAGCGTGTCGGTGAGCAGCGCGGCCTGCCGCTGGCGGAAAAGTCCGTGTTCCAGCAACCCGATAACACTGGAACTCCCCTGCATTTTTTCGCGGAATTCGTGCTGGCAACAGGGCGCACAAACGATCATTTGTGCCTCGTGTCGAATGCCCAGCGCAAGCGCGTCGTCGGTCGCGGTGTCGCAGGCGTGGAGTGCGATGAGAACGTCGAGGTTAGTAAAAGTCGCGTCGCCAATGCGACCTAACTCGAATCGCAAATTTGGCCGCTGATGTTTCTGCGCGAGACCATTGCAAAGCTCAACTAACTCGGGGCGCTGCTCGACGCCGTGAACGAGCACGGGAGTTCCATTGTTATCTGTAAACCACGCCTCGATTGCGAATGTTAGGTAGCCCTTGCCGCAGCCCATGTCGAAGATTTCCAAGGGACGTTCGCCGCTCCAGCTAACATCGCGCCAGGCATGGCTGATCAGCTCCACAAAACGCTCGACTTGCCGCCATTTCGCCGAGCGCGACGGGAGGATGTTTCCCTGGACATCAGCCAGACCCAGATCGGCCAGCCAGGGGAGTTGCATCGGATTCAGGAGGCGAGTTTTCTGACGGTCGTGTCCGGCGGAAATGAGATTGTTAGTCTGAAGTTTCTTGCGCGAAAGATGCGGAGCGCCCTTGCGGCTAAAGCGCAGGCTGATGGCGCTGTCATCCGTTTCCAGATGGGCATCGAGAAAGTTTTTTCCTAACAATCCGGCCACAATGCGATGTGACTCGACTGGAGTGAGGTTTTCCACTTCGTCGCGAGTCGGATGCCGATGCGTGAGTTGAATCATGGATTCGCCGCGAATGTTAGCAGGCCGCAGGAGGACGTTCTTGCGAACCTCGCCATTCGCCGGACGGGCCAGGGTGAGGCGATGAAATTTTCCCGTCTCCAGAGACCGATCCAACTCGCCCAAAAATGCCGCCGCGCTCATGCTGGACGCGGGCGCAATTTGCCGAGGAGAAACGCCACTGGAAATGTGATCCAGCCGATGAGTTTTGTGACCGCGAGCATGACGAACAACGAGCCGCGAACGAGCGGTTGAAAAAGGGATTTAACCTTGTCGTTGCGCTCGTAGATGAGCGAGATCAGGACGATGATGCAGATGCCGCCGAATTTGCCTGCGGAGCCGAGATGCACCTCGAAGAGCATTTCAAAGATGAGCAGAAATCCGACGTAGCCGACTAACAAAAAGGCCGCGGAGCCAAGGATGGGAAATTTTTTGATGAGTCCGATGGCGTAGCCTGCCAGCAGGCGCAGCGCAAGAATGCCGATGAAGACGCCAGTGACAATCACCCAGAGCTTGTCGCTGAGCGCGACGGCGGCGATGACGTTGTCGATGCTGAGGCTGAGGTCCATCAATTCGATGGTGGCGACGGTCAGCCAGAGTCCGCGTGGCTGGATTTTTTTGGCATCTTCGGGCGACGATTCGCTCGAGGTTAGGTGCGAGCACATCAGGTAGATGAGGTAGCCAGCGCCGAGGTATTTAATCCAGAGGTTGGATTGAATCCAGACGACGAGTGCGAGGGAGATGCCACGAAAAACATAGGCGCCGATGATGCCGAGTCGAAGGGCGAGTTTCTGCTGGTCCTTCGGGAGATGTGAGGCCATCGCGGCGATGGCGAGGGCGTTGTCCACGGAGAGCAAACCCTCGATGAGAATCAGCGAAAGAATGACGGGCAAAGCCTGGGCGATTTCGAGTCCAGAGGGCATGGAAGTCCTCCCGTAACGCACGAAATGGCGCGGGACAACCCCTTTCTCCTCGCCGTTTCCCAGCGGAATGACTTATTTTGCGCCGACATGAAACTCCGCAAAGCTGTTGTTCCCGCCGCTGGTCTGGGCACCCGTCACTTTCCCGCTTCGCACGCGGTGAAAAAGGAATTATTCCCGATTGTCGGCCCCGATGGCGTGGCGCGGGCGCTGATGCATTATCATTTGCTCGACTTGCTGGGGGCGGGATTTGAGGAGGTCTGCCTGATCGTGCAGCCAGGAGACGAGGCGGTGTTCCGGGCGTATTTTGCGGGCCCGGATGAGTCATATCTAACTCGACTGGAAAAATATCCCGAGTTGCAAGCGGAGGCGGAGCAGATGCGGGAAATGAGCGGGCGCATTACCTATGCGACCCAGAAAACGCAGGACGGCTACGGGCACGCGGTGTTTCAGAGCCGGGATTTTGTGGACGGCGAGCCGTTTTTGCTCTGCCTGGGAGATCATCTTTTTCGCGGTGGCGAGCTGAGTTGTCCGGCCCAGCTCGTGGCCGCGTCGGAACTGACTCCGGGGCTGTCGTTGTCGGCGGTGAATCGAATCGCGCCCGAGGAATTGCGCGGGTTTGGGACGATTGCGGGGAAACGGCGGTCGGAAAATCCACAGATCGTGGACGTTTCCAAGATCGTCGAAAAACCGAGCATCGCGCTGGCCAGGGCGGAGTTACAGGTGGATGGGCTGGAGGACGACCAGTTTCTCGGCTGGTTTGGAATGCATCTGCTCCAGCCCTCGATCTTCGACGTGCTGGAGGAAATGATTCGCGACGACGTGCGCGACGGAGGCGAGTTCCAATTGACTCGGGCGCAGGAAATCCAGCGTTCGCGGGAGGGTTACGCCGCACTGGAGATCACGGCGGGCCACCGCTACGACTTTGGAGTCCCGCTGGATTTCCTCGCGAGCCTGGTGGCCTTTGCGCGACCGGGGATTTGATCCGACTGCCAGCGGCGACGTCATATTCTTAGTTGCCGAAAAGGCGGCTTCCGCTGAAAATAGGCCTCCTTTATCTATGTGGGATTACAAGCCGACCCCTCCCTTCTACGCGCGACCGTGGTTCATTTACACCGCGTGTTTCTTTGTCATCATAGGCATCGGCGTCGCGGCCTTCGTTCTCTATTGGCAGAGCATTTACGTTAAAAAAGCAGGCGAGTTTGATCTCAATGAGCTCTCGAAAATGGAGAACGCCAGCACGATTTACGACCGCAACGGCAAGGAAATCGGCAAGGTTCTCGTGGAAAATCGCGAGGTCGTGCCGTTCTCGCGCATCTCAAAAAACCTCGTTGATGCGGTCATTTCCGCCGAGGACAACCGTTTCTACGAGCACGGCGGCGTCGATTACATGGGCATGGCGAGAGCGGCGCTGAAGAACTACAAGGCGGGTAAAATCCGGCAGGGCGCGAGCACGGTCACGCAGCAATTGGCCCGCAACAGCTTCGAGCTGCGCGAACGCACCTACGAGCGAAAAATCGTCGAAATCTATCTCTCGAAACGCATCGAGGAAAATTTCTCCAAGGACAAAATCATGGAGCTTTACCTGAACCGCGTCTATTTCGGCGGCGGACTTTACGGCTGCGAGGCGGCGGCGAAAGGTTACTTCGGGAAAGCGGCGGCGGATCTTTCCCTCGGCGAGGCGGCGACTTTGGCGGGACTCTTGAAGGGCCCAAACATGCTTTCGCCCTGGCGCAACGCGAAGGGCGCGGAGCAGGAGCGCAATTTCGTTCTCGGACGCATGTTGGAGATTGGAAAAATCAACAAGCAGCAATTTGACGACGCGCATTTGCTCAGCTTCCGGGTGCGTCCGCGGCGGTCGTCCAGTCGGGGACAATCGTATGCGCTGGACCTGATTCGCCAGCGGCTGACGACCGACCTCGACTTCGATGCCGCCGCCAGCGCGGGCTACAAGATTTACACGACGATCGACGCCGATTTGCAGAAAGTGGCGGAGGAATCGCTTTCCAGGGAACTCGCCCGCGTGGAGACGACGCCCGGTTATTCCAATCCCACGATGGCCGACTGGAAGGCCGCGAGGAAAAATCAGCCCGCTGCCGCCGAGGGTGCACCGGCGAAGCCCGAGGATCAGCCGGATTACTTGCAGGGTGCGGTCTATGCGCTCGACTCGCGGACGGGCGGCATTCTGGTCCTGGTCGGCGGGCGCGATTACGGCGACAGCGTTTACAATCGCGCGACCGATGGGTTGCGTCCGCCGAGCACGGCTTTTACGCCGTTCGTTTTTGCGGCGGGTTTTGCGGACAAGATTTTCCCCGGCACGCTGGTGGATGATTCCGCACTCGACAACCGCCAGGTGATGATCGGCGGTTTCACCGGGATTTTGGGCGAATGGGGCAGCGAGCGAGCTGACTCGCAATACGAGGGGCTCATTCCTGCGCGCCGGGCCGTTTCGCAGGGAAAGAATGCCGCCACCGTTCGCTTCGGACTCGATGTGGGCTTGGAAAAAGTCGTCGCCTTTGCCAAGGAAGCCGGCATGGACGCGCCGATGCGGCAGTTTCCGGCCACCTACCTCGGCAGCAGTGAGGTCACGCTCGCGCAGTTGACGATGGCTTACACGATCTTCCCCGAGGGCGGCTATCGTCCATCGGCTCCGTATATCATTTCCCGCGTCGAGGAGGCGGACGGCACGCTCATTTACCAGGCGACTCCGACTCGAAAAAAAGTCACCACGCCAGCCGTAGCATTCGAGATCCATTCGTTTCTAAGTGACGTTCTGGAGGAAGGCACCGCGGCCAACGCTGTCGCCGATTACAAGTTGCGCAGCTTCCCCGGCGGTGGAAAAACGGGCACGGCCTACAACTTCACCGATGCCTGGTTCGTCGGCTACGACAGCGAAATTACTTGCGGTGTCTGGGCTGGATTCGACAAACGCCGCACGATCTATCGCGGTGCGTTCAGCAACAAAATCGCGCTGCCCGTCTGGAGCGCGATCATGAACGCCTCGCTCTCGACCCACCCGCCGCAGCCGATCCAGCGTCCGGCCAACATCGAGCGCATCGAAGTTTGCAAAGCCTCCGGTTTGCCTGCCACTCGTGATTGCTTCAAGACCGACGCGCAGGGTCTGCGCCAGCGAACGACGTTCTACGAATTCTCCTCCGCCGAGCAAACGCCGAAGGGCACCTGCTTCGTTCACGGCGGCACCGGAACGACCGTTCCCATGATGACGAACAGCGGAAAAGTGCCCGTCGCCCAGCTCGCGACCAACACCAGCGATGTGAAGCCCATCCCCATGAAAGGCCCCGCGCTGATCGGCACCGAAGATCCCTTTAACTCAACCGTGCCTCGGGCCGAACCTGTAACCGGCGTCGATCCTGCCACTGGTCTCGCCCTGCCTGGCACCGATCCGAATGCCGCTCCCACTCCGCTCCAAGTCATGCGGGCCGAGCCCGTTCGTCCGCTCGACCGTGCTGCCGCCGAGCCAACTCTGAACATGGAGCCGCCGCCTCCATTGGACTTGCAGTAGAATCAGGCCGCAGCCCAGGGAAATTTTTCGTCAGGCGAGGGCTTTGTGCTATCATCTGGCTGATGAAACTTTCGTCCCTAGGACCGGTGACCGTTTTTCTGGCATTTGCCCCGCTGCTTTCCATCGGCGCACCCGCCGTAAAGCCCGTGGAAAAACCCCCGGAAAAACCGGCCGACAAAGACACCGCCTACGACAGCATGACTGTCTTTGCCCGTGCGCTGGAACTTATCCGCCAGGACTACGTGGATGAGAAAAAAATCGCCTACAAAGACCTCACCTACGACGCGCTTCAGGGGATGCTCACCTCGCTCGACCCGCACTCGCAATTCCTGCCGCCAGCCGACTTCAAGGACATGCAGAGCGACACCAAAAGCGAGTTTACCGGCCTCGGCATTGTCGTTTCCTTCAAGGGTGGCCTGCTCACCGTCGTCACCCCGATGGAGGATTCGCCCAGCTTCAAGGCAGGCATTCTTCCCGGCGACCAGATTCTCCGCATCGATGGCGAAAGCACCGAGAAACTGGAGCTGTCTGAAGCCATCAACCTCCTTCGGGGCGATCCCGGAAAACCGATCCGGCTGACCATTTCCCGCGCCTCGACCCACGAAATCAAGGACTTCGACCTCATTCGCACCGTCATCAAAGTCGCCAGCATCAAGGACGCGAAACTCGTCAAACCCGACCTCACCGACGGCTACAAAATCGGCTACGTCCGCATCACGCAATTCAACGAGCCGACCGCTGGCGACCTGCAAAAGGAACTCGCCCGCCTCCGCGAACAGGGGATGCAGGCGCTCATCGTGGACCTCCGGCACAACCCGGGCGGGCTCCTTACCAGCGCGGTTGATGTTTGCAGCCAGTTTTTGTCCGCCAACCAGATGGTCGTTTACACCGAGGGCCGTGCCGCCTCGCAACGCCGTGAGTATCGCACTTCGGGCATTGAAAAACCCGACACCAAGACCCCGCTCGCCGTCCTTGTGAACAGCGGCAGCGCCAGCGGCGCCGAGATTCTGGCCGGAGCCCTGAAAGACCTCAACCGGGCCGTCATCGTTGGCGAAACCACCTTCGGCAAAGGCAGCGTCCAGAGCGTCATCCAGATGCAGGACGGCTCTGCGGTCAAACTCACCACCGCCAAATATTACACCCCTGGCCGCCAAGTCATCCATGAGCACGGCATTACGCCGACCATCGTTTCCACCATGACTCCAGAGCAGGAGCGCACGCTCGTGATGTCGCGCCGGGAGGACAAACTCAGCCTCGAAGAGCAGGCCAACGTCGAGAACTTCGACGACCCGCAAATGGATCGCGCCATCGACGCCCTCAAAGGCGTCCTCATCTACACCCAAGTCGCCAAGCTCGAAACTAAACCCGAGCCCGCCGCCAGCCCAACTCCGGCGGAATAGTTAATACTGCTTAGGCTCTAATGAGAGCTTTCTTCGGGAGCGCACGCGTCTCGCGTGTTCCCTTTTGCGTCTCGCGAAAGGGCTCGTCCAAGCCATCGGACGAGACGTCCGCCGGAACACGCGAGACGCGTGCGCTCCCGAAAACAGTGGAGTTTCAATTCACTAGCAATAACGTCGCGGCGTGTTCGAGGGCGGACTTGGATTGTCCTCCGAGCATTCGGGCAATTTCGGTGAGGCGAGTATCTGCTTCCAGTCGAGTTAGGGTCGAATGGGTCCGCCCGTCGCGGACTTCCTTGGAGACGACGAAATGCTCCCCGGCACGCGCCGCGACTTGGGGTAAATGCGTGATCGTGAGCACTTGATGCTGCTGGCCGAGGCTGGCCATTTTCTCTCCGACCGCATGGGCAATCTCGCCGCCGATGTTCGCATCCACTTCGTCGAAAACCAGCAGCGCCACTTCGTCCTGACTGGCCAGCGCCGTCTTGATCGCCAGCATGACGCGGGAAATTTCTCCACTGGACGCGATGGCGCGCAACGGCTGGATCGGTTCCCCTGGATTCGGGGCAAACTGAAACTCAATCGTCTCAAACCCAGTCGCACGGGCGGCGGCAGAGGGGACGAGCGTAATCTCGAACTTCGACTGGCGGAAACCCAGATCGCGCAGTTGCGTGGTGACGGCGGCGGAGAGGGGGGCGATGGCTTTCTGGCGGCTCTTGGTGAGTTTGGCCCCGGCGTCTTGGAGAGCGGCCTCGGCCTTTTTCAATTCGAGTTCCAATCGATTCAGCTCGGCGTCGCGACCGGTGATTTTGGCGAGGCGGGCGGCGACGTTTTCGCCGTGGGCGATGACTTCCTCAATGGTGCGCCCGTATTTTCGACGCAGGGTTTGCAGGAGATTCACGCGATCTTCCAGCGTGGCGATTTGATCCGGATCGAGATCGAGTTTGGCGAGGTAAGAATCGAGTTCCACGGCAATGTCGTCGAGCTCGGCGACCAGGGCGGTGTGGCGCACGGCCATTTCACTCGCACTCGGATCGAGCCGTTCCAAGTCGCGGAAAAGGCGTTGCGCATCGGTGTGCCGGGCGCTGGCGGCGTCATCCGTCTCGGTGAGCGCATTGCGAATGGCGGCACCGAGTTCGATCAGGCGGCGGGAGTTGGAAATCGCGGCGTAACGCGCCTCGGTCTCGGCGGCTTCAGCAGGATCGAGGTCGGCGGATTCGATTTCGTTTTTCTGAAATTGCAGGAGGTCGATCTCCTGCGCGACCGCCGCCTCGCTGGTGGAAAGCGCCTCGTATTCGCCGCGCAACCCGGCCACTCGCTCGTAAAGACCTCGATAAGTTTCCAAGTCGTTTCCGGCAAACTGATCCAGAATCGCGAGCTGGCGCGCCGTGGAAAAAAGCGACTGGTGATCGTGCGGCCCGTGCAAATCGACCAGGTCCTCGCCAAGGACTTTCAGCACCGCGAGCGTCGTGGGGCTGCCGTTGATGAATTGCCGATTTGCGCCGCCGGCGGTGAAGCTGCGTTTCAGGAGAAGCTGGTCGTCCTCGCACGGTTCGACCCCGAGTTCGGCCAGAGCGGAGTTCCATTTCAATAGGTTTTCGATGGAAAAAGCCGCTTCGACTGTGCAGGCGTCGGCCCCGGAGCGAATGAGCGATTTGTCGGCCCGCTCCCCGATGAGAAGTTTTAATGCGCCGAGGATGATGGATTTGCCCGCGCCGGTTTCCCCGGTGATCGCGGTGTAACCCGGCCCGAGCGGCCATGAGAGGTCCTCGACGAGGGCGAGATTGCGGATGCGAAGCGAGGTGAGCATTGCGGGCACGGTCGGGAGACTGTAAGTGTGCCGGGCCAAATCATGCAACCCATCGAGATTACTTTTCTAGGCACCGGGACTTCGCAGGGAGTGCCGATGATTGGCTGCGATTGCGCGGTTTGCCAGTCAAAGGACCCGCGAGACAAGCGTACCCGGTCGTCCATTTATGTGAAAACACCCGAAGCCGCCTGGGTGGTGGACACGGGACCGGATTTCCGCGAACAGGTCTTGAGGGAAAAAATCCGCTGGCTGGACGCGGTGGTTTACACGCACTCACACACGGATCACGTCATGGGTTTCGACGATTTGCGGCGGTTCTGCGATGCACGCGCTGGCACGATGCCGATCTACGCTTCGCAGGAAACGATGACTGATTTGGAGCGGGTCTTTGACTTCGCATTCAATGGCACGGCGACTTTTCCCGGCTATGTGAAACCGGAAAAACATCTCGTCGATGCGCCGTTTCTCCTAGGTGATACGACTTTGACTCCGCTCCCGGTGAAGCACGGCCGCGCCCATGTTTTCGGCTATCTGCTGACGCAAAATGGCGTCAAACGCGCGGCTTATCTGAGCGATTGCAAAACGGTTTCCGCCGCTACTGTGGTCGCGCTGCAAGACGTGCCCGTGCTGATCGTCGATGCGCTGCGCCATCGCCCGCATCCGACGCACATGAATCTGGAGGAGGCGCTGGCGTTTCGGAAATTGGTCGGGGCGAAGCGCACCTGGCTCACCCATCTCTGCCACGATCTCGGCCACGAGGAGACGGAGGCGACACTGCCCGAAGACGTGCGAGTTGCCTTTGACGGATTGAAGATCACCGTCTAGAAACGCGTCGTGCGATTTCTCATCTGCCTGGCGATCCTCGTTTCCGTGCTCTGGAGCCGAGAGATGACCGCCGCGCCGTCGCTGGCCTCGAAAACGCTGGTCATCTACAACGTCAACGACCCCGATTCTGCCCAGCTCGCCCGCTATTACGCCGCGCGGCGCGGGATTCCCGATGAGCAAATTCTCGGTCTGAAATGCCCGACGGAAAGCGAGGAAATCAGCCGCGACGACTACGATACGACCATCGCGATTCCATTGCGGGAGGCATTCACCGCCAACAACTGGTGGGAACTGAGCGACAACCGGGTTGCGCCCACGGCGGTCATCAAAAACAAAATTCGCTACGTCGCCCTGATTCGCGGCATGCCGCTCAAAGTCCGCGAGAAAACTAGCTATCCCGGCGACAAACCCGACACGACGACTCCTTTTGGCCCCGTGAACGGCTGCTCGGTAGATTCAGAAATCGCCGTTCTGGGTAAATTCACCAAACAAATTTCCGGTCCACTCAACAATCCCTACTACGAAAACTACGACCGCTTCGACTCGGTAGAACTCCCGCAATACATGCTCGTCTGCCGTCTCGACGGCCCAAGTCCGGATGACGTGAAGCGCATGATCGACGAATCTCTGCGAGCCGAGAGCAACGGGCTTTTTGGCTGGGTTCTAATCGATCAGCGCGGCACCGAGTTGCCCGGCTACAAGGTCGGCGACGACTGGTTGAAAGGTGCCGGTACTAACTTTCGCAAGCGCGGTTTTCCCGTCTTCACCGACAACATCGAGCCGATCCTGCCCACCGGATTTCCGATGCCGAAGACCGCGATTTATTTCGGCTGGTACAACGGCGACATGGCGGGCGCGTTCACCGGTGCCGGTGTGCGTTTCGTGCCTGGAGCCATCGCATGTCACATCCATTCCTACAGCGCTTCGACTCTGCGCAGCCGCTCGATCGGCTGGTGCGGACCCCTGATTAGCAGCGGAGCCGACGCCGTTCTAGGCAACGTCTATGAACCGTATCTAACACTTACGGCCAATCTCGATATTTTCAGCGAGCGATTGCTGCGCGGCTACACGTTTGCAGAAAGCGCCTGGGCCTCTCAACGGACGATGTCGTGGATGAATGTGGCCGTCGGCGATCCGCTCTATCGTCCGTATGCCATTCTCGATAATCCAGAAGTTAGCTATGGTGCGGAGTTTGAGAGGTTTCATAAAAGCGCGGTCAATAATCTGGTCGAACTCAGCACCGGATTCTCCGCAGAAGCCTGGGCACAGTGCCGGATGGCGGAAGGCGACGATGCTGCGGCGGACTACCTTTTCCAGCAGGCTATCAAGAAATACAAGGAGTCCGATAACATCGCGCGCGCGGCGTGGAGTTACAGTGAATTCCTGGTGCACAAAGGCCGCAAGGCCGCTGCCCTCACTATGATGAAAGACGCGGAAGCCCGGATTCGCGGCGACAGCGGCTCGGCCTTTCTAATGACGCACTTGCTGGAGCTGGAACCCGCCCTGCCAAGTCCAAGTCCAGCGGAAGCTTCACCGACTCCCGTAAAATGACGCCCGCGGAGGCTTATGCCCCCTGGAGTTTGTCGTCGCGAGTCGATGAGCGACTAACATTGCTCCCGAAGCTATCGGAGTTGGAAATCCAGGCCCGCTGGTTTGCTGGAAAATTTCCGGTTGAGTTCCATACGACTGACGGGCGGAAAGTGGAAATCATCCATCGCGGCGTCTGGAACCGTGAGCCAGGTCCGGACTTTTGCGAGGCGGTCGTTCGCTTTGGCAACGCAGAACCCAAGCGCGGCAGCATCGAGTTGGATACCAATCTTAAGGATTGGGAAAACCACGGGCACGCGACCAATCCGGCCTTCAACAATGTCGTGTTGCATCTCTTTCTGGAGCCTGGAACGGGAGAATTTTTCACCCGCACGGAGCAGAATAAATTCGTCCCGCAAGTGCGCCTCCAACTAACAGACGACGAGCGACTTCCAGTGGTTCCTCCACTCGCGATTCAAGGCCGCTGCGCCGCGCCGCTGACTTCCATTCCATTGGAAGTGAGAACCAACTTGATCGAGGCTGCGGCGCATTTTCGTTTGCAGAAAAAGGCCGAGGCATTCGCGCGCCTAACCTCTTGTTATGGATGGGACGAGGCGCTGTTTCAGACGCTGGCAATTACGCTCGGCTACAAGGAAAACAAGAATCCCTTCGAATTGCTGGCCCAGCGCATCGGTTTGCAAACTCTTCGCGCCGAGCCGGCCAGCATCGACTCGCTGCTCTTCGGCTGCGCCGGTTTTCTCGACGCCACATCACTGCGGAAATTCGCACCCGACACACAGGAATATCTACGCGCCCTTTGGGAGCGCTGGTGGTCGATGCGCATACGCTGGGAGCGCCTCATTTTGCCTCGCTCCGCTTGGAAACTGACCGGCTCGCGTCCGGCGAATCACCCGCAACGCCGTCTGGCTGCGCTGGGTTTAATCGCGAAGAACTGGCCGGCTGTCTCGGAAGCCTTTCGTGATAGCACCCTAACTCGACTTGAAAAAGTGCTGGGTGGTTTGCAACATCCTTATTGGAGCGAGCATTACACCATCAGTTCGCGCCGTTCCGCCGCGCCCATCGCGCTTCTCGGCAGAAGCCGGATATTAGAAATGTTAGTCAACGTCGCCGTGCCCGCGTCGCTTTCCACTTCGCCTAACAACTGGCGCTCGCTCGCCAAAATTCAGCAGCCGCTGGAAAATCGAAAGCTGAAAACCGGCATTCTTCGACTCTTCGGCAGCGATGTTAGTCATGTGAAAACTAACATTCTCCAGCAGCAAGGCATTTTGCAAATCTACGAGGACTTCTGCCTGCGCGATCTCACCGATTGCGCGCGCTGTCCTTTTCCAAAGAAAGTTCTCGAATGGGAAGTTGTCTAGCTACTGCCCGGGCACAGTGTAATTTTTGTCCACGGCCCACATGATCGGCTGGTAGTCGGCCTCTTTGATAAAGCGCGCCGATCCGTCGGCAAACACGTAGTTGGAGCCCAGTCCGTAAGCTTCCAGATTGAGAATCGTCGTGTGGTTGTTCTCATTGTAGTCCATGTAGAAGTTAGTATCGTGGGCCTTGGGCATTCCTAACAAAATCGTTTGCGCGGGAGAGGGGATGCTGATGATCTTGATATGGAAGTCGGGATTGCCGTAGGCGCCGAGATCGTTGTAGCCATTCATGATGAAGCTTGTGTTATCAGTGGCATTAGAGAGAAGGTCGAGACTTTCACCCGTGCTGTCCTCAATTCCGGGAGCGGAAAAAACCTTGGTCGTCTTGGTATATTCGTAGAGCAGCTTCGGCCATTTATCCTGTCCGGGAACATTTACACGTCCGGGCAGATCGTAGTCGTGGTCGCCGGTGTAAAGATGGAAAGCGATGGCTAGCTGCCGCATGTTAGAAAGGCAGGCGCTTTGCTTCGACACTGACTTCGCTTTGGATAGAACTGGAATAAGGGTCGCGGCCAGAATGCCAATGATCACCATGACGACCAGCAGCTCGATGAGCGAGAAGGCGAAGGATGGCTTCTTCCGGGGAGAAGGGAGTTTCATGTTAGTCCACGGCGTAGGCTTGTAGCTCTTCCAGACTAATAAATTCCAACGCGCTCGCGTGGGTTGCGGCGAGCACGACCTGCGGTGCCATGTTTTCCTCCAAGGCCTCAACCCAGCGGGTGACGCAGAGACACCATTTGTCGCCCGCTTTCAATCCGGGAAATTGATACTCCGGCATCGGCGTGGACAGATCATTTCCCCGGCTTTGGCTAAACTCCAGAAACTCGTCGGTCACCACCACGCAGACCGTGTGCAACCCTACATCGCCGGGTCCGGTGTGACAAAATCCGTCGCGATAGTAACCGGTCAGCGGGTTGTTGCAGCAGCATTCCAGAGGGTCGCCAAAGACGTTCGAGGGCATGGCCGCAAGATAGTCAGGCGGATTGCGGATTCAATCAACCATTTGCCCGGCTTCGGAATTTACAGCGAACACAGTCGAGTTAGACTCGATTCGCATGAGCGAAAAAATTCGTTGTCCGTGGTGTCCGCCGAGAGACGCGCTTTACGAGGCGTATCACGACGAGGAATGGGGCGTGCCGGTGCGCGATGGACGGCTGCTTTTTGAAATGCTCAACCTGGAAGGCGCGCAAGCCGGCCTGAGCTGGCGCACAGTCTTGGGCAAGCGCCCGGCTTACCGGGAAATCTTTGAAAATTTTGATCCGGCCAAGCTCGCCGCCTGGACGGAGGAGCCGATCTCGGCGGCATTGCTGAATCCGGGAATCATCCGCAATCGACTCAAAGTCCGGGCGGTGGTGCGAAATGCTCGTGCGTTGCAGGCGTTCGGCGGCGATCTCGATGCGTTTTCCCGCTACCTTTGGAGCTTTGCCGACAATACGCCGCAACAAAATAACCGGACCGACTTGGGCGATTATCCCACTCGCAGCGAGGCCAGCGATGCGATGAGCCGGGCGTTAAAGAAACTGGGCTTTACCTTCGTCGGCTCGACGATTTGCTATGCTTTCATGCAGGCCGTCGGCATGGTGAACGACCATTCGGCGACCTGTTTTCGGCGCGAGCCGGTTAGGAATCTGGCAGCAAAGTGGCGCCTTTGATCATCCGGCAGAATTCTTTTTTAGTCGCTTTCTGCACTCTGCCGGTACCCGAGGTGAGGCTTTCCATGGCTTTGTAATCGACCGAGAGCCGCTCCAATTGAGTGATGCGGATGTAAGTCGCGCCCTGCTGCCAGACTTGGCCTTGTTGTAGTTTGAGCATGGCGAATGATTCGTCGCGCCTGCCATCGACGGCCAGTTTATTTCGCAGGAAAATTTTACAGACCCGCAGGATGACGTGCCACGAAGCCGCGCAGGGAACGGGCATTTCCCCGCCAGCCGGGGCCGTCGTTGCCGCGGTTGCCGGTCGTGTCGAGGCGAATCCCGGCGACCACCATGAAGGCGTGCCCGCTGCGGGCGTAAATGGTGATCCAGCGACCGCGACCGCTCTCGCCGTAGTTCATGAGAGATTTGGAATCCATCGGCGATGATAACAATCCAGCCCGGCCCAAAGCGTAACTGACGGTGCCCGAGCAATCGTAACCCGAATCGTCGAAACTGCCGTGGCCACCGCCCCATTTGTAGGGTTTGCCCGCAATACGGTTGCCGGCGTGAATGGCGTCCTTCACGGGCGACGGCGCTTCGGCTGGAGCGTGAGCCCGGCCAAAGGCGACCGAGCCGCGCGGACCGGACATTGAGGAGCAAGCTTGCAATGAGAATGCCACAGCCAAAAGGAGGAGGGCCCGAAGTGAGTTGGAGGAGAAACCTTTCATAGATTTATATAGAGCTAGAGCCGTGCCGCGTCGCAAGTATGCGACGCATTGGAGCGAAGTAAAAAGCCTTTACCTAGGGCAATGACGTTCGATGTTGCCATTGAAATGGAAGTCAAATCCTTCTCAAATTTGAGCGAAGCGCCAATTACGCGACTTTTCGTCTATGGAACTCTGCAACGCTCGGACCCGAGCGGGAAAGCCGCTCTGCTCGGTCGCACACGCCTTTTGGGACGGGGAAAAGTCTCCGCACAACTCTACAATCTCGGCGACTATCCTGGGGCAGTTCCGGTCGAACCGGGTGATGGCTGGGTTTCTGGGGACGTCCACGAACTCGACGACTTCGCCACCCAGATTCACGCGCTCGACCTTTATGAAGGCTGCGCTCCCACCGATCCCGAGCCCTATGAATATCGCCGTGAGCTGACTTCCATTGCTATGGAAGACGGGGAAACAATCACCGCTTGGATTTATTGGTATCGAGGCGCGATTACCGGTTTGCAGCGCATCCGATCGGGCGACTGGCTATGATTATCGTCTTTTCAAACGATTGGGTTCGCTTTTTGAATCTTCAAAAGCAACTATGGATGTAATCCATTAAACCATGGCCACGTGATCCTTTATTCCTGAATGAAAGACCTCCCACAACACATCCTACGCACGCTCCTACTCGCAGGAATGTATGTCGCCGCAGGATGGTTTGGGCTCACTTCCGCCGCGCTTTCCGGGTATGTGTCCCCATTCTGGCCGCCTGCGGGACTGGCTTTGTGCTTCCTGCTTTTGCAAGGCTGGAAGACGTTGCCGGGCATCGTTCTTGGGGTTGTTACAGCCGCTTATTTTCGACAGTTGCCGTGGACGGTGACCGCCACCATCGCTCTGGGAAACACCTTGGAGGCGGTCGTAGCCTATCTTTTTCTGATCCGGCTCGCGAAATTTCACCTCAAACTGGATCGCTCGCGGGATGTGGTGGCGCTGGCCTTCAGCGCGGCGCTGGCCCCGATTATTGCAGCTACGCTTGGCACCCTTGCCGCATGGCTGGCGCAAAAAGCAGAAGGAAGAGAACTGGCCTCGGTCTGGACCACTTGGTGGTCGGGAGACGTGCTCGGTATTCTGGTCGTGGCACCTCTGATTCTCTCCTGGTGGAAACCGAAGCGTGAGCCGCTTTCCAGAAATAAAATCGTGGAAATCCTGGCTCTCGGCATCGGTTTGACCGTGGTCTGCCGGGCGGTTTTCAATTTCGGCGGCCCGGTGTCGGATTCCGCGCTGGCCTTTCTCACGTTTCCATTTCTGCTCTGGGCCGCGCTGCGTTTTGGAATGCGGGGCGCGGCCACAGCCAGCGCCTTGGTGTGTTTCGTGGCGATTCAATCTGTAGCGGCTTTTTCCGGTCCATTCCGGGTTGCGGCCGTCGTGGAAAATGTCTGGATTTTGCAGACGTTCCAAGTCGTTTCCAGTCTCAGCGCCCTGCTTGTCGCCTCGCTAATTTCCGAAAGAATCGCCTCCAACCTCGCTCTGCACACAAGCGAGTTGCGGCTCCATGAAACCCAGAAATACGAAAGCTTGGGCATTATGGCTGGCGGCATTGCTCACGACTTTAATAATTTGCTCACCGCCGTCATGGGAAATGCCGAGCTTCTCAAACTCCGGCTGCCAGGCAATCCGCTCGTCGAGGAGCACACGGGCGAAATCGAGAAAGCCGGGCGCAAAGCTTCCGAACTTTGCCAGCAAATGGTCGCCTTTTCCGGCTACACCGTGATCGCTGATGTCGCGGTGAATCTGAACGATTGGCTGGAAAAACATCTGGCTGCCATGACGCCCGTGCTGCCACGCCAGATCCGCGTGCAGACCGTTTTTTCTCCCGAAGTTCTGCAAGTGAATATCCAGCCGGATCAGCTTCTTCAAGTCTTCCAAAATTTGATCGACAACTCGGTCGAGGCTTATCACGGACGGAGCGGTCTCATCGAGGTGGAGACAGGGATTAAAAAAATCGACGACGCCAATTCGCGCCACAATCTGCCCTCACTCCAGGTGCCTGCGGGGAGTTACGTTTATTTCACCGTTCGCGACAACGGTGAGGGCATGTCGGACGACATTAAGGACCGGATCTTCGAGCCGTTTTTCACCACAAAATTCACCGGGCGCGGCCTGGGTCTGGCCTTTGTCCTCGGCATCGTGCGCGCGCATCAGGGAACATTGCAAGTCGTCTCGCAGCGCGACAAAGGGACTGAAATTACCATCCTTTTGCCCGTTCGCACCTTGCCGGAACAAACGAAAACGCTACCCGCGGCTCCTGCGCTGGAACGCACCAGCGAGGCTTATTTAATGGTCGATGACGATGATCTGGTTCGTGAGATCACAGTCCAACTCCTCCGCGAAACCGGTGCCAAAGTCTTCTCCGCCAGCAACGGCATCGCCGCGCTCGATATTTACCAAGCTGAAGTCCCGGAAATCGATGTGGTCATCATCGACTGGATCATGCCGGGCATGACTGGCTTCGAGGTCGCCCGCGCCATTCGCTCGATCAAGCCCGACCAGCCTATCGTGTTGACCAGTGGATTCACCAATGAGGAAGTCAGCCTCGAACTGCCCGGCACCGGAAAAACCACGTTTCTGCCCAAGCCATTTACGACCAAGGACATCATGGTCAAAGTCCGCGAAGTGATGAGCTAGGCCCAATCCGGTTTCGCGGCCTCGAAGTGTATTGGCAGATTTGTCAGCGGATGACGAAACGACAGCCTCCACGAATGCAGACAAAGCGGTGGCGCATCGGGCGAGAGCGTCTGTGTTTCTCCGGTGGTTCCGTCTGCGAGATAAGTCGCGTCGCCGCAAATCGGAAAACCCAGCGTCCGCAGATGCAGCCGGATCTGATTGGTGCGCCCTGTCACGGGCTCGACTTCCAATAAACTGGAGCCGTCCTCCATTCGACTGACGACCTTGAAATTTGTTCGCGCCATCTGGCCCGCCGCCTCGTCGATGTCGCGCGAACCCGCCGGGCCGACTTCCATTCCAATGGGAGCGTCACAAAAAAAATCATCCTCCGCCGGATGGCCTTGCACACGGGCAAGATAGATTTTCTTCACCTCGCCACGGGCAAATTGTGGCTGGAGCAGCTTCGCAAAATGTCGCGTGCGCGTGCAAACGACGAGTCCGGTCGTATTCGCATCGAGCCGGTGCGCCGCCTGAATTTTCTGCGGTGCGTAAGCCGCATTCAAAATAAACTGGAGCGTATTTCGGTTGAAGCGACCGCTCGGATGCATCGGCAGCGGTGCTGGTTTTTCGAGGACCACAATGGCTTCGTCTTCATACAAAATGCGGATGTCGGCGTTCACCTCCGGTTCAACTGTGCCCGGCGTGATCCGCCTGTAACGTTCCCCGGCGCGCACGATTTGATTCTCTGTGGCTGTCTCGCCATTCGGTGCGCGAAAACTTCCCCGGTCCACGATTTCCGACCATTCGTCTTCAGATACGTGCGGGAAAATGCCGCAGAGCACATCGAGCAGCGGAGTTCCATCGTACTCAGCCGGTATGTTCAGAGGACGCTCGTTCAGATACGGCTGCGAGCCGGGCAGAGGAGTCGTGTATTTTCGAATCGCCGCCTGATGCTGGGCGATGTTCTCGGCCATTTCCTCATCGGAATTTTTATGGCAATACGGGCAGCTCAGATTCGGCACAAACCGCGCATCCTGCTGGTCGTCTCGATCAAGCGGCGTCTGGCAAACGAAGCAAATCGCCGAGTCCGTTTCCTGCAAAGCCGGATCGACTCCGACGCGATGATCGAAGACAAAACACTCGCCGTCGTAGTGATCGCCGCCGACTTCCTCGAAGTATTTTAGGATGCCGCCGTCGAGTTGGAAGATGTTTTGAAAACCCTCGCGCTCCATGTAGGGCCCGGCTTTTTCGCAACGAATGCCGCCCGTGCAAAACATCACGATCGGCGTTTGTTTCAGCTCGTCGGGAAGCTGGCTGACTGCATCAGGGAACTCGCGAAAATGGTCGATCTCCAGCACCTTCGCGCCGCGAAACGTGCCCAGCTTCACCTCGTAATCGTTGCGCGTGTCGAGCAGCGTCACCGGGCGGCCCTCGTCCAGCCAGCGCTTCAATTCGCGTGCCTGCAACTTCGGCGACGTGCGCGTTCCGGGATCGATGCCCTCGACTCCGAAGGAAATGATTTCCTTTTTGATCCGCACCAGCATCCGAGAAAATGGCTGGTCGTCGCTCTCGCTGTATTTCGGCGCGAGCGTTTCCAAGCCCTGAATCGAATGCAACTCGGCCACGAGTTTTTCGATCTCGGCGCGTCTGCCAGCGACGAATAGATTGATCCCCTCGGTGCTCAGCAGAATCGTCCCCTTCAACCCCCAGGTCCGGCATTGATCGAGCAGGCGCTGGCGCAGCGACTTCAAGTCGTCCAGTCGGGTAAATCGGTAGGCGGCGATATTGGTGATGGCGGGCATTGGGGAAGAAAGCATCCACAGATCGGGGGAGTTTCATAGCACTTTCTCGCTGTGCAGTGCGCAACTTTCCTCTGGCGGACGGGTTCGCTCTGGCACTAAATTGTGAGTATTCAAAAGACGTCGCGCATATCCTGGGTCTGGTGGTTTTTGGTCATTGCGGCTATCGCTGGCGCGGGTTGGTATTTTTGGAGTACAACGCAGGATGAGCCGACCACCTACGTCACGGTTCCGATTGGAAAAGGCGACGTCACGCAGGCCGTGACCGCCACCGGCACGCTCAATCCCGTGCTCAACGTCCAGGTCGGCAGCCAGATCTCCGGCATCATCCAGAAGCTGCTGGCCGACTTCAATACGCCTGTAAAAGAGGGCCAGCTCATCGCGCAAATCGACCCCGGCACGTATCAAGCCGCTGTGTCTATTGCCGAGGGCGATCTGGCCAATGCCGAGGCGGCGCACGAATTGGCCGTGGTGAATGCCGCACGCACGCGGAAATTATTAACCATCAATTCTGCCGCCAAATCCGAGGTTGATGCGTCGGATGCGGCGCTCCATCAATCCGAAGCCCAGATCAAAATCAAAAAAGGCTCGCTGGAAAAAGCGCGGATCGATCTGGCTCGCTGCACGATCAACGCGCCGATCAGCGGCATCGTCATCTCGCGTAGCGTCGATGTCGGGCAGACGGTGGCGGCGAGTTTGAGCGCGCCGGTTTTGTTCACCATCGCAAATGACCTCACGAAAATGCAGATCGACGCCAACGTCGCCGAGGCCGATGTGGGGACGGTCGAAGTCGGGCAAAAGGTGGATTTTACCGTCGATGCGTTCCCGTATCGCACCTTCCATGGGACTGTAACTCAAGTCCGCAACGCACCGCTCACCGTCCAGAATGTGGTGACTTACGACACAGTCATCAGCGTGGACAACACAGATTTGAAGCTCAAGCCGGGCATGACCGCCAACGTTTCCGTCCTCGTCGCGGAACGTCAGGACGTGCTGAAACTCCCGAACGCCGCCCTGAGGATTCGCTTGGAGGAAACCCCCGTCGTCGTAGCGGGCAAGCCGCCGGAAGGAGGACGCCGCGAAGGTGGCGGTAGCCGGCGTCGGGGTGGCGGCAAACGTGCGCAGACGGTTTACATTTTGCCCGCCGGAGCCAGCAAGCCGCAGCCGAAAGAAGTCCAACTCGGCATCAGCGACGGCGTGAGCACCGAAGTTGTGTCCGGCCTCAATGAAGGCGATCCGGTTGTCGTGAGCATGATCCAACCCAAATCCAAAAAAGAGGGACCAGCCGCTCCGAATCCATTTACCGGTGGGCAGAGGCAGCGAGGGCGATGAAACCCATCGTTCGGCTGGAGAAAATCAACAAGACTTACGAGACCGGCGAAGTCTCCGTGCAGGCCGTGCGCGGTGTGTCGCTGGATATTTTCGCGGGCGAATTCGTCGCCTTCATGGGCTCCAGCGGCTCGGGCAAATCGACTTTGATGAATATCCTAGGCTGCCTGGACCGCCCGACTGCGGGCCGGTATTTGCTCGATGAGGTCGATGTCTCGGGCCTCGACCGCGATCAACTAGCCGACATTCGGAATCATAAACTCGGCTTCGTTTTTCAAAACTTCAACCTCCTCACGCGCACCTCGGCCCTCGAAAATGTGGAGCTGCCGCTGCTCTACGGCGGACGCCATTTGAGTTCCATCGCACTGCGCGAAAAGGGCATCGCCGCGCTGGAATCCGTCGGTCTGGGCCAACGGCTCGATCACCATCCAAGTCAGCTCTCCGGCGGGCAGCAACAACGCGTCGCCATCGCGCGCGCCCTCATCAATGACCCGGAAATTATCCTCGCCGACGAGCCTACTGGCAATCTCGACAGCAGGACTAGCATTGAAATCATGAGCCTTTTTCAGACGCTCAACGAGCGTGGGATCACGATCATCATGGTCACGCACGAGCCGGACGTCGCCGCTTGGTGCAAGCGCAATATCGTGATGCGTGACGGCAATGTGCTGACGGATATTTTGGTAAAAAATCGTACCCGCGCCGAGGACGAGATTCGCAAACTGGAGGCCGTTCCATGAAGTGGTTTTCCATTTTGAAGATCGCCCTTCGGGCGTTGCGCCGAAACAAGATGCGCTCCACCCTTACCGCGCTCGGCATCATCATCGGCGTGGCGGCGGTGATTGCGATGGTCGGCATCGGCAGCGGCGCGCAGGCGCAGGTGGAATCGCAGATCGCCAGCCTGGGTGAAAACTTGATTTTGATCTCACCCGGCAGCGTGACTTCGAGCGGACTCAGAACCGGATGGGGCGGCAGTGCCACGTTGAAAATCGAGGACGCGCAAGCCATCGAGCGCGAGGTTTCGGGGGTCAAGGCGACCAGCCCGGAGATTCGGCAAAACAGCCAGGTCACAGCGGCAGGCGGAAACTGGTTCACGCAAATCTACGGCGAGTCGGCGTCTTATTTCGACATTCGCCAGTGGCCCTTGATCGAGGGAGCGGTATTCACGGAACAGGACGTGCGCTCCTCGAACAAAGTCGTCGTGATCGGACGCACGCTTTCGACGCAGCTTTATGGCAGCGCGTCGCCCGTTGGGCAAATTTTGCGGATTGGAAATGTGCCCTTCATCGTCACCGGACTGCTTGCTCCGAAGGGATTTAACGTCAACGGCACCGATCAAGACGACGTGGCGATTGTGCCTTACACCAGCGCGATGAAACGGCTGACGGGCGGCAAAAACCTCCGTGGGATTAACGTCCAAATGACCAGCGCTACGCAACTCGCTCCGGGTCAGGAACAGATCATGGAATTACTGCGCCAGCGCCACCGCATTGGACCGGGCAAGGACGACGATTTTACCGTGCGCAACCAGGAAGAAATCGCCGAGGCGGCCACGGCGACTTCGAGAATTATGTCGGCACTACTGGGTTCGATAGCCAGTGTTTCCCTGCTCGTGGGCGGCATCGGCATCATGAACATCATGCTCGTCAGCGTGACCGAGCGCACCCGGGAAATCGGCATTCGCATGTCGGTCGGTGCCCATGGCCGCGACATCATGAGCCAGTTTTTGATCGAGGCCGTGGCCCTCAGTTCGATGGGCGGCATCATCGGGATTCTACTCGGAGTCGGCGCGGCAAAACTGCTCTCGATCTTCGCCGAATGGCCCACGCTGATCTCACCGTTGTCCATCGTGGTAGCCTTCGTCTTCAGCGCAGGCGTGGGCATTTTCTTCGGATTCTATCCCGCCAGAAAAGCCGCCGCGCTCGACCCGATCGACGCCCTGCGCTACGAGTAAAATCAGGCGGCTGATTTCGGAAATGCCTGTGACTGGTTTTGCAGGTGCGGCTTGATCTTGGCGGCGGCGGCCTCGGGGGTGAGGCCGTGTTTTTGGCGCAGGATCGGGATGGTACCGTGCTCGATGAATTGGTCGGGCCAGCCGATGCGGACGACTGGGGTTTTGATGCCGCTTTCACTGAGTTGTTCCATCACCGCGCAGCCGTAGCCATTGTGCAAAACGTGGTCTTCAAACGTGCAAACCACCTGGCAGCCACGGGCAAAAAATTCCAGCGTCGTCACGTCCATCGGCTTGATCCAGCGCGGGTTAATGAGGGCGACCGAGATGCCTTCCGCTTCGAGCAGGCGGGCGGTTTTTTCGGCGACTTCGAACATATTGCCGAGACCGAAAAGCGCCACCTGACGGCCCGGTTGCACGACTTCGGCTTTGCCGATTTCGAGGAGCTTCGGAGTGGGCTTGGGCTTGGCTCCGGTGCCGGCTCCACGAGGATAGCGGATGGCGGTCGGGCCGTCTTGATGGTGCGACATGGTCCAGAGCATGTCGGCAAATTCCTCCTCGTCGCGCGGCTGCATAAAGATCAAACCCGGGATGTGGCGCAGGTAGCCGATGTCGAATAAACCATGATGCGTCGGACCGTCGTCGCCGCTGAGTCCGGCGCGATCCATGCAGAGCGCGACGTTGAGATTTTGCAGGCATATATCGTGAACGATCATGTCGTAGGCACGCTGCATGAAGGTGGAGTAGATGGCCAGAAACGGGGTGAAACCTTGAGTCGCCAGACCGCAGGCGAAGAGGGCGGCGTGTTCCTCGGCGATGCCGACATCGTAAAATTTATCGGGATGTTTCTGCGCGAATCCGATCAAACCCGTGCCTGTCGGCATGGCGGCGGTGATGCCGACGATTTTATTGTTGGTGTCGGCAAATTTGGCAAGCGTCTGCCCGAGCAATTCGGAGTAAGTCGGAGTGGCGGCGGCCACGGTTTCGCCACTGTCCACGGCGTATTTGCCGAGGCCGTGGAACTTGTCGGGCTTCTCGATGGCGGGCGCGTAGCCTTTGCCTTTCTTGGTCAAAACATGGAGAATAACCGGCGCGTCCTGGGTTTTGAGAAACTCGAAGGTGCGAATCAGAGTCGGAATGTCGTGGCCGTCAATCGGGCCATAATAACGGAACCCGAGATCCTCAAAAATCACGCTGGGAACGACGAGGTTTTTGACTCCGGCCTCGGCTTTTTTGGCGAGGTTGCGGACGGTTTCGCCGCCAATGGCGCTGATGAATTTAGCCGCTTTCTCGTGTAGATGCGCGTAGGTCGGGTGCGTGGTGATTTTGTTGAGATAACCTGCGATGGCGCCGACGTTTTTCGCGATGGACCACTCGTTGTCGTTGAGCACCACGATGAAGCGCCGGGTCTGGTCGGAGACGTTGTTGAGTGCCTCGTAACTCGTCCCGCAGGTAAACGCGGCGTCGCCCGCCACCGCCACGACGTGCTCGCTGGTGCCACGCATGTCGCGTCCGACCGCCATGCCGAGTGCGGCGGAAATGGCGGTTCCCGCGTGGCCCGCGCCGTAGCTGTCGTGGATGCTTTCTGACCGGAGTAAGAATCCATTGAGGCCCTCATATTGACGGATCGTGTGGATGCGGTCGCGGCGGCCGGTAAGCAGTTTATGGACGTAACCCTGGTGGGAAACGTCGAAGACGAATTTGTCCTCCGGCGTGCTGAAAACCCGGTGCAGCGCGATGGTCAGCTCGACAACGCCGAGGTTGGGCCCAAGGTGGCCGCCGGTCTCGGAAAGAACGTCGATGAGTTCATCGCGAATCTCTTGCGCGAGTTGGGGGAGCTGATTTTCGTCGAGCGATTTAACGTCGGCGGGCGATTGGATTTTATCGAGGAGCGGGCGTGAAATGTGGGAACTAGAAGAGGCTGACATCGTTGTTGGATTCTTTGGAAGGAGTGGCTGGGTCGGTGGCTTTGCGGGTGACGATTTCGATGCGCTGCTCGGCGGTTTTGAGTTTTTCCTGGCAGACAGCGATCAACTGGGTGCCTTCCTCGTAGCGTTCTAGTAATTCGTCGAGCGGCATCTGGGCGGACTCCATTTGCGCGACAATATTTTCCAAGCGCTCCATGGCGGCCTCAAAAGTGGTGGCCGGCGGCGCGGGTTTGGGTGCGGTGGTGGCCATTAGCTTTTGCTCCAGCGATCGCGGTCGCTATAGAAGATGCATTCACCGGCGAGGGGCAGGGGAACGAAGGCTTTCAAGGGGAACTTTGCTAGCGATTGGGTGTTGCGCAGGATCAGTCCCGACCACTCTTTGTATTCACCAGCGGCGACGTTGGGGAAAAGTCCAAGCCGGCTGGTGACCGGAGTGAGATAGAGTCCATTGATCGGCATCTGGAGCTGGTTGTAGTCGTTCAGCGCATTAAAATCCTCCACTGAATTTGGGAGCCAGATGCTTTTGCGATCCGCATACCAAGCGACGGCGTAGGGCATGTCGGAAGCGATGATTTCATTGGGCTGCATCCAGCGATTGAGAAAGGCGATGATCGGCGGCACATACGGCGGCCAGACGAAGGCGCTGCCATTTCCCTTGGGCAAAAGCGTGAGAATGAGCTGCACACTGGAGCCGAGAAAGATGACGCTGATGAACGCCGCGCGGGCATACGGAAAGACAATTTCAAGTCGGCTCCAGAGAATGAGCAGCATGGCCATTCCGTAGAAAATCATCATCGGGACGAAGAGAATGTGCAGTTGGTTCGGCGAAATAAAATCCTCGTTCTGCCCGGCGATGGTCATCCCGAGGAACGCGAACAGCCACATGGACAGCAACGCCCAGCGCAGGGCGGCAGTTTCATTTCGCTTAAAGCGGTGGAGGAGCGACACGAAAAACATCGGCGCGGCCAGACTGGAGCCGAGCATCATGAGCAGCTTGCCGGATTGATGGAACGTCTGCTCGCTGATCTTGGTGCGAAACCACGAGACGCTGATCCCAAGTGTCGTAGTCGGCTGGCGCATCCAGGCGGCCTCGCTTTGCTTCACCTCGTCGAGCTGTGAATAGGGTGCAACTCCGAATGGCGCGCCGGAAACCTTGATATTGCGGACGACCCACGGCGAATAAATCACTAGCGCCACGGCCAGCACGAGCAGCGCGTTAATCACCCGGGGCGTGAAAGCCACAGCCACAAACGCCACGAAGCCGAGCAATATCCATATCGTCAATCCGTGCGTCAGTAGCAGAAGCCCGAACAGCACTCCGATTCCGCTCAAAGTCAGCCCAAAGGCGCGTCCCTCGGCTTGCGCGTTGATGGCCCGGACGAGCAAATACACAATCCCGCTAAAGATCAGGAGCATCAGCATTTGCGGCAGACCCGACATGGAATACTTCCAAAACATGTCGCAGACGAGCGTGAGTCCGGTCCCGATAACCGCGAGTTTCTCATCGAACAGCCGCCGCGCCGTGAAGTAGTTCACCGTTACCGCCAGCATGAAAAACACCAGCGCCAGGATCGCCACCAGCTTGTCGCCCGCGTAGATGATTTCCTGGTTTTTCGCCTCCGTATTCCAGCCCGATTTAACGAAAAGCATCAGCGGCGCTTCGACCAGCGGGTTGAGCGGAGCGTGATACGTATCGGGAAAGCTAAAGCCGCTGATCGGTTTGTTGTGATCCTCCAACTGCGCCACGGCCAGCGGTCGAATCGTCTGCGTCACGAAGCCATGACCGCGGGCGATTTCCCGGGCGATCTGGGCCTGATCCATGCCCATGCCATGCTCCAGACCGCGAAATTTGTAGATAATATAGATCGTCGCCACCGCCAGCACGGCCACGATGAGCAACGTGCGCCGTATGATCGAGGCGAGGGAGCCGTGTTCGAGATTGTGAACGAGGCCTTGGACGGAAGTTTCAGCGGAGGAAGCCATGAATAGTGCGGAGGATTAGGAAATATTTAACTCGTGCAGACGCCGATGCAATGTGCGCCGGCTGATGCCCAATTTCTTGGCTGCCTCGGTGCGATTCCCGTCGGTGTCTTCCAAGGCGCGCATGATGAGCCGGGTTTCGGAATCATGCAAATTCAAAACATTGGCCCGTGCCACTGGCGAACTGCCCGCAAAGCCACTCTTTGAATCGCCGATTTCATCCACGGAATCTCGCACCGACTGGGGCAGATCGCGGACCGTGATTTGATTTTTCTGGGCCATCACCACCCCGTGCTCCATCGCCGTGCGCAGCTCGCGGACGTTGCCCTTCCAGTTGTGGCGCAGCACGCATTCCATCGCCTCCGGACTGAGCGGGCGAAAGGGTTTCCCATTGGCCTCGGCGAACTTGTGGAGAAACGCATCCACCAGCAGTGGCAGGTCCTCCTTGCGCTCCCGGAGCGGCGGCATCGTGATCCGCACCACGTTCAATCGGTAAAACAAGTCATCGCGAAATTTCCCCTCGGCCACCAGCTGGGCGAGGTCCTTGTTCGTCGCGCAAACCAGCCGCACATCCACCTTCACGGTCGTATTCCCGCCAACGCGCTCAAACTCGCCCGGGTCCAGTGCGCGCAGGATCTTCACCTGCGTGTTGGCATCGATCTCGCCAATCTCGTCCAGAAAGAGTGTCCCGCCATTCGCCTGCTCGAAGCGCCCGATCCGTTTCTCCGTCGCCCCGGTAAACGCCCCGCGCTCGTGACCAAACAACTCGCTTTCCAGCAACTGCGGGGAGAGCGCCGCGCAATGCACCGCGACGAATCGCGTCTTGTTCCGGTTGCTGAGATTATGGATCGCCGCCGCCACCAGTTCCTTGCCCGTGCCGCTCTCGCCTTGAATCAGGACCGTCGCCCGGGACGGCGCGACCTGGCGGATGACGTCGAACACCTCCTCCATGCACGCGCTACTGCCGATGATGTTTTCCAGCCCAAACCGTTTGTCCACGACCTGCTTCAACTCGACTACCTCCGCCTCCGTCTTGCGGCTGCGCAGGGCGCGATTAATGAGAATTTCCAGCTCGTCGATGTTGATCGGCTTCGTCACGAAATCATACGCGCCGCGTTTCATCGCTTCCACGGCCGTATTCACCGAGCCGTAGGCGGTCATCATGATGCAGATCGGCGGCTTTGCGCGGGTCAGCACGGTCTCGATCAGCTTCATTCCATCGTCACCGCCGAGCCGGAGATCGGTCACCATCACATCGACTTGCTCGTTCTCGAGAACCGACAACGCCCCCGCCGCGTCGGGCGCAATATAGACGTCGAACGCGTCCTCCAGCGAATTCCGCAAACCCTCGCGGGTGTGTTTCTCGTCATCAACAATCAAGACCACTGGATTCATAAATTCTCCTCCACCGTCGGCGCGCCGAGCATTCGGATTCGCCGCTCGCCGAATGGCAGCCGGATCGCGATCGACAGCCCCTTGCCCTCGTGGCTCTCCAAGTCGATCTCGCCGCCGTGCTCCCGCACAATCCGCCGCACAATCAGCAATCCGAGCCCGCTCCCGCTCTCCTTTGTCGTAAAGTACGGCTGAAAAATCCGCCCCATGTTCTCCGGCGAAATCCCCCCACCCGTGTCCGTAAACCGCACCCCCACATGCTCGTCGCCCCGCCAGCTCGCAATGTGCAGGATGCCGCCCGTCTTCATCGCCTGGAAGCTGTTCTTGATGAGATTGTAAAAGGCCTGCTTGATCTGATTGCGATCCAACTCGAGTGCGGGCAGGTCCTCCGCCAGGTCCAGCTCCACCAGCACATCGCGGTCCTCGATTTCCTTCGCCAGAAAGGAAACGGACTCGCGAATGATGGCATTGATGTCCTCCTTTTGCACCTGCGGCTGCGTCGGGCGCACCGCCCGGAGAAACTGGTTCACAATGTAATCCAGCCGCTTCACCTCCTCCTTCGCCACCTCCACCGATTCCTCCAGCGCCACCCGTTGCCGCCCCTCCAGCTTGCGGATGCGGCGCTCCATCAGTTGCAGGTGAATGTGCAGTGAATTTAGCGGGTTCCCGATCTCATGCGCCACCCCCGCCGCCAGCAGCGTCAAGGCCGAAAACCGCTCGCTCTCCAGCGATTCCTCGGTCGATTTCCGTGTCTCCGTAATGTCCCGCAAAATCACGGCGTAACCCAGATTCTCATCATTCGGCCCCAGATCTTCGATCTCGCCTTCCTCGCCGAGATGAAATGGCACCACATAGAAATTCAGCAGCCGGTTTTGAGGATAAAAAATCTCCATGTCGCGACTCACCACTCGGTCGCTCTGCGACATCCCGCGCCAGTCGAGGCCCCGCATCCGCTCGGTCAGGAGTTCACCCAGATCCGACTTCGCATTCAATCCGCACAAGCCGCAGGCCGCTTGGTTGAGGTAAAGAATCTGACTCGTGGCATCCGTCACGATCACTCCTTCTTGCAGCGAATTGAACACCCGCTCAAAGAACCCTTTCTCCCGCGCCAGCCGCAGAATCGTGCTCTGCACCGCCTGCGGCTCCACCCAGTGGATGCGATCTAGAAACTTATCAAGAAACCCCGGCTTCATTCTGGAGCGACAAACTGTCACACCCTCATCCATTTGCAACCCGCCCATCCGGGAAAAACTCTTCCTCCCGGAAAACAACTACAAACTGGCGCAAGCCAGGGTGAGCCTCATCGAGGGAGTTCTCGGCAAGGACCACCCCGCCACGCTTCGTACGCGCGGCATCCGCAGCAGCTTGTCGAACCCCGCTGCGCGCCATCCACACGCGGCGACCGCGACTCCAGCGACCTAGAAAGCCATCGACCAGCGCCTGCCGGAGAGGAAGCGTTCCGACAGGTGCATCCGGTGCTCCGTTTACGAGTCGGATCGTTCCCTGACTCGATTCGACCGTTCCCTGAGAGCAATCGACCGATCCGTTGGCTCCGTCCAGCGTTCCGACAGCTCGCTGGACCACTCCTTTTGGCAAACGACCGATCCGTTTGCGAAAAGGACCGATCCGTTTCGTGAATCTGGTTGATCCTGAGCGACTTATGCCTTTTCCACAGGGTTAAGTCTTCCAAAGCTCGAAAGCGCAAAATCATGATCGGGAATGCCACCACATTGGTTTTGGGAGCTAGTGCGAAGTGTCCGACTCGCCGCTGGTCAGCCAGCCCGCTTGCGAGATGCCCGTCGGCCCTTCCGAGACCCAGCGGGTCACCATATCTATAGCACCCGAACCAAAAATCCATTCAGTCCATCGGAGCGGCACCAAGTCGGCGAGGCCCGAATGTCTCTACGGAGTTGGGCCAAGGTGGAGATGCTTTCTATAAATATCAGGCTCCCAAGGGAGCCGCCGGATATTCCATAATCAATACCATTCATGTCATCCGTGTCCCGCAGATCACTAGGCCAGCCAAGGGAAAGACCGCTTGTTCAAGCAACCATTTCTCGCCTAAAACATCTAGGCCACCTTGCTTGCCTTTATAGAATCAACCATGCCACACGAAGAGTTTAAGCACCGCTGGCCAGAGAATGTTCCGGGCAAGTATTACGTTTCCGCTTCGTGTATGGACTGCGATCTTTGCCGAGAGACCGCGCCAGATAATTTCACTCGCAACAATGCCGGCGGTTATTCCTATGTTTGTAAGCAGCCAGAGACACCCGAAGAAGAAGTTATTGTTCGTGAGTCTGTAGAGGGTTGTTGTGTCGCCACCATTCATACTGACGGCGACACTTTTGACTGGGATGCTATTCCAGCAGACACACCTTACTATCTCATTCCGGAAGGGAAGTTACATCGTCAGGAGCTAACTGAGCAAGCTTCACACTCTTGCTGTAGGGCTAGATCCAACATTCTGGCGCGCCTTTTTCAACGGCTCTTCCGCAAATGACAGCAAAGGAGCGCAAGCATCTCTTGCACTTACTTTGTCTTTCTGGCGCTTTTTTTGGCGGTACCACATTCTGTCACTCAAGCCCAATCTAACTCTATGGAGAAGATCGACTACAAGAAGGAGCTGAAGCATTTCTACCGGGCCTCGGCGAAGGAGGTGGTGGAGGTGGAGTTGCCGCCGTTGCGTTACTTGATGGTGGATGGCGAGGGCGATCCGAATACTTCCCCGGGGTATGCGCAGGCGGTGGAGGCGTTGTTCACGGTGTCTTACACGGCGAAGTTTGCGGTGAAGAAGGCGACGGGGACCGACTACTCGGTGATGCCGCTGGAAGGGCTCTGGTGGGCGAAGGATTGGTCGGCGTTCGAGGCTGGGGATCGGCAGAATTGGCTGTGGACGATGATGATCCTGCAGCCGCCGTTCGCAACGGACGCGGTGATCGACGGGGCGCTGGCTCAAGTCGCCCGCAAGAAGCAGCTCCCGGCTCTGGCGAAGTTGCGGCTGGAAGTGTTTGCCGAAGGTCGCTGTGCGCAGATCTTGCATGTGGGCCCATTTACGGAGGAGGGGCCGACGATTGCGCGCCTGCATGAGTTTATCGAGGCGCGGTCGGGGCTCGCAGGGAAGCATCACGAGATCTACCTGAGCGATGTCCGGCGGGCTGACCCGAAGAAGTGGAAGACGATCCTGCGACAGGGGATGAGGGAACATCTTTCACCTACAACGTGTTAGGCTCTGTAGTTACCTCGTCATGAAAAGAAAACTCCTGATTGGATTTGCGACAATCGTCAGCATATTCGCAATGGACTGGGTTCATAGTGCCCCCGATAGGCAGTGGAAATCTGTTCATCCAGGAATGAGTCGGGCAACCGTTACCTCCCTCATCGGCATACCAGCAACGGATGTGAAAGACTCCAAAGGGATTCAGATATGGATTAATGCGGGCGCTATTCGAACAACATCTTTTGCGGCTATGTATTACGACGAGAATACACCTGAGATTGTTACGCACACCACATCGGGAACGCGATGGGTATGGGAGCGCTTTTAGTGAGGCTGTATACGGAACCGCTGGTGGACTTGGTTCGGGCTCTTTCGGAGGACGATAGGCTCTCAGAGTGGTTTCTCAATATGGAAACTTTGCCGCTGCCTTCACGTGCGACGGAACTCGGCGGGATGGCTACCCAAATGCAGGCGGCTGGCGAAGACGCGGCGCTGGTGAATGCGTTGACACTTCTGGCGCGGCCCACGCTCTTTGCGGCGGCTTGTGAGGCATTGCGCGAGTTGCGACGGTAGGCTCTTTACGCTTTCGCAGCAGTAGCGGAAACGGTGTGTTTCTTGGCGGGCTTGCGGCGGGCTTTGGGCTTGGGCGGAGTGGGTTCTTTTTTTTCGGCGGCGGGAGTTTCATCAGACTCAGCAGGAGCCTCGGGGGCAGGGGACGGGGTAGGAGCGGGCTTGATTTCGCCAGTGCGGAGGCTGTGCACGGGCGGGAGGATGGTTTTGAAGGTGGCGGCGTAGATGTCCCACGCGGTGAGGAAGAGGCCGCAGATGACGGGGCCGATGATGAAGCCGATGGGCCCAAAGAGGAAGAGTCCGCCCAAAGTCCCGACCATGATGAGGAGGTCGGGCATTTTCGCATCCTTGCCGACGAGGCTGGGGCGCAAAACATTATCGATGGTGCCGACGACGGCTGCGCACCAGATGCCGAGGAGGGTGCCGGCGAGGGTCTGGCCGGAGACGAAGAGGAAGATGACGGCCGGCACCCAGATGAGGGTGGCTCCGATGCCGGGGACGACGGAGAGGAGGACCATGAGGGTGCCCCAAAAGGCGGCACCGCCGATGCCGGCGATGGCGAATCCGATGCCAGCGAGGGTGCCCTGGATGAGGCCGATGAGGAGGGTGCCTTTGACGGTGGCACGGGTGACGGAGGTGAGGCGGTCGAGCATGCGGACCTCGTCGTCGTGCTGAAGCGGGATGTAATAGAAGATGCGCTCGAGGATGGCGGTGCCGTCTTTCAAGAAGAAAAACATGGCGTAGAGCATGACGAAGAGGTTGAGGAGGAAGTTCGCCGTGCTGGCGGTCATGGCAGAGGCTCCGGCGACGAGGGCGTGCCCGGCGGCCTTGGCGGCGTTGCCCGCGTTCTCGACGATTTTCGCCTGATCGGGCAGGTAATTGGCGAGGGGCGGGAAGCGGTGGGCGAGCCATTCGCGGGCGTCGGTAGCCCCGCTGGCCTGGAGGTGGACTTGCAGCCAGGGGATGGCCTCGTCGGAGATGCCCGCGGCTTGGTTGATGACGACGCCAACGAAGGCGCTGATGGGCCCGGCAATGAGGAGAAAGAGGACGAGCAACGTCAGGGCCGAGGCGAGGGAGCGGCGGCCTTTGCAGATTTTAACGAACCAGCGGAAGAGCGGACGGCAAAGGCCGGAGAAAATGGCGGCAAGGAAGAGCGGCTGGAGAAACGGCCAGATAACGCCGAGGAAAAGCGCGGAAATGGCGATGACGAGGATAAGAACGAAGGCCGTCTGGAAGCGGCGTCGGTCGAGTGGGGCGGGTTCCATGGGAATCAGGCGGCAGGGTTGCGGGGAGAAGTCATTGCCGGAGAAACGGATGATTGCGGAGTTGTGGTTCCCTATGTGCGATTTAAAGCGTGGAAATTTTCTTTGGCGATGGCTGCTCTTCGCCTCGGAATTGGGATGCTGGCAGGCCGCTTACCGCTTTTCCAGAGCCTTCGCTCCGGCGGCTCCGCTGAGGCCCATTTTGTCGAGATCGGTCCAGAGGGTGCCAGGTCCGGTGTGGAGGACATTGATCTTGAGCGCGGGATTCAGGGCGCGGGCAAACTCAGCGAGGTTGTAGGCTTGCGGGTCGCCAAAGGCTTTGATCTTCAGCGCGTAGCCCTTGGCTTTTTCGCCCTCGACCATCAGGCTGGCGTCGGCATTGGCCTTGCCGAGGGCTACGTCGCGCTCGGCCCGGATGCTGGCTGTCTTTTGCGCAATTTCGGAGACGCGGACATTTGTTTCTCCACCCAGTTCGGCAACTTGCTTGGCCTGGTTGGCGGCGATGCTGGCTTTGAGTTTGCGGGTTTCGCCGATGACTTCGGCGGAACGCTGCTCGATGAGTTGGGTCTCGGTGTTGAGTTCGGCCAGTTTGGCCGCGGTCTTCTGGCGCTCTTTGTTGGTGAGATCCTGTTCAGTGGCGATGCTGGAGTTTTGGATGGGCTCCAGGATTTGCTCGGGCACTTTCACGTGGCGAATAAGGGCGTTGTGGGTGGTAATGTGCTTGCCTCCCAAGTTCGACTGAAGCGAGAGGGTGAGTTCGTTCTGAAATTTCTCCCGGCCTTCACCCACGATGAAGTCGAGGGCGCGGTAGGCGGAGCCTTTCAAGCGTGAAATGGACAGGATCTGCGGCATGAGGATTTTTTCCACCACGGCGGGCATGTCGCCATAATCGCGGTAGATGCCCGCGACGTTTTCGGGACGAAACTCAAACTCGACCGTCATGTCGAGGGCGACATCGAAGCCGTCGCGCGAGGGGAAGCTGACGTGCTGGTTGAGGACGAAGGTGGCCTCGGTCTGGGTCTTTTCTTTTTTGGCTTCGGATTGCGGTTTGGCAGCGGGTGCTGCGGAATTTCGGGTGGAACCATTGGCCCAAGTGCCGCTGCCAGCGTTTCGCGAGAGGGCGAAATCCTGCTGGGCCGGGGCGAGGCTCATGCCGGACTGGCTCTCGTTGCTGATGTAGTCGGCGCGATTGGCAGCCTGTTGCTGGAGGACGTTGTTTTCGAGATTGTTGAGGAATCCATTGGAACTCCGCAGGGCCGTTTTGGTGATGACGGCACCACCTTCCTTGCCAAGGAGGGAGACTTGGTTGAGGCCGACTTCGATGACGTCCACCTTGTATTGCTTGGGGTTAATGTAGTAGAGGCCGGGCTGGAGGATGTTTTCCATGACGCCTTTTTCCCCCGGCTTCGCGAAAGCTCCCTCCGGTGCCTGCCGTCCAGAAAGCGAGGTAACGACGGCGCTGTAGCCGATGGGGATGCTGATGGCGTCGAGGATGTCCACTTTGTAGCCGACGGGGTTGATCTTGTATTTGCCGGGTCCGAGGACGCCGCGCTGGATGCCCTTTTGGCCGGGGCCAGCGAGGAAGTCGCCCTGGCCGAGGTCGTTGCCGACTTTGGAAACGATCACGCCGACCTTGCCGGGTTCGATCAAAGTGACGGGGACGATGGTGTGCTCGTAGCTGTAAGGATTAAGAAAATAACGGCCTTCACCGAGGACGTTCTCCTGGACGCCCTTCTGGCCCTCCCTCGCGAGAATTTGCCCCGGCGGAAGCAGCGAGCCCTCTTTGGCGGTGATGACGGCAATATGATTGATCGGGACGTAAAAGCGGCAGAAACCCCAGGTCCAGAGGAACCAAAGTCCGGCCACTGCGACGATGGCAGCGACAATAAGAAAAGTGAGTGAGCGTTTCATCGGGAGGGAAGAAATCAAGGTTTGCGGGTAGGCAGATAGGAGTTGAAGAGCGATCCGAGGCTGCCTTCGCCGTCGCCGGTGAGAATGCTTTGAATCTGCGGCGCGGTGCGGCTGTAGAAAAGATGGCGGGCGTAGTTGAAGCCATCGCCAAACGCGGCGGCCTGTTGTTGCAAGACGCTCGCTTCCGCCAGGTTCTGGGCTTGGATCACCGTCTGCTCACCGGTGGCGCGGCTGAGAATGGCCCGCGCCTGGGCTTGGGCGGCATCGCGCTCCAGGCTGGCCACCGCCAGATCCTGCTCAGCGGCTGTCAGGCGCACCTCCTGATCTTGTTTTGCTGCGATGATGGATGTGAGCGCAGTGGTTTCTGCGGCGACCTGCTCGCTTTTCTGGACGGCGAGCTGCTGCTGGCGGGCCAGTTGCGCCTTCGACTGCGCCTGGGTGATTTGCTGGTCGTACATGGCGCGGGTTTGGGCGGCGAGTTCGCGTTCGCGAATGATGCCGGCGATCTGGTCGGGCGGGGTGATGTTGCGGATCAGCACGGAGCGCACGTCGATGCCCCACTTGCTGCAATGCTCGCGGAGGTGACTTTCGAGTTTATCCTGAAAAAGCTGCCGCGTCTCGCCCACGATGTAGCTCAAGGCGGGATTTTTACTGCCCTCAATGCGACCGAAGCCGCGCGCGACGGGCAGGATGATTTTTTGAACGATGTCGTCCATGTCGCCGACCTGATGCGCCAGAAGCGCGGCGCTGTCCCGCTTGATGCCATACTCGATCGTGCCCTCAGCGGTGATCGTAAAGCCGTCCACCGTCAGAAAATCGATGGAGTCGTCGCCGCTCATCTCAAACCGCTGACTCTGGAGGTTCACCTCGACCAGGCTGATGAGAAATGGATTGATGTAATAACTTCCCGGATCAACCGTTTCGGAGACGACGCCCTTGGTGCCGACTGGGACGATGAACGTGTTGGTGGCTCCGGGCTGGCCGGTGAGGGGATCGCCGCCCACGAGGGAGACTTTTACCCCGATGTGGCCGGGGCGGATGGTGATCGCGTCGAACATTTGCACATGAAACGCGTAGGGATTGATGCGGTGTTTCCCTGGGAGCAACACATCGGAGAGGATGCCCTTGCTGTCAGGATGCGCGATGATTTCTCCATCGGGCAGATTATTTCCAAAGAGCCGCGTGACGACTCCCAGCTTGCCCGCAGGAACATCCGTTACCGGAACGACTTCCCAACTATAAGTGTAGGGATTCAGGAAATGGCGGCCCTCGGCCAGCACATCGAGTTGAATGCCTTTTTCATCCTTGGCCGCGAGGACGGCGCCTTGCGCGGGGTTTTTTCCAGTCTTGCGAATGAGGACCACGATTTCATCGGCCATCGGTTCCACCCGGCAGAAAAACCAGATGTAGAGCGGAATAAAAAGGACGGCCAAAATGAGAATGACCGGCAAGCTGAAGGCCCAGGTCGGCAGTTGCGGGCGACTCTTGGGAAGATCGGGGAAGGAATTCATACGAGGGGGAGAAAGAACCGTCGCGCTTGTTTAAGGAAAAAGGCGCGCGGCGTCGAGCATTACCGAGGAAACGTGCGAAGAGCGTTTTCCTTGGAAAAATCTTCCATTGGAATGGAACTCCAGAGCTACTGCTGCACGATCTGGATCGAGCGGATGACGGAGCGGACGAGCGGGGCGTTATTTGAATCGGTCTCGCCGTGGCTGATGGCTTCGAGGACTTCCAGTCCGCTGGTGACTTTGCCAAAGACGGTGTATTCGCCGTCCAAGGTCGGAGCGGGGACGAGGGTTACGTAAAACTGGCTGCCGTTGGAGGCTTTGTTGGGATTGATGCGGTTTGGGAGGCGTCCCATGGCGACGGTGCCGCGCTGGTGTTTGAGTTTAATCTCGGCGGGAACAACGTAACCCGGGCCGCCGGTGCCGAGGGGAAGATTGGGTTTCTTTTTGCGACTAAGCGGGTCGCCGATCTGGACGAGGCGACCGGGCAGGGCGCGATGGAAGGCCATGCCTTTGTAAAATTTCTTGCGGGCAAGTTTCTCGAAGTTGGCGACAGTCTGCGGCGCAGCTTCGGGATACAACTCGATGGTGACTTGTTTCGGCTGCTTTTCGTTGGGCACCTGAATGGAAAGGACGGCGACTTCAGCGGCCGGGGCCGCAGTGAGCAGGGCGAGGAAAAATAGTGAGGCGAGTTTCATAAGGATTGGACGGTCAGGCTTTCTCCAGTGGCGGTTTGGATGACGGTGCCGGGTGTGGAGTGGGCGCGCTTGACGTAAGCAAGTGCGACGATGTTTTCCAAGTCCAAACTGACAGCCGCACTGGTGACGCTGCCGATGGGTTGTCCATGAACGAGGAGCGGGGAGCCTGCGCCGATGGCGGAATCTTTCGGAGCGGTGAGGCGAATAAGGAGGCGATTGACGTGCCCGACGCTTTTAATGCGGCTGATGACTTCCTGCCCGATGTAGCAACCCTTGTGGTAGTCGATGCAGTCGCGGTCGAGCCCGGCCTCGACGGGGATGGTGTTTTCGTCGAGTTCAGCGCCCCATTTGGGAATGCCCTGCGCGATGCGAAATGACTCGGTCTCCAGCGGAGTTAGAACGCGATGGGAGCGGGTGGTTTTTACAGTTTGCCAGAGGTCGCAACCGGGGACGCCGAGGCGTTTGGACTGGATTCCACCGCTTTCGCCGACGAGGTGAGTCAGATGCAACTCGGAGCTAATATCTGTGATGCTAACATCGTCGGAAATGATGTAACGCTCGAAGCGGGCGAGCAATTCCTCGCTCATGTTAGGAGGACCATCGACGCGGATGCCGTCGTCCAGTTTTGTCAGCCAGACTTCGGCGTTCATCTTGCCTTTGGCGGTCATCACGCAGGCGTGCATCGCGATGTTAGAATGAAGTTTCCTAACATCGTTGCTGAGCTGGCCATTGAGGAAACGAACCACGTCCGCACCCCGAAACTCCAGCACAGTGCGCTCTAACTCGACTGCAAAATTTTCCATCAGGACTTCGCGGCGAGTTTGGTGAGAATCGAGAAGTCGTCGCCGGATCTTCCCTCGGCCTCGGCGCGTTGCAACGACGCGAGCGCGGCGTCGATAGCCGGTGTGGCGATGTTCTTGGGCCGGCTCAAACTCGCCGCGTGCCGCAGATCTTTCATCATGTGCTGCACGGTGAAATGCGGCGAAAAATCATTCGCGATAATGGACGGGAGTTTCATATCAATCAGCGGGGAACGAATCGCGTTCGGGGCGAGCGCCTTCTGCACTTTTTCCAGCGAAATTCCGGCGGCGCTGGTGACGGCGAGCGCTTCCCCGAGCACTTGCAACATCCCGGCGATCATCATGTTGGCGGCGATTTTCATGACCGCTGCCTGGCCGACTTCGCCGATGGGGACGACCGTTTTGGCGCTGTCGAGGAGGATGGGGGTCATCTTTTCGATGAGCGCCGGATCGCCGCCGACGTAGTAAACCAGCGCGCCGTTTTCCGCAGCGACCTTGCTACCGGTGAAGGGGCAATCGAGAAATTGCGCGCCGACGCTGCTGACAATGCCGCCGACGCGTTTCGTGGTTTCCGGCGAGACGGTGGGATGAAAGAGCAGAATGTGGTTTTTCGTGAGAACGCTGACGACCGATTGGACGGCTTGCAGGAGCGCGGCGTCGTCGGAGACGAAGAATTGGAGGATGTTGCAGGTCCGGGCGACTTCCTCAGCGGAGCCGAGAAAATTCGGCACGGGCCGCGGCGAACGGCTCCAGACATAGACTTCGTGACCGCGTTTTCTGAGGTGACCGGCGATGCGGCTGCCGATGATGCCGAGTCCGATGATTCCGATGCGAGTGCTCATAATAGATGTGGGTCGAGAATTTCGATCTTCGCACGTTGCACGAGATCGGTCACGGTGGCGTCGATTTTTTTCCGCTCCTGCTCGTCTCGACAACGCTGACGCACCTCGGCGGCGACATCGTCATAACTCAGCGTGACGGCAGGGTGACGCTCGGAAACGAGAATCAAATGGAACCCGAATCGAGTTTCCACGGGCTGTCCGACTTGGTTGAGCGGCTGCGCAAAGGCGGCCTTAACGAGCGCAGGTTCCATGCGCTCGCTACGAAACCAGGACAGGGAGCCGTGGGTGATTTTTTTCGCCGGATCGTCCGACAACGCGTCGATCAACTGCGAAAAGGGGATGCCATCCGCCAGGCGGGCTTGAGCGTCGTGGATCAGATCGACCTTTTCCAAAAGTTCGACGGGGGTTCCTTTCGGAGAAAAAATCGCGGCGAAATGACTCGCCTGCGCGACTTCGGGCAGCGCTGAAATCTCCAGATGAGCGGCAAACCAAGCCCGGCATTCTGCTTCGGTAGGCTCGCTTTTCGCCATTTCCCGCAGCCACTTCTCCACCTGCATTTGAGTTCCAATGCGTTGGCGCAGATCGTTTTCGCTCAAGCCCGCGGCTTGCAAGGCCGTGTTTAAGCTGGCGACATCTGGAAATTGATGGCTCAGCGTTTCCATCCTTTCCTCGACCTGCTCGCTGGGCAGTCGCGGCATTCGCTGAGAGACGACTTCCATTTGAATCAGGCGCTGGAGGGCGGGGCGCAGTTGATTAACGTCTGGCGGCTCCCGATCTAACTGCGCGGCGGACAACAAATAACGCGCATACAACGGCCGCCCGTTGACTCTGGCGACCACGGCGGGAATTCCCTGCACCGGCTCCTCGCATACGCGATTTCGTTCAAAAACCAGCCAGAGCATTCCGCCCAAAAGGAGGAAATTCAGCGCCAGCAGCCAGCAGAGAAGGCGTGTCCGTGGGTGGGTGTCTGCCATGATTGTTCGAAAATGATAAACCTTGCTGGCACCAAATTTCCAGACATACTTCCCACGTCTATTTCTCATGGATAACCCGCCCGAACAACAGCTCGAAATGGAGCTTCTTCGCCGCACCGCACAAGGGGATCGGGCCAGCTTTGAGGCGCTATACGAGCGGTTCAGCGGCATCCTTTTTACGGCGGCTTTGCGCGTGCTGAACGACCAGCGCGAAGCCGAGGATATTCTCCAAGATGTCTTTATTCAGATCTGGGAAAAGGCTCATTTCTACGTTCCAGAACGCGGCAAACCGCTGACTTGGGCGCTGACTTTGACCCGCAATAAATCCATCGACCGGCTGCGCTCGCTGCAACGTCGCGCCCGTCTCCGCGACCAAGTCGAGAACGAGACGGAAATCAAAAGTTCCCTCGGCCAGCGCGATTCATCCGACGAGGTGGACTCGTTGGAAAAGGGAAAAATCATCCGTGCCGCCGTTATGCAACTTTCCCAAGAGCAGCGCGAAGCCATCGAGATGGCTTACTTCGGCGGACTGACCCAAATTGAGATCGCATCACGCCTCGACCAGCCCTTGGGGACAGTCAAAGCGCGCATTCGCCGCGGCATGATGCGTCTGAAAGATTTAGTAGAGAATCAACTGTAACTCGTTTTACACGAGGAAGTTGCCCATCTACTGACCGCGTCCGCCACCACCCCAATTTCCACCGCCTCGTCCGCCGCGCTCCGTCAGGCTTTTTGTCGCAAGATCACGCAAAGGACCTGCCGGAATTGAGTTCACCCAAGCGTCTGAGGCCGCCTGATCACCGCGTCTGACCTGACGTGCAATCGCGGTAATCGCCGCCTGTTGCGTCTCCGGATTGTTCATGCCTAGCGCCGTGTTGGTCGCTGCCTGACTGTCTGTGGAAGCCCAGCTACCGATGGCAGAACTGACGGCGGCTTTTTGAGAATTGGGGTCAGTAATTTGCGTAGCCCAAGCAACAGCCTTGGCAGGGTCATTCTTGGCCCATGTATTGGCGATAGAGCGATAGGCATTACCCTGGCCGTCTGCCGGAAGATTGCTCGCCCACTGAATGGCTTGGGCTGGATTGGTTTCTGCCCATTTGCTGCTGATGCGGTCGATGGATTGATTGCGCTCGCGGCCGTCGGGAAATTTTTCCACCCAGGCAGCAGCGTGAGCCGGATCGGTTTCCGCCCATTGATTCGCCACGCTGGCCACGACCCATTGACGGCCATCGCCCTCGGCCAGTTGCGAGGCAAAGGTGGCGGCTGCAACGGGATCGGATTTCGTCCAACTGCGAGCCACGGCCATATTCATGAAACTCCGCTCACGGCCTTCGATTTCGTTCTGGGCAAAAGCGGCCGCTTCAGCCGGATTTTTGTCGGCGAGGGCGAGGGTCACACTCATCGCGGCAGACGTTCCCAGACTGCCGTCGCCCTTGTCATCGGGACTGGAGAAAGCCCATTCCATGGCGAGACTTTTCATGGCAAACCGCTTGTCGGCGGGATCGGTGAGGCTCTTGGCGGCATCCAGGGCATTCTTCGGATCTGTGGTGGCGAGCTGGCCAAAAATCCCGCTCAACATGGCGCGACGATCCGCTCCAGCAGGGAGTTTGCTGACCATGTCCAAGGCTTTCTTGAGGTCGCCAGCGGCCAGCATTCCGCCCAATTCGGTGAACGCCTCACGCCGCTTGGCCGGATCGTCAATTTTTTGGACAGAATCGGCAGTGAGATTGCGCGTGTCGATATTAGCGTCCAGCAAGCGGCTGCTGGAACTCGGATTATCATTGGCGAGGCTGCCACTGGAACGGGAACTGGGGCCGGAGTTGGGATGTTCCGCCGAAGCCGAGACGGTCGCGCTGGAGGGCGACTTCGTGGTGTTATAAATGATGGAACCTGCGGCGAGGGTCCAGCCAGCAGCGGTGGCGACGATCAAGGGGAGTTTGCTCATGGGAAAGGAATTCTAACTTCGTTATTAAACCCGCGCTTGGAGAAAAGTTGCGAATGAGTCGGCTCTAGTATCCAGGGGTGAGGCTTGGCTGGACGCAGGAGGGCAAGGCATCCCTTCGCAGGTAAACATTGCTATTGGTGTTGGTGCCGATTCAAATTGGAAGCTCCGACTGGCCCTCGTCATCGTATTTAATCCTTCCTTCTTCACTGCTGGATTTGATCCACCGCTCTCTGGATCAAGATACCAAGGCGTCTTTGGCGTCTGCGGCGGATAAGTGCGGGGGGCGAGAATCATTTTACGGGGCTTCACTGGCGCAACGAAATCGGGCATGAACTGCCGCTGGCGTGGCATCCATGCGTCCTCTGATCTTCGCCGGGAAGGGCGTCCCGCTGGGACGGCTGATCGGGACGGGTTGCCGTCCGGCAAGGACCATCCAGCTTTCTGCGCCCGTTCCGGTGATACCTCTGTTTTATATTACATACAGACGGACTGACCCCTGTGGAGAGGGGGGCGTCATTATTGTATGACGTTATCAAAGGGGCCGAGGGAAGCACGGATGGAAGGGAATGCAGCTCCACGATCTCCCGGACATCGAGGATTTCGTTGAGGCGGTCCCGATACTCCAAAACATCGACTCGGAGGGCTTGGCGGGCCTCCTCAGTGCGAAGAGAGAGCGGAATGGCGTCGATCATCTTGGCGAACGTGTGAACGCGAGCCAGGACAGAGTCAACCGGGATATGGGAACGTCGAGACCGCCCCTGCGAGGTTTTTGGCGCAGACAGGGACGGCACACGGGGAGCGTCACTTCCCCCAAGGACATGAAAGCGATGAGCGGCTGCAACTCTCGACTTACCCACAATTTCCTGATCCGCCCCGGCTGGCGTCTCCGACGAGCTGGTCCTTCCGGGCCCATTCTCGACCCCAGCCGGGGCGGGGAAATCATGGATAAGTCTGGCCTCCGATGTAAGACACGGAGGGCAAAAAGAGGGGTTTTCCGGGTCCGAAGAAAAATGGCCTTCCGCAGCACTTTCCCTCGTAATGGATTGAGTTGTTTCTAAATAGACAAGGAAGGGAACCTGACCACCGGAGGCCGCTGGCGCGGCCTCTGTGGTCAAGCTCCCAACACCGTTCATTCCATTCACGACTGGCAGCGTGACCGCTGGAGAGGCGATGCGCCGTCCATTGCGCTTATACCTCTGTTTTATATTACATACAGACGGATTGACCCGGTTTTCGAGGGTGGGGCCGTTATTGTATGATGTTACTGGCACGCTGGATTCTACACCAAGAAGGGAGTCGATTTCGAGGATTTCGTTGAGGCGGTCCCGATACTCGGAAAGGTCGTGTTCGAGGTCATGGCGGGCCTTTTCCGTGCGAAGGGTGAGCGGTATGGCAGCCGTCATGGTGGCGAACTTGTGGACTCTGGCCAGCACGTCAGCAACTGGGATTTTGGGGGCTGACCGCCGAGCCGAGGTTTTCGGCACAGGACCCGGCGGCGACTTCACCCCAGCGAAGCTCTCATTTGCAAACGAGGGCGCGGCCTCAATTCGCGACTTACCCACAATTTCCTGATCCGCCCCTGACTCTGTCTCCGACGAGCTGTTTTCGCTACGCTGCCCATTCTCGCCAGAGTCAGGGGCGGGGAAATCATGGATAAGTCTGGCCGCCGTTTCGAGGTCAGCGAGGACAGCGGGAACAACCTCTGAAACATGGACGATTCCATCAGGAAGGCTCTTTCCGAGTGTAATTACATCATGACAGGGCTCCAGAGGGCTGTTTTCCGTGTTAGGGAGATATGACACTATAGATAAACCAAACGGCATGGCTGCCGCTGGCGCGGCATCCACGCCGTTGGTGCATCCATGCGCCCTCTGATCTTCGACGGGAAGGGCATCCCTGTGGGATGACTGGTCAGCGGGGATTGCCGTCCGGCAAGGACCTTCCAGCTTTCTGCGCCCGTTCCGGTGATACCTCTGTTTTATATTACATACATTGTATGATGTTATTCTTATATGGCGTGTAATGAGGTATTTATCTTGTTGTGAACAACTTGTGGATGGATTTCCCCGGCCTCCCGCCGAAGTTATCCACAGGAGTTTCCTTATTTTCTCTGCGCAGCCTGCAGGTTCGCCACTAGCGTCAGGCGCATTCATTGCATTTCGCTTTTGACACGTTCCCGCCTGCCTCTTAGCCTCTGCGCTCCCTATGGCTAACTTTCGTGTCCTTGTCGCTGATCCTATTTCTCAACGCGGTGTCGATGAACTCGCTTCCGGCGGTCTCCTCGAAGTCGTCGTCAAAACCGGTCTGAAAGAAGATCAACTCATCGAAGCCATCCAAGGCGTCTCGGCTCTGGTCGTTCGCAGTCAGACCAAAGTCACCGCCAAAGTCCTCGAAGCCGCCAAGGACCTAAAAGCCGTCGGTCGCGCTGGTGTCGGCGTTGATAACGTCGATGTCGAGGCCGCCACCAAGCATGGCGTCATCGTCATGAACACCCCGGGCGGCAACACCATTTCCACCGCCGAGCACGCCTTTTCGCTCCTCGTTTCCCTCGCCCGCAACATCCCGCAGGCCGATGCTTCCATGAAGGCGGGCAAATGGGACCGCAAAAACTTCGAGGGGGTCGAGCTTTACGGCAAAACCCTCGCCATTCTCGGCATGGGCCGCATTGGAACGGAACTCGCCCGTCGCGCCATGGCCTTCGGCATGAGGGTTTTGGCCTACGATCCGTATCTCTCCGCAAGTCGCGCCCGCAGCTTGCAGGTCGAATTAATCGATCAACTCGACGACATTCTGCCCCAGGCCGACTTCATTTCGATGCACATGCCGCTCACGGCCGAGACCAAATACATGCTCGACTCCCGCCGCCTGGCTCTTTGCAAAAAAAGCGTCCGCATCGTCAACTGCGCCCGCGGAGGTCTCGTCGAGGAAACCGCCCTCTACGAATCCATGAAAAACGGCCACGTCGCCGGTGCCGCGCTCGACGTGTTTGAAACCGAGCCGCCTCCCGCAGATTTCCCGCTGCGCTCGCTGCCGAACATCGTGCTGACCCCTCACCTCGGTGCCTCCACGTCCGAAGCTCAGGAAAATGTCGGTATCGAAATCGCCGAGGCTATTCGCGCCACCCTGCTCGAAGGCACGATCCGCAACGCCGTCAATATGCCGAACATCGACGCCAAAACCCTGGCCGTTGTCGGTCCGTATCTCACCCTCGGCGAATCACTTGGGAAATTCATCAGCCAGATCGCTCCGAAACGCTGCGAAAACCTTAGCGTCAACTACAGCGGGAAAATCAACGAGGCCGACACGACTCCGATCTCGCGCATGATTCTCAAAGGCTACCTCGCCAACATCGGCGGTGCCGAGGTTAACACCGTCAACGCTCCCGCTCTCGCCGAAAGCCTCGGACTCGCCTTCAAAGAAACCCGCCAGAGCGTCTCCGGCGACTTCGCCGAACTCCTCGAAGTCACCGCTGGCTGCGGCGACGACATCGTCTCCGTCTCCGGCACCTTCTTCGGCACCACGCCTCGCATCGTTCGCATCAACCAGCGCTACGTCGAGGCCAAGCCATCGGGTTTTTTACTCATTTTAGAAAACCAGGACGTGCCTGGCATCGTCGGCAAAGTCGGTTCCATACTCGGCCAGCACGGCGTGAATATCGCGGGCATGTCGCTCAGCCGAAATGAGATCGGCGGCAAAGCCCTCACCGTGCTCAACCTCGACAGCTCGCCCAGTGCGGACGTCGTGGCGTCGCTCACCGGCGAATCCGACATTCTCTCCGCCCGCGTCGTCGCGTTGTAAAAACTCATTGGAGTTGCAGTGCAATCTGCGCTGCGAGTCGAATGGAACTCCGCTCAGGGATGCTGCGGCAGATAGTTTTGAATCCAGTCCGTGACGATGTTCACGGCTTGCGGATCGATCTGATTCGTTCCTAGCGGCGGCATTCGTGTAAAACCGTGCGTCCCTGCGATGCGGTTGAGGATCACTGAGTGCGCCGGGTCGCCCGAGACCACGAGCTTGTTCGCGGAGTCGCCGCCATCGTCGGAAACTGGCCCATTGATCAAACCCGTTTCCGCCAGCGTTAGCTCCGGCCGGCCATCCCATTGCGTCGGCGCGGTGCCGCCGGATTGATGGCAATACGCGCAGTTTACCCCGAGATAAGATCGGACGCGGTTCTCGAGATCGAACTGCAAGTCGTCCAGCGGATAATGACGCGGCAGGCTCACCGAATCCGGCACGGTCGTGGAGAAATATCCCGCCGCTTTCAGCACGTCAATCTGGTTCCCGGCGAATCCATTCAAACTCGGCCCGTGGTTAAATTGCCGCGTGTTGAAGGAGAGCGAATAGCCACCTTGCGGCGTGTGGCAGGTGGCACATTCCGCGCGTCCCGGAATGTGCCAGACCTGATTGGTGGGACTTCCATTCACCTGCACTGGAATGGTGAGATCGGCCCCCTGCTCCGGCACGAGATACGCCTCAGTCTGGGCCGAGTTCCATTGATATGTGAGTCCGTAAACGCCGTCGTCGTTGCGTACTAACACACGCGTCTCGATGCGTCTTTTGGTGGCTGGATTTCCGCGAGTCGTTTCGAGGTCGAAATGTTTCACCCAGATTGTGCCGGTCGGTGTGACCCAGGGCACGTCCTGCGACCAATCGATCTGGCTAGTACTAGCTGGCAGACGAAACCACCGGCTCTTGATCGCGTAGTCGCTCCAGAATGGAACGTTCGGCGAGTAAGCGACAAATCCCGGATTCGGCGAGAGCGTTTTCACACTCGCAAAAATGTTCGTGGCGGTGAGCGTCGCGGGAAAAATAGTGTTAGGCACAGACTGGATCAGACGCAGGATTTTTCCCTCGTTGATGTTGCACGCGAGGATGTCGCCATTCGACGGATCGGTGCCAAAAGCCACGAGACCGTTGCGCGCCATCAGCCGGGTCACAACCGGACCATCAGGCGTCCGTCGCAGCGACCAGACATTGCCCGTTTCATAGTCCGCATAGACGTAGGAACCGATCAGACTGGCCAACTTGCTCGCGCGATAAACCAGACCGCCAGTGATGGAGTTTCCGCTGTTCGGGCCGCTGCCGTGGGCGTGCTCGACGATGGGGTTTATTGAGGTGAAACCCACCGGCGGCGTCTTTGGGCCGGCATGATTTCCCTCGCGGTAAGCCCAGCCGTAGTTGCCACCAGCGGTGATGAGATCGACCTCTTCCCACGCGTCCTGGCCCACGTCGGCGCACCAGAGTTCATTGGTCGCGATGTCGAAGGAAAACCTCCAGGGGTTGCGCAATCCCACGGCCCAAAACTCCGTGCGCAGATTGTTAGGATTGATCGTGATTCCATTGAAACTCGTCGCGCCGACGAACGGGTTGTCGCTAGGTACGGAGAACCGCGCGACACCGTTATCCAGCGGGATCGAGGCGTGCGCCTTCGGCGCGAGATTACCCGAGAGTTTGTCCACGTCGATGCGCAGGATGCCGGAGTAAAAATCCTTGTCGATGCGCTGGCTGTTGTTCAGCGAATCGTTCGCCGCGCCCTCGTCGCCCACCGAGATGTAGAGATAACCATCGGAGCCAAATTGCAGGCAGCCGCCATTGTGATTGCTAGCGTCGTCTAGCTGATTGAGGAGAACGAGTTCGCTCGCGGGATTGGCCTTCGCGGGATCATTGTTAGAAACCGTGAAACGCGAGACGCGCTCATACTCGTTTCCAGTTTGATTGTTATGCACGGAATAAAAAACGTAGAAGTAGCCGTTGCTCGCGTATTGCGGATGAAAGGCTAGGCCCAACAACCCCTGCTCGCTATCCGTGGACAACGTCTCGCCCCGCGTGGCCAGCAGCGCGGGCAGATCCAGAAAGGTCGTCACCGCTGTGTTAGTACTAGCAGTCACGTCGGCCACCAGCTTGACCGCGCCGGTTTTCTCCAGAACAAACAGGCGGCTCGTTTCACCCGGCGGCGTGGCTAGGCAGACTGGTTGATCGAAGGTCGCGTCCAAGGCATCGACCATCGAATAGGCGGAGCTGGCGCCGGGGTCGAGCGGCAGCGTGGTGGGGAACGGCGGGACGCGCAGATTTTTTGACAACCGTATTCTCACCAGCGCCGTTCTGGAGCCATTTCTCAACTTGTAACGAAACGCATCCACGCTGGAGGAGCCGCGTGTGTTGCGATAGAAAATCGTGCCATCGCGGTTCAGGGTCACCGAACCATATTTCGGGGCTTTGGCGATGCGAACCGAGGTGCGCGAGATGCCTTTCGAGTCGTTTTGAAGCACGGGAATGCTGGCGCTTTGCCGGGCATTGATCGTAACGGTGTCGTTGCGAAGAATGGGTCCTGCGTGGGCGATGGCGGCCAGCAAGGGGAGGACAGCTAGGAATCGAGGGAGCATGATGCGACGCTCGCCCCAAAAGATATGCGCACAAATGGAATTTGTCCGTCTGCGCGGCGAATCGTCTAAACGACTTCCGCGCAGCGGGCGCACAGCTCGGGGTGAGTCGAGTTAGAGCCGACTGTGGGGCGGTGACGCCAGCAGCGTTCGCAGCGGGAAGAACTGGTTCGAGTAACAGTCGAATGGCGCTCGCCGACGGTTAGAACGAGGTCGCTGAGGATGAGGAATTCCTCGATTTCATCATGGTCGATCTGTGGCGATTCGGCGGCGGGAAGACTGACTTCGACGTGGGCTTCGAGCGCGTTACCGATAATTTTTTCCTGGCGCTGCGCCTCGATCCCTTGGGCGACGAGCGAGCGGAGTTGCATGAGTTTCTCAGCCTCGGCTTCGACGGCGGCATCCACTGGATAATCAGCCACTTCGGGCAGCAAGGTTAAGTGGACGGATTCCTGATTTCCAGCATGTGTCCAAGCTTCGTCGGCGGTGTAGGCGAGGATCGGTGCTAACAAGCGGCAGAGTGCGTTGAAAGTCCGATGCATCACGGTTTGCGTGCTGCGGCGGCGGTCGGAATCGATGGCGTCGCAATAGACGCGGTCCTTCGTGATATCAACGTAGAGACTGCTGAGATCGACGGCGCAGAATTGATTCAAGCTATGATAGACGCGGCGGAAATCATACGCGGCATAACCTTCGCGACACTCGCTCACGACATGTCCAAGACGGCTGAGAGCCCAGCGATCGACGAAGGTTAGTTCGTTGTTAGGAACGGCATCGCGACTAACATCAAAATCGGAGAGGTTGGCGAGAAGGATTCGCAGCGTATTGCGAATCCGCCGGTAGGTGTCGGCGACGCGGGTGAAGATTTCTTCGCCGAAGGGAACTTCGTCGGAATAGTTCACGCTGCTCACCCAGAGACGGACAATGTCGGCTCCATGTTTTTCGACGAAATACTTCGCGTCCATCGGCTTCTTGTAGTCGGAGGACTTGGAGATTTTTTTTCCATCGGTATCGACGACGAATCCATTGGTAGCGACGGCTAAATAGGGCGCGCAACCTTCGATGGCGACGGATGTTAGCAGCGAAGACTGAAACCAACCGCGATGCTGGTCGGTGCCCTCGATATACATGTCGGCAGGGAAATGGAGTTCGGGTCTGCGTTTCAACACGGCCTGATGACTCGTGCCGGAGTCGATCCAGACGTCGAGCGTGTCGTTGCGGCGCGTGGTGTTAGGAGGCAGATCTAACATCGCGGCCCATTCGGCATCGGACTTCTCGAACCAAATGTTAGTCCCCTGTTTTTCCACGAGATCGGCGACTTGGCGGGCGATGTTAGCATCGAGCAGCGGCGCGCCGGTTTCATCATAGAAAACCGGTAGCGGCACGCCCCAGGTGCGCTGGCGCGAGATGCACCAATCGGGGCGCGCCTCGACGGTTCCGGCAATGCGGTTGCGGCCCCAGGCTGGAATCCATTGGACGGTGTCGATGGCGGCCAAAGCGTCGGCGCGGATGGCGTCGATACGGATGAAAAATTGCTCGACAGCGCGGAAGACGATAGGCGTTTTCGAGCGCCAGCAATGCGGATAACTGTGGGTGTATTTCTGCTCTGCTAACAACGCGCCGCGCTCGCGAAGGAGTTCGATGACAATGGGGTTCGCGGCGAAAACGTATTTGCCGGTGAGCGCCGGAACGCCCGCTTCCTCGGTGAGATGCCCGCGATCATCGACGGGTGATAGGATTGGAAGTCCGTTCTGTTTTCCAGCGACGTAATCGTCCGCGCCATGGCCGGGCGCGATGTGGACGGCTCCGGTGCCGGTGTCGGTGGTGACGAAGTCGGCGGTGATTACTTTGGAAGTCCGCTCTAAAAACGGATGACGCGCTTCCATTCCGGCGAGTTGATCCCCGGTGAAGCTGGCGATTTCGCGAATGAAGCGGATGCCGGTTTCCGTTTGAAACACTTCTAACAATGGACGCGCCACGATTAAAGTCTCACCCGAATCAGTTTCGGAAAGAACGTATTCCTGTCGAGGATGCACTGCGATCGCGACGTTCGCCGGCAGCGTCCAAGGAGTCGTGGTCCAGATGACCAAGCTGGAAGCTTGTTCTACCATCGGAAACTTCACATAGATCGCCGGGTCCGTGCGGTCGGCGTATTCCACCTCGGCTTCGGCCAGGGCAGTTTGCGCGCCGGTGCTCCAGAGGACGGGTTTTTTCGCCTGATAGACGAGCCCTTTTTCCACGAAGGTCGCGAAGGAACGCATGATGTCGGCTTCGTAGGCCGGGTCGAGGGTGAGATACGGATTTTGCCAGTCGCCGAGAATGCCGAGACGCTGAAATTGCCCGCGCTGGATGTCCACGTATTTGCGGGCGTAATCTTCCGAGCGTTTGCGGATTTCCACGGGCGAAAGATCGCGCGATTCCTTGACGACTTTGAATTCAATGGGCAGACCGTGGCAATCCCAGCCCGGCACATACGGGGCGCGAAAGCCGCTCATGGTCTTCGATTTGACGATGAAATCCTTCAGCACCTTGTTCATTGCGGTGCCCATGTGAACGTCGCCATTGGCGAACGGCGGGCCGTCGTGCAGGACGAATGCGGGCGCATCTTTTCGCGCCTCCTGAATGCGCTCGTAGAGTCCGATGGAAGTCCACTGGGCCAGCATTTCCGGCTCCCGGGTGGTGAGCCCGGCCTTCATCGGGAAATCGGTTTTCGGGAGATTGAGCGTGTCTTTGTAATTCATCGGCTAAGGGTCAAAACTGGGGCGTCGAAACTACAACGCCCGCCGGGGGTTGCCAAGCGGCCAGTTTCAACTAGGCGACCTGTCCGACTTCCTTTTCCAGCGCGATGAATCCTGTGCAACTCCCGTCGGCAGCGAACGTCGGCGAGAGCTCAATGTCCACCTCGTAGCGTTCGCCGTCCTTGCTGTAATTTATCAGTTGCGCGTGAGCCGGACGCCGCTCGCGGATGGCATTGCGAAGCGTCTCTACCGCAGCCGGATCGGTATCCGCGCCCTGGAGCATTTTCCCGGCTTTGTTGCCGCGAAGTTCGCCGAGGGTATAACCGCACATCCGGCTAAAGGCAGGGCTGACCCATTCGATGAGTCCCTCGATGTCCGAGACGACGACCGCCTGGCTGTTGACGCCCGGGATCTGACGCAAAAAGTCGCCGACTTTCTCCGGCGGAAACAGTTTCTCGAAAAGCTCCTCGCGCACTGCGGCCGGCGGCGCGACGACGCTGGAGGGATCGATGGATGGCAGATGCATGGCGATGAGTTCGTTTATCAAGGATGGAGGCACGTCATCGATCATGGAGGTGGAGGCTAGCTCAAAATGGCAGACATCGACAACCCACTTTTCGACTGAGTGCGGCTGGCGGATTCATTCTTTTTTCTTGCTGACAAATCTGGAGCTTTGCCGATGCTGGCGGCGGTCATGTTCATCCTTCGCCGCCTGCTACTCCTTATCCCGGTGCTGCTGAGTGTGATCACGATCACGTTTTTTCTGATTCGGATCAAACCCGGAGGGCCGTTCGACAAGGAAAAGAAAATCCCCAAGGCCGTCGAGGAGGCGCTCCTCCGCAAATACAAACTCGATGGCGCCGATGGTCGTGATTGGGCTGTAACTCACGCCCAAAGCCTCGGCCTCAGCCCGGCTGCGCAGCAATCCTGGGGGAAATTTGGCTCGCTCTGCCAGCAGCTTGGCGACTATCTAGCCGACGTGGCGAAGGGCGACTTCCGGCTGTCTCTCAAATATCGCAACCGCACGGTGAACGAAATCCTCGCGCAATCGCTCCCCGTCTCGGCGACGCTCGGGAGTCTGGCTCTGATCGTGGCCGCGTTCACCGGCGTTTCCCTTGGGGCTTACGCCGCCATGCGGCAGCATCAGATCGCCGACAGCGCGTCGATGTTACTGGCTTTGGTCGCAATCTCGTTGCCGGCATTTGTCACGGGGCCGATTCTCATTTTGATCTTCTGCTTTTGGCTGAAATGGCTCCCGGTGGGCGGCTGGACCGGCTGGCAAAGCTGGATTCTCCCCGTGCTCACGCTCGCGCTGCCGTATGCGGCCTACATCGCGCGTCTCATGCGCGGCTCCATGCTCGAAGTGCTCAGCCAGGATTACATTCGCACCGCCAAGGCCAAGGGCCTGAGCGAGGTGCAAGTCGTCTGGAAACACGCCCTCCAGATCGCCGTGCTGCCGGTCGTCTCGTTTTTCGGACCGCTCACCGCGAATCTTCTCACCGGCTCGATCGTGGTGGAAACGATCTACAACGTACCCGGATCGGGCCGGTTTTTCGTCAATTCCATCTTGAACGGCGACGCTTTTCTACTCGGCGGCGTCACCATCGTTTACTGCACGCTGCTCGTGCTGATGAACCTCCTCGTGGACATTCTTTACGGCGTTCTCGACAAACGCATCACGCTCCAATGAACCGCCTCCCCACTCCCGGCGCCTGGCAACGGCTGCGGCGCGATCCGAAAGTGGTCGCCTCCGTGGTGCTCCTGAGCTTCGTCCTGCTCGCCGCTGTGCTCGGCATTTTCGTTTTTCCTGAGCGCATGGCTGGCACCAGCGCGGCTCAGTTTTCCCCACCGTCCCGCGAGCATCCTTTCGGCACCGACTTAAATGGACGCGACGTGCTCTATCACACGCTGGAGGGCGCGCGCATCTCGCTCGTGGTCGGCGTTTTTGGTGCGCTCGTTTCGTTCGTCATCGGCACGACTTACGGCATGATCTCCGGCTACAAAGGCGGCAAAATCGACTCCGCCATGATGCGTTTCGTCGATATTCTCTACGCCATCCCGCGGCTGGTTTTCATCCTCATCGCCATCAGCAGCTTCGACACTTTTTTGAAGCAATGGCTCATCGGCTGGCACCTGGATTCTCTCGTCGGCTACTCAAAAATTCTCATCCTCATCGTCTCGCTCGGGGCCATCGAATGGCTCACCATGGCCCGCATCGTTCGCGGCCAAGTCCTCGCGCTGAAGTCCCAACAATTCGTCCTCGCCGCCCGCGCCCTCGGGCAGACCAACTTCCGCATCGTCCTACGCCACATCTTTCCCAACTTGCTGGGCGTCATCCTCATTTACGTCACGCTCACCATTCCGGCGGTCATTCTGGATGAATCGTTTCTCTCCTTCCTCGGCCTCGGCGTGCAGGCGCCACAGGCGAGTTGGGGTACACTCCTGGCGGAAGGCGCGCAAACCATCAACCCGATCAAATCCAACTGGTGGCTCCTCGTTTTTCCCGCCGTCGCGATGTCACTCACCCTGCTCGCGCTGAATTTCCTCGGCGACGGCCTGCGCGACGCCCTCGATCCTCGGGAGAAAAAATAAGAGTCGAGTTAGATGCGAATGCGGCGTCCGCCATCTTTCGGATCAGTCGGGCGCGAGAGCGGACTGGCAATCTCCGGCACGCGCCGGATGCCGGCTTCGCCTCGTTCGCGGAGTTCCAGCAGGCCGTCGCAGATGCCCTGAGCGATGGCGTCGCGGGTTTTGGCCTGCGCCAGCCGCCGCGCCTCCGACGGATTGGTCATGTAACCGCCCTCCACCAGCACCGCAGGAATCTCGGGATTGCGCGTGAGCCGGAGTCGGCGGCGGTTAATCGCGATATTGCTCAGACCCGCCTCACTCGCGACGTGACGCTGGATACGTGCCGCGAGCGCAGTCGCATCGGGCCGCCAGAAAAACGTCTCCACGCCGTGTGGTTCGCTGCCGCCGACCGCATTGTAATGAATGGAGACCAGCACGGCGTCGCGGCCCCGGTAACGATTCGCCATGGCCACGCGGTCGTCGAGTTCGATGAAAAAATCGGCGTTGCGCAGCAAGATGGATTTCACCCCGGCCCGGGTCAGCTTCGACTGGAGCCGGAGCGCAGTGTCGAGCGTGAGTTGCTTTTCGATGAGCCCATTTCCATGGCCGCCGCTGTCCTTGCCCCCGTGCCCGGCGTCGATGATGACCAGCGACGGCGAGGCGGCAGAGGCGAGTTGCAGTCCAATCAGGCCGAGAAACAGAAGGCGGAGAAGCATGCGCGTTTCTTAGCCCCGCCTCCAGGCGATGTAAACAACGGCCGGTCATATTTGACCTCGTTGTAAATAGACTGGTCGCGCAAACGGCTTGCGCAGAGCGGGCAAATCGGTTTGCCTTGCACCCCCATGGATTTTCTCGACGAACTCAATAGCGGCCTGCTTTGCGGCGATGGCGCGATGGGCACCGAGATCATGGCGCGCGGGGCGCTGGTCGATGGTTGTTTCGAGGAACTCGTCTGCTCGGAGCCGGGGCTCATTTCCGGGATTCACACGGATTATCTCGCCGCCGGGGCCCGGGTGATCGAGACCAATTCCTTTGGTGCCAACGCTGTGCGACTCGCTCGTTTTGGACTGGAAAACCGGGTCGCTGAGTTCAATACGAATGCGGCCCGGCTCGCCAAGGTCGCCGCGCTCGGCAAAAACGCTTACGTCGCCGGTTCGGTGGGTCCGATCGGACTCAGCCCGGAGGCCATCCGCGAGCAAAACGTGGATCGCCGGGCGGTATTTCAGGATCAAATCAGTGCGCTCCTCGACGGCGGCGTCGATCTGATCCAACTCGAAACATTTCTCCACCTCGACGAAATCCTTCTCGCACTCGAAGTCAGTAAAAATCTCAGTCGAGTTCCTGTCGTCTGCTCGATGGTTTGCAGCGAGGAAGGCCGCCTCACATCGGGTTTGAGCATCGTCGAGGCCTTCCGCAAACTGACCGCCGCCGGAGCCGACGTCGTGGGTCTCAATTGTCTCACTGGCCCGCACGCCATGATCCGCGTGCTGGAAAAAATCCCGCTCGACTTCAATCTCAGTGCATTCCCCAATGCCGGGCATCCGCTCTACCGCGAGGGCCAGTATTTGTATGGCTTGTCGCCCGAGTATTTCGCCACTGCCGGACGCGAATTTGCCGCCCAAGGCGCACGACTGATCGGTGGTTGCTGCGGCGTCGGGCCCGAGCACATCGCGGCGCTCTCGAAGGCCCTCATTGGACTCCAACCCGCCTCGCAAAAAATAGTCGTCCGCGTCACCGAGGCCCCGCGTCCGTCCGCCAAGGCGCACTCAGAGGAAACCAGTTTGCTCGATCTGATCGCCGCCGGAAAAACCGTCATTGTTACCGAACTCGACCCTCCGAAAACCCTCGATCTCGACAAGTATTTCGCCGGAGCCCAGGCACTCACCGAGGCTGGCAGCGACGCCATCACTTTGGCCGACAATTCCCTCGCCATCCTGCGCGTCGCCAACGTCTCCATCGGCGCGCTGCTGAAGGAGCGTTTCGACATCATGCCGCTACTCCACATCAGTTGCCGCGACCGCAATTTGCTCGGACTCCAAAGCGAGCTGATGGGCATCGCCGCCCTCGGCATCCGCCACATTTTGCCGCTCACCGGCGACCCCGCGAAAGTGGGCGACCACCCGGGAGCATCGTCGGTCTATGATGTGAATTCCATCGAACTCATGCGCATCATCGCCCGGCTCAACGAAGGCTACAATCACGCCGGAAAAAGCATCAAGGTGCAGACCAATTTCGTCCAGGGCTGCACCTTCAATCCCAACGCCAAAAACCTCGACGCCCAGGTCGCCCGACTCGAGCGCAAGATCGCCGCCGGGGCCACTTACGTCATGACCCAGCCCGTCTTCGACACGGCGCTCGTGGCCGAAATGCACCGCCGCACCGCGCATCTCAATGTCCCCATTTTCACCGGAGTCTGGCCATTATTGAATGGCCGCCAGACCGAGTTTCTGCACAACGAAGTTCCCGGCATTTCCATTCCCGACAACGTCCGCGAGACCATGCGCGGGATGGAGGGCGCTGAGGGCAAAAAGAAAGGCGTCGAACTCGGAAAAGACATCTGCCGCGCCGCCTTGGATCGTTTTCCGGGTGTGTATCTGATCACGCCATTCCTCAACTACGAGACTACGACCGAACTCGCCGCCTTCGTCCGCGCCCAATAGGATCGATGAAGCGCCGCGCCCTCTCCATTCACTACGCCCTTCTCGCCATCGCCGCGCTATTCGTCGGCTGGCTCGCGTGGAAATTCCCCATCCTGAGCTGGATTCAGACTGCCCAGCGCTGGGTCCAAAGCCTGGGGCCAGCCAGCATTGTCGCCTACCCGCTGCTCTACGCCGGCTGCAACGTCCTCCTTCTGCCCGCCGGCGTGCTCGTGGTCGGAGCCGGGTTTTTCTTCGGACTTTGGGTCGGATGCGCCGTCGTTTTGCTCGGCAATATCCTCGGGGCCGCCATCGCATTTGTCATCGCCCGCACCGTGGCGAGAAAATGGGTCGAGCGCAAAATGCTCGCCAACGCCCGCTGGCAGGCGATGGACGAAGTCATCGGCGAAAAGGGCGGGCGCATCGTCTTTCTCAGCCAGCTCCATCCGCTTTTTCCCACGAGTTTGCTGAACTATTTTTACGGCATCACCCGGCTGCCTTTTTGGTCCTGCCTCGGCTGGGTCGCGCTCGGCCAGTTGCCGGGGATTTTTCTCTACGTTTACCTCGGCACGATCGGGCAATACGGCGTGCAGATTCTTCAGGAAAAATCCCGGTTCCAGCTTGGCGAATCCGGCCTCTGGATCGCCGGCCTGCTCGCGGCGCTCGGCATCAGCATCGCCCTCGCCCGCCTCTCGATGAATCTCCTCAAGGAAATCGACGAGCGCGCCGTGGCCCTGCAAGTCGGGTAAATAGGATCAGACCGGATGAAAAAAAATCTCATCCGAGTTACAGCGGGTTCGTTCCTCATCCTCGTCGCCCTCGTCACCTTGGGCCAATGCGTCGGGCTCGGCCTCAATCACGACGAGCACCAATTCATCGCCCCTGCCGTCCTCTGGGCTCGCGAGGGTCTCCTGCCCTATCGCGACGTGCCATTGTTCCATCAGCCGTATCTCATCGCGCTTGATGCTGTGGCCGTGAAACACGCCGCCTCTCCCCTGCTCGCCGCCCGGCTGATCTCGGGTGCCGCCGCCTTTCTCACCGCGCTGCTGCTTTTTGGCTGCGCGTGGTTAGCCACTCGGGAAAAACCCATCGGACTTAGACTCGTTTCAGCCATTTCCATCGTCACGCTCTGGCTCACCAGCCATCTGTTTCTGGTCGCATCCGGGCGCACTTGGAACCACGATTTGCCCAGCCTGCTCGCCATTTCCGCCCTCGCGATTCTCCTCTTTTCGGAAACACCCCGCCACTGGCACTGGCTCGCCGCCGGGTTGCTGGCCGGACTCGCCACTGGTAGCCGCCTCACCTTCGCCCCGTTCGCCGGATTGCTTCCGCTCACCGCGCTGCTCTGGGGAAACGTCCCGCTGCGCACGCGTTTTTTCCATCTGACTTTGAGCGCTATTGGAGTCGCCCTCGCCCTCCTGCCCAGCCTCTGGTTTTACCTGCAAAGCCCCGAGGGCTACCTCTTCGGCAACTTCCAGTTTCCCCGCCTCCCGCTCCTCGAAGCCGATAACAGCCGCATCCTGAAAACCATCACCCCGTGGAGAAAAATGCGGTTTTTCTTCAAGGAAGTCGTTGCCTCGAATCTCCCGCTCGCCCTCGCCTTCATCGGACTTGCAGTCGGATCGCTGCACCAGAGCCGAATGCAACTCCCCTGGCGCTGGATCGTCCCGAGCCTGGCTCTCGTCGCGGGAGCGTTCGCGCCGTCTCGATACGAGATGCAGCATTTCTACATCGTCGCCCCCCTCGCCGCCCTCCTCGCCGCGCAGCTTTTACAGGCGACTTCCACCCGCCTCATTTACGGATTGCTCGCCGTCGCCGCTATCAGTGTCGTCATGGGCGGGAAAGTCTTTCTCCGCGCTGGTGAAGTTTGTCATCCACAAGATTGGGATGTCACTCGCATCCACGACCGCGCCCTCGATCTGCGAGCTAGGGTGCCCAAGGGAAAAATCCTCACCCTGACTCCCATCGTCGTCGTCGAAAGTGGACTCTCCATTTATCCGCCACTCGCCACGGGGATTTTCGGCTGGAAATTTGCCCATCTCGTTCCCCCGCCGCGCCGGGAACGACTCGGCCTGCTGGCTCCAGCGGACTTGGATTCCTATCTGGCCAGCGAACCGCCTGCGGCCATTCTCACGGACGGAGAAGAAGCCAAATTGGAAAAACCACTGATCTCCTACGCAGCGCGTCTGGGGTATCGTCCCGAGCGTCTGGATGATGCAACAACGCTCTGGCTGCGGCCTTGAGGCGGGCGCGCTCCTGACAAGCCGCCGACGAAACGGAGTTTCGGGGACAAGGCATTCCCAAACGGAGCTTGGGAACGAGGGGGAGGAAATGGGCTGCGGGGACGCCGTTTTCCGGGGACCGAAATCGGTCCGGAGGAGAATCCCCACCGATTTCTGGCGACGAAAATCGGCCCGGAGGAGAATTCCCCCCGATTTATGGCGACGGAAAACAGTCCGGAGGAAAATCCGCCCCGATTTCTGGCGGCGGAAAACGGCCCGGAGGAGAATCCGCCCTGATTTCTGGCGACGGAAAACAGCCCGGAGGAGAATTTCACAGGTTTTCCGAGGCCAGCAATCGCCCCGGGCCGCGTGGCGAGCCTTGGGCGAGGCACCCGGAGCCATCCCTTCCGTTCCCGCTACGAATCTTTGGGACGGGTGAGAGCCTCGGCGCGGCGGGCGAGTTCCACAAATTCGGCCCGGTAGCCGCCGCGATCCTCTCCCTTCGATTCGCTGGCGCGGGCGATGAGCGATTCCCAACTCGCGAGCTGGCTGTGCTTGGACTTCCGCAGCAACTCCGCAAACTCGGCCACTGCGCTGGCGAACTGGAAGTCGCGACTGGCGGCTTCGAGCTTCTGGTGGTCGTCGGTGAGCGGAAACTCGAGCAATTTGCTCACGTCGCCCGCGGGGTCTTTGTAACGGAGTTTGACGGTGAGCATTTCGCCGCTGGGCAGGGTGGCCATTTTCATTTGCACTGTGTTGCTCTGGTAACGAAGCGGCTCGGCGTGGACTTCGGTGGACATGCTGCCGACCATGACGACTTCGTAGAGCGCGGTGACGGTGTGTCCGGCCCCGATTTCCCCGGCGTCTTTTTTGTCGTCGGCGAAGTCTTCTTTCTTGAGCGCCCGGTTTTCGTAGCCGACGAGCCGGTAGTTGCTGACCACAGCAGGATTGAACTCGACCTGGATTTTAACGTCCTTGGCGATGGTGACGAGCGTGCCGCCCATCTGCTCGACGAGGACTTTGCGGCCTTCGTTCAGGCTGTCGATGTAGGCGTAGTTGCCGTTGCCTTTGTCAGCGAGTTTTTCCATGGTCGAGTCCTTCAAATTGCCCGAGCCGAAGCCGAGCACGCTGAGGAAGACGCCCGATTTCGCCTTCTCCGTGATGAGATCCACGAGGTCGCTCTGGTTGGTGACGCCGACATTGAAGTCGCCATCTGTGGCGAGGATGACGCGGTTGACGCCCTCTTTTTGGAAATGGGCGGCGGCCTCTTCGTAAGCGAGCCGGATGCCCGAGGCTCCGTTGGTGCTGCCGCCGGCTTTGAGGTTGGCGAGAGCCTCGCGGATGGCCGTTTTATCGGAGGTCGAGGGCAGGACGAGTCCCGAACTGCCCGCGTAAACGGCGATGGCGACGCGGTCGTTTTCACCGAGTTGATCGACCAGAAGGCGGAGGCTTTGCTGGAGGAGCGGGAGCTTGTTGGGCTCATCCATCGAGCCGGAAACGTCGATCAGAAAGACGAGGTTGGCGGGTTTGCGCTCGGCCACGGGGATTTCACGACCTTTCAACCCGATGCGCACGAGCCGATGATCGGGCTGCCACGGGCAGGTGGCGACTTCGAGGTTGGTGGAAAATGGCGCGTCACCCTCGGGTTTGGCGTAGTCGTAGGTGAAATAATTCAGCATTTCTTCGACGCGCACCGCGCCCTTGGGCGGAAGCTGCCCGTCGCGCAACATCCGTCGGACGTTGGCGTAACTGGCGGTGTCCACATCGATGGAGAACGTGGAAAGCGGATTGTCGCGAGCGGCCAGGAAGTCGTTCTCGGTGACGGCGTCGTAGGCTTCGGTGTTGGGCTGCTCGGTGCCTTTATCTACCCTCATGGAATAAGCATCGTTGCCATTCACTTGGCTACTTTTTGTTGATTTGAGACTTCCTCCACCACCAGCACCCTGCGACCAGCCGCCCGTAAAACCAGCAATGGTTGCTTGTGAACTTGGAGAAAGAGCGGGCGAAATCGTTGCGCCGTTCATTGCAGTTGTGCGGCCATCCGAGGGTATTCCTGATCTCAGAGCTTCCAAACGCTGATCGGCTGTTGGTCTTTCCGGAGCAGGAGCCACCCAAGTTGGTTGGGCTGCAATAATTGGTTTTTGCGCCAGCGCGGATTCACTTTCAGACACGACATATTGACCAGCTTCAGTGGCGATCATGTCCGTTTTCTCTTTTTTCATCTCCTCCCTCGGCATTTGGAGAGTCATCGGCTTATCGCTAATGGCAACCTTGGGTGCCGAGCTATCGCGGAGGCGCAACAATTCTGTCCACGGTAGCAAGGGAGCCGACGCCAGGCAGGCCGCCAAAGCCGCGAGGCCGATCATCGACCATGTCCGGCGAGCCGTCGGGAGCGGGATGATTTTTCCCGAGGTCAGGATGGATTCCCTCTGGGTCTCGGTGAGTTCCACCGGAATGGCGGTGTGCAGTTTTTCCGAGAGGAAATCGGCCAGTTGCCGGGTCTCAGCCACGAAGTATTGGCCTTCCGGGTTGGCAGCCAGCCAGGTTTCCACTTCGGAAAGTTCCGCAGGATCGGTGAGTTCGCCGAGGGCGTAAGCGGTGAGTTTGGGGTCGTCGAGGTTCATAGATTTAGCCGACTTTCTTGAGAGTGAAGGTTTCGTTTTCCTGAAGGAACTCGCGCATCTTGCGGAGTCCGGTGTGGAGGAGAAATCCGACGTTGCCGACGCTGAGCGAGGTGATTTCGGAGATTTCTTTGTAACTCAAATCCAACTGGAATTTCAGCCGGATGACTTCGCGCTGGTTCTCCGGGAGCCTCTCCAAATAACGCCCTAACTCGAGTGCGTTTTCCTTTTGCTCGAGGACGCGGGATGGCCCGTCAACGTCGGCAGGCGAGTCTTCCATGGCGGTTTTTTCCATATAAATGAGGCGTTTGGATTTGCGGTGATGATCGTGGGCACGATTGCGGCAGACGGTGAAAAGCCATGGAGCCAGATGGTCGCCGACCGGCGGCTCGGGCTCGCGGACGAGTCGCAGAAAGGTGTCCTGCACGATGTCGCGGGCCTGGTCAATGTCGCCGGAGGTCAGGCCGAGGGCGTATTGAATGAGCGGTCGCTCGTAACGGACAAGGGTCGATTCGATGCTGTCCTCGGTGGCTGGGTTTGACATTGGGGTTGGCAGGGGGTAAACGGCCTTCCGCGGAATTTTCTTAGGCAGTTTTTTCAAGAATAATTCGCGCCCGATTTTTATGGAGCAAAAAGAGCCGACGCTCACCGTTAACGAAATTTACCAGTCGATTCAGGGTGAAAGCACTTGGGCTGGACTGCGCTGCGTCTTCGTGCGGCTGACTTTTTGCGATCTGCGCTGCACCTATTGCGACACGGCGTATGCGTTTTACAAAGGCGACAAGCGCGTGCTTTCCGAGATCCTCAGCGAAGTACTGGGCATGGATTGTCCGCTGGTGGAGATTACCGGAGGCGAGCCGCTTTTGCAGAAAAACGTCCTTCTGCTGATGACCGCGCTCTGCGACGCAGGCAAGACGATGCTGATCGAGACGAGCGGCGCGCACGACATTTCCAAGATCGATCCGCGCGTGCATCGGATCATGGATTTAAAGACGCCGGATAGCGGAGAGTCGGGCCGGATGCTTTGGACAAATATCGCGCATCTGACGTCGCGCGATGAGGTAAAATTCGTCATCGGATCGCGCGTCGATTACGACTGGGCCTGCGCTCGGATTGCTGATTACGATCTAACTCGAATCTGCACCGTTTTGTTTTCCCCAAATTTCACCGTGATCGAGCCGCGCCTGATTGTGGAATGGCTCGTGGAGGATAAACTGGATGTGCGTTTCCAGCTTCAAATGCACAAATTTATCTGGGACCCGAAAACCATCGGAGTCTGATTTTTATGAAAGCAACGATGACCAAGGATTTCACTTTTGAAGCCGCGCAGACTCTGCCCGGGGCGCCGGAAGGCCACAAATGCCGGCTGATGCACGGCCACAGTTTCAAGGTGGAAGTCTCTGTGACGGGCGAGGTCGATCCGCAAATCGGCTGGATTTATGATCACGCCAAAATCACCGGCGCGATGAAGCCGCTGATCGACCGGCTGGATCACTCGTATCTCAACGAAATCGAGGGCATGGAAAACCCGACGATCGAGAACATGGCTGCGTGGTTTTGGCGGAAGATCGAGGCGGATCTTCCAGGGCTGAGTGAGATCGTGATCTACGAAACGCCAACGGCGCGGTGTAGTTTTCGCGGGGAGTTTTAGATTCGACTTCCAGTCGGTTCAGGCTGCTTCTTTTTCCTGCTTGCGGCGCAGGATGGGCGCTTTGGTGCCCTCGACGACGGCGCGGTTAATCGTCACCTCGGCCAAATCTTCGCGGCCGGGAGCCTCATACATGACGTCGAGCATGATTTTTTCGATCATGGAACGCAGGGCGCGGGCACCGGTGCCCTTGGCGACGGCTTGAGCCGCGAGGGCGCGCAGGCCGTCCTTGGTGAAGTTCAGGTTCACGCCTTCCATGCCGAGCAGCTTGGAATATTGCTTCACCATGGCGTTCTTCGGAGCAGTTAGAATTTGCACCAGTTCGTCCTCATTTAGCGGATTGAGCGCCGTAAGAACAGGCAGACGACCGACAAATTCCGGGATTAAGCCGAATGCCAGCAGATCCTCCGGCTCGGTTTTTTGGAACGCCTCGGGAATGCTCATGCTCCCGCCATTGGCGGCCACAGCGTGAAAACCCATCGCTTTGCTGCCGATGCGGCGGCTGACAATTTTCTCCAACCCCACGAAGGCTCCGCCGCAGATGAAGAGAATTTTGTCGGTATTGATTTGAATGTATTCCTGCTGAGGATGCTTGCGCCCGCCTTGCGGAGGGACGTTGCAGGTGCTGCCTTCGAGGATTTTCAGGAGTGCCTGCTGGACGCCTTCTCCCGAAACGTCGCGGGTGATGCTGACGTTGCCATTGCTGCGACCGATTTTGTCGATTTCGTCGATGTAAACGATGCCGATCTCGGCGCGTTTGACGTCGTAATCAGAAGCCTGAAGCAGGCGGAGAACGATGTTTTCCACATCCTCACCGACGTAACCGGCTTCGGTCAAAGTCGTGGCGTCGGCGATGCAGAAAGGCACGTCGAGAATGCGGGCGAGCGTCTTGGCGAGCAGCGTTTTGCCGCAACCCGTGGGACCTAGGAGGAGAATGTTGCTCTTGTCGAGCTCGACGTCCGAAAAGTCGGTGAATCCGCTGCTGGAAGGATGCGGCACGTCCAGAATGCGCTTGTAGTGGTTGTGAACTGCGACCGAAAGCGTTCGCTTGGCAAGTTCCTGTCCAATCACATATTGATCGAGCTGGCGTTTGATTTCCGCAGGCTTGGGCACCCGCATTTCCAAAGCCACTTTTTTGCGGCCATCCTCATTTAACTCCTTATCAAGGATGCTTTTGCAAACATTGATACAGCTATCGCAAATATACACTCCGGGGCCTGCAATCAGCTTTTTGACCTCGGAATGGCTCTTTCCGCAGAAGGAGCACATGGTGAGATTGGAAGCTCTGGCCATAATGAAATGTCAACGCAATTTACGCAGGAAGCGAAGCCGGGGATGGAGGATCGGAAGGTTTGTCCTTGAGGTCGGGTTTGGCCGAAGCGGGAAGTTCTTTTTGGGATTTAACCACTTCATCCACCAATCCGTAAGCAGCGGCTTCGTCGGCCGTCATATAATTATCGCGATCGGAGTCGAGATTCACCTGCTCGGGAGTTTTGCCGGTGTGATGCGCCAAAATGCGGATGAGGCGCTTTTTCAGCTTATACATGAACTCGACCGTGCGTTCGACGTCGCTTGCCGTGCCTTGGGCACCACCGGAAACTTGGTGGATCATGATGTCGGAGTTTGGCAAGGCATAACGTTTGCCCTTGGCTCCGGCTGCCAGAAGAACCGCACCCATGCTCGCGGCCATGCCGAGGCAATAAGTCGAAACGTCGCAGGTCAAAAACTGCATCGTATCATAAATCGCCAAACCCGCCGTGACTGAACCGCCTGGTGAATTGATGTAAAGATGGATGTCTTTTTTCGGATCTTCCATCTGGAGGAAAAGCAACTGCGCGATGATGAGATTCGCCACATGATCATCCACGGCGGTGCCGAGGAAAATGATGCGATCCTTCAGCAGGCGCGAATAAATATCGTAGCTGCGCTCCCCTCGCCCGGTTTGCTCGACAACCATGGGGACAAGCATGGAGTTACTGGGAGTTTGCGTAAAACCGGCGGGCATGGAGGCGAAAGGCGAGATGTGATTCATAGCGAAAATTACTCTGCGGGAGTCGGGGTGGCAACTTCCTGAACCGTAGCGTTCGCGACGAGGAAATCAATCACCTTGCCCATGAGAATGTCTTCCTGGAGACCGCCAAAACCGCCACGTTTTTGCAACTCGTTCTGCATTTTCTTGGGAGTCACACGGTATTTCTGAGCCATTTGCTCAACGCGGCTGTCCACTTCGTTGCGGTTGATACGGATTTCTTCCTTCTCCGCGATGCGAGTGAGAATGAAGGCACCTTTCAGACGGTTGCGAGCGCCGGTCGCGGCTTGGACGACGATGTCTTTCTCGTTTTCCTTAAGCTGCTCGTCGGTGATACCGCGTTGTTGATTTTGCTGAACGATCTCGGCCATGATGCGGCGGGTTTCGTTCTGCACCATGTCCTGAGGCAGCTCGCACTCGACTTTGGCGAGGAGATTTTCCACGACTTGATCGCGTTTCAGGCGCTCGACTTCATTGGCGCGCTGGCTGGCGATTTCTTCTTTGAGAAGCTCGACCAATTGCTCGTAAGTGTGATCCGGGATGACTTTGGCTGCGAGTTCGTCGTTCAGTTCAGGTAGAACCTGCGACTTGATGCCTTTGACAGTGACATCGAAGTCCACTTTGAGACCGGCCACTTCCTTGGCCGGGAAATCCGCTGGGATCTCGATGGCGAACTTGCGGTTGTCCTCGATCTGCGCGCCAACCAGGTTGTCGCAAAAGCCTTTGAAAAAGGATTCGGGTCCCATTTTAATCCAGAAACCGGTGTTTCCAGAGAGAGCTTTGCCGGCTTTGGGAGCGATCTCAGCGACGGATTTTCCATCGACAGTGCCGGTGTAATCAATGACGGCAAAGTCGCTCATTTCGAGTCCGCGGCCTGAGACATCAACGAAATCGGCGTGCTGCTCGCGGAGATTTTGCAATGCGCGTTCGATATCGCCGGGCTGAACCTCGGAAGACGGCACCTGCACGGGAAGTCCCTTGTATTCAGGGAGTTCGAAAGTGGGCTGGGTAATGATGGTCGCGGTGAACGACAGGCTGTGATCCTCATGGAACTCGACGTCTTGCACGTCGGAGACAGAGAGGACTTTCAGTTTTTCCTTCTGAATCGCTTCGCGGAAACCTTCATCGACGAGCTGCTTGGTGAGCTCTTCTTTGATCTCTTTATGGAATTTTTTATCAATGACGGATTGCGGCGCTTTGCCCGGACGATAACCGGGGATGCGAGCTTGATTTTTATATCCGGCAGCGATGCGGGACTGGGCGGCCACGACTTTGTCGGAAGGGACTTCGACTTTGACGGAGGCTAGACAATGGGGCAGGGATTCGACTTCTACGTTCATAAAATTTTGATAGGGAAAAGTCGCGGAACTTAGGCTCTCGGTTTGCGCTTGGCAATCGAAAGAACAGGGAAACCGCGAAAGTTGCCGACTTTACGCCGGGTTTTTCGCAAATGGCGAGGAATGACTTTTTTTCCGATTTCGAGCGGCTTAGAGTTGGCTCCATGACAAAGATTGGCTTCATCGGTTGTGGAAAAATGGCGGGCGCGATCCTGCAAGGCGTCTGCAACTCAGGTAAATTTGACGGCGATCAGCTTTTTCTGCACGACAAGGACGCCGCTCGCATGGCGGAGTTAAAGGACATTTGCGGAGCGCGTCCGCTCGCCTCGAATACCGCGGTCGCAGAGGCTGCCGAGGTGATTCTCCTCTGCGTGAAGCCCTGCGATGTGCCTGCGGCTTTGAAAGAAATCCAGCCTGTGCTGGCGGGGAAATTGATCGTTTCCATTGCGGCCGGACTGACCATTGCCCGACTTCAGGAGCTCTCTGGCAACGCGGCGGCGGTCATTCGCGTGATGCCCAACACCCCGGCGCTGGTGCATCGCGGCGCGACTGCCTACGCCTTGGGCGACGGTGCCACCGAGGAACATGCGGAGGTGGTGGAGGAAATTTTCTGCGCCGTGGGCCAGGTTTTCCAAGTCGCCGAAAGCGCCCTCGACGCCGTTACCGGCCTGAGCGGCAGCGGGCCCGCCTATATTTATACCGTGATCGAGGCGCTGGCCGATGGTGGCGTCCTGATGGGACTCCCCCGTGAGCTGGCTTTGCAACTGGCCGCGCAGACCGTCATCGGCGCTGGAGAAATGGTCGTGCAGACGCATCTGCATCCGGCGGCCCTGCGCGACATGGTCACGAGTCCCGGAGGAACGACGATTGCCGCAATGGAGGCGCTGGAAAAAGGCGGCCTGCGCGCGGCGCTGATTTCGGCGGTTCGTGCGGCGACGGAGAGGTCCTCCGCCATGCGCTAATGAAAAGACTGGGTGCCGTTTTTGTCGTTTGGGCGGGAGTTCAAACGATCTCTGCTCAGACGGTGATCCCCTCGCCGACTCCGGCGCATTTCGACGATGACAAGGTGATCGCCGCGTCGGCCATGGCGGCTTTTGAAAAGGCGAACCTGCCTCGGGAGCGGCTCCAGTTTGATAAAATTCGCAGTCTCCGACTGGCCCAATCCGCCACGCCTGCGCCGACGCCCCCTTTCGCCCCGCTGACCGATGAAGCAAAAGTCGTCGCCGCGCTGGCGATGGCTGCTTTTGAGAAAGGCGATCTGGCCGAGGCTCGTCTGGAGTTTGAAAAAATGCGCGCCCTCAGCCCTGGCCATCCCATGCCGCTGATCAATCTCGGCACGATCGCTTTTCAAACTGGACGCCTCAAGCAAGGCGCCGAACTCCTCGAGCAAGCTATCCGAGTCGACCCTAACTCCGCTCAGGCCTGGGCTTTGCTCGGGATGGTTCGTGTTTATCAGGACGATCCAGACAAGGCGCTCGCTGCGCTGGCGCAGGCTGTTTTGCTGAGTCCAGACAATGCCAAAATCCACAATTACCTGGGAGTCGCCGTGGGCCGCAAAGGATGGTTCGACGGAGCCGAGGCGGAGTTGCAGCAAGCCATCACACTCGACCCGAAATATGCCGACGCGCATTTCAATCTGGCCCTGATCTATTTGCAGCGCGATCCGCCGAACAAAGCCCTCGCCGAGAAGCATTATCAGGCCGCGCTCAAACTCGGCGCACCGCCCGATCTGGAAACGGAAAAAAAGATCAAGGAATGAGCCGGTTTTTGCCTTCCTGATGTTGCGTTGCCGGATGCCTTCTGTATTCTGGGAACAATGCGTGCGCCTTTTTTCTGCGTTTTCTTAATTGGTTTCACCGCCAGCATTTCCCAGCTCTCCGCACAGACCCCGGTGGATGGAGACGCGGATTTGAAACGTCAGGTCGGAGCTCTTCGCGAGGCCGTCATTCAGCAAACCCGTCAGATCGACGCCCTGACGGCAGAAATTGAACGGCTCGGCATCGCTCTCGGCCAGCGGCGTCCACCGAAAACATCCGAAGCCGTCACGCCAGCTCCTGCAGCACCGACACTGGCTACTTCGGAGCCACCAGCCACGGCGACTCCCTCTGCCTCCGCCCCAGTTGTCGCCACGCCCACGCCCGATCCAAATGTCCTGCAGCACACGGTAATCAAGGGCGATAATCTGACTAACATCGCCAAAAAATATGGCACCACCGCCGACGCGATCCAGAAATTGAACAAAATCACCGACGCGCGCAAAATGCAGATCGGCCAGGTTCTCTCAATTCCCACACCACCGCCCGCAGCAGCCGCCCCTTCCCCGGCTGCCCACTAACAAAATTCCCCCTATGAGCACAAACTGGCACTTAATGAAGCACGACGACGGGACCGTTTTTGGCCCCGTGTCTTTCGATCAAATCAAGGAATGGGCGCAGGCGGCCCAAGTTTCCCCGCTCGATAAAATTTCCGAGGACCAGCTCAACTGGATCAAGGCTCCCATGTTTGCCCAACTCGAAATGGATTGGCTGCTTCAGATGAGCGACGACCATTATTACGGTCCCACCACGCTTAGTGCGATTCAGGAATTCATTAAGGAAGGCGAGATCGACCACGAGACGCTGGTGATCAATTGCAAGGACGCCACCGAGACCAAAGTGGGCGAACTTCCGTTTCTACCAGAAGAGGAAGAGGAGGAGCCGGTTGAAGAAACTGAGCCTGCCGATTCGGAAAAAGCCGGCGAAGACAGCGCGCTTCTGCAGCGGATCGCCGCCTTGGAAACCGCACTGGCGGCAGAAAGAAATCGCATCGACGACTTGGTAGCCACGCTGAATGACTTCCTAACTCCGCGCTAGCAGGTTAGCGGCGGTTCGCGAGATCCAGATCGGCGGCCAGTTTCGAAGACGCGTCGATGGTCTCGCCAAGAAGATTTTGGATGGTCGGCGTCGCCTTCGCCTTCAGAAAGATCTGATAGGAAAAAAGTCCGCGAGAGAGGCGAATCAAGGCGCGATTGGCCAGCATCAGGCCGCGACTCAGAATGTTATCACCCAAGGCTGCGGGAATCGGAGCCGGAATGCCGTGCATTTCCTCGACTTCGTAGCCGGTTTCCTCCAAGGCCTGACGCAAGGTTTGAAACGTGAAGAGCCGAGTGTGAGTCCGATCTAAAATTCCCTTTCGCCCGTAATTGAATTGTCCGAAAAGCAGCATCAAGCGCGTGACGATGAATCCAATGTTAGCCGTTGTCAGAATCAACTCCGGACGCTTCCTCCCCGTGGCTTCACGCAGGTTTTCCAGAAACTCCTCCGGGTCCTGAAGATGCTCGATGATGTCGAGCATAAAAATCTGGTCGTACTCGCTGGGTGAAGTGGGCAAGGTGATGTCGTTTAGATTCGCCCGCAGATAACGAACGCCCCGACTGGACGTGCTGCCGATGGGCGCAAATTGATCGAGGCCTGTCACCTGCGCTCCACGTCCGGCGGCTTCCTCGGCCCAATAACCTTCGCCGCAACCGAGATCGAGCACGCTGGCACCGGCGCGAACGGCTTTCAGAGAATCGGTATGCGACGAGCGATACCCAAGTTTGAGCGTGTATTTTTCCTCGATGCGGCCAACCTCAAACTTGCGGTCGTAGAGCAGATTGAGTTGGTGCAACCGCACCCGCACGCTCGTTCGGATCACATCCCAAGCGTATTTCAGGCCGTTCACGTGGCAGATTTCCTCGCCGTAATACGTCGGGATCGGCACCTCGGCGATGCGGAGTTTCTTCAGCAAAAATTGCGCGATAATCTCCGTATCGAAATGGAAGTCCCGCGTGTTTCGCTCAAAGGGAATCTGCCGCAACGCGTTGACCGTATAGAGACGGTAGCCGGAGTGAAATTCGGACAACGACCCGCGCAACAGCCAGTTTTGCGTGATGCTCAGAATGCGGTTGCCAATGAATTTGTAGGCGGGCATTCCGCCGCGCCTCGCCGCGCCGGGAAGCAGCATGCGGGAGCCAAAAACAGCGTCCGCCTCTCCATCGAGCAGCGGCTGGAGAAGCTCGGGCAGTTTTTCCGGCGCGTATTGTCCGTCGCCATGCACGAGGGCGACAATGTCGAAACCGTGTTCGATGGCGTAGCGATAGCCGAGTTTTTGATTGCCGCCGTAGCCTTGATTCACCGGATTGCGCAGGACGGTGAGTTTAATTCCATGCACCAGCGTCTGGCAGCCTACGGAGAATGTCCCGTCGCGAGAAAAATCGTCGATCACCAGCACTTCCACACCGGGCTGGCGCAGGCTTGCGGGAATACGATTGAGCACCTGACTGATCGTTTTCTCGGCGTTGTAAGCGACAATGTGGATGAGCACACGCGCTCCAGACAACTCCATGGGAGTGGAGTCGATAGATGGATTTTGGGCAGGCACACCCAATAATAAGCAAAATGCGGGCCAACGGGATCAGACCGCCGACTATTTCTTCCAGGGAATGTCGATGGCGAAAATTTCGTCACCATTCAGCTCGCGATGCGTGTAGGAACGAGTCGCATGATCCTCAAAGATCGCCCGGAAGCTCCATTCCTCCGGACGAATGAGAAGCTCCGCAGGCAGGTTCCAAGTGTCGCGCCAAATGCCTCCGTCTGCCCTGCCTTCGGGGCAACAAAGTCCGCGATTGAAAATGCGTTGTTCGCCGGTGCCGATTTGAGTGGCGATCACATGCAGCCACGGGATTTTTCGACGCTCGCTACGATAACTCCATTCGGATGTAACTTGAATCTGCCCGTTGTTATTCATCACAGATAGAGTCATCAAATCCGTGGCTGAATCGATCAAGCCGGACTTGAGCGGAATGGATGTTGGCGTTGCGACAACCGGTTGGGCCGAAATCTTCTGGAAAACTGTGAGTGCGCCCACAGAATCCACCTGCCAGCTTGCCTTGCTTAAAAACTGATGTAGCAGCGCATCACTCGAACTCACTACTTCGCCGGTCCTTAACTTCATCGCCGGATGGTAGTAACCGGAGTTGGAGTCGAATGTGATGGTGTCGTCATAATCTACTATGACAAAATCCGTTGGCGGAGGAGGCGAATAGATATTCCGACTCAGGGTTTTCAACCCTTTTAAAACCAGGTGTAGCGAGTAGATTTCAGGCCGCTCAGCCAGTTGAGATTGAAATGGAAGTGGGGCCAGCACACTAGCCTCAGCCGGAATTTCTCTAACAATCGCCTTCTTGGCTGCGAGCTGGCTGTCGATGTTAGAAAAAGGAGCGAGGAACTTCTCGGGAGTCTCCACAATAAAGAAGCAAACCAGATTTGCCAGCACAAGGAAGAAAGGCATTGTGGCATACCATTTTTTACCCTCCCCATTTTGCGGATTTAGTGATTCCAGAGTGGCGATCCAAAACACCGGCAAAATCGGCGCGGCGTAATGGAAGTAAATGGTCCATTCCGACGATCTCCAGGAGAGTAAATGCTGAAGCAAAAGCGGCATCGTAGGCAGCAAGCTCAAAGGTTTGCGCAACGGAAGAAATAGCATTGGCAGCAGCAGCGCCCAGAGAATGGAGCCTTGCAGTGACGAGTGGAAAACATCGCTGGCTCCAGCGAGTAAACCCTTCTCGTGCAAGTGCGAGTAGAGTGCACCGAAATCCACATTTCCTGCATTCCACTTTGGTCCCAGCCAGAACAGATAAACAGCCATCCAGCCTGCAATAAATAGTCCGGGAAAGATGATCCATTGCCAGAGAATCTGACGACTGGGATGTTCAAAAAGCTTTATGAAACACCAGGCACCTGCCAATAGCCCCAGATTTTCTTTGCAACTAAGAAACAGAATCAGGAACAACCAGAATGCCCGAAGATTTTTCTTCTGCCAGCTATGATAGATCGCCAGCCAAAGCGGTGCCGCAAATGCTTCCGGATGAAATTCGTGCAAGGCTACAAATGTTAGCACAGGATTGATCAGCAACACGGACGCGAGCCAAAAAGAGGACCGCGAGTTCCAGCCCATTTGTCGGGCAATTTTCCACCCAAGCGGAAGACAGGCTGCAAGAGCTAGATTCTGCACAACAATCAGCGTCATCGGGTGACGAATGACGGCAAACAGCGGCCAGATAAGGAGGATGATAAAATCTGCGTGATTGCCAAACGGTTTGACTCCCAGCAGGCTGCTCCAGTTGCGTCCGTGAGTGAATCCATCGAGCGCCTGCACATAGAAGGCGAGATCGAATGTGGTGTAGCTGAAATGACTCCATCTCCACCACGATTGAAATGTCCACAGCGCCGCAATCAGGACTGTGATGCACAGACAAATTTTGAAATGAGCGGAGCGGATATTTTGCAAATGAAGACTATTGAGAAGTGGTAGCTGCACGCAGTGACTGGAGTGCATCCATGGCGGGTGGAAAATCAGGTCGTATCCGAAGACTTTCGAGAAGGTGCATTTCGGCCTCGCGAGTTTTTCCTAACATCTGCAGACCTCTTCCCATGTTGTAGTGAGCCTGGGCGGAGTTAGGGTCGATTTTAAGAGCGATTTGTAACTGGGAAACCGCTTCGTCGGCTTGTCCAGCTTGTAAATAGATGTTGGCTAGATTGTTTCTAGCCTCTGCAAAACTGGGCAGCATCTGAATGGCTATCTGATATTCCCTGATCGCATCGGGAATGCGTCCGATTTTTCCGAGTGCATTCGCTGTGTTGAAATATAAGCCAGGGTCGCGCGGCTCGATCTGCTTGGCGTGATCATACATTTTAATCGCAACAGGATAATCTCCTAGTTGCGCCACTAACACGCCGAGGCATTTCCACGCCCGTGCGTTTTGCGGACGCTTCTCAACGGTGTCTCGCCAGATGGAAAGATGCGTTTTGTAATCCTGAATTCTGAACTGCGTCAGCATCGAGGCCATGACAATTAGACCCGCGAATAGAATACCGCTCGATTTACCCAACTTTGAATATAAGCCTGTCACCACGAGAGCGAGGATCACAGCTGACGGCAGATACATCCGGTGCTCCGCCATGGTTTGTGTGACCACAGGCACCACACTGGAACTCGGCGCTAGAATGACAAAGAAACCAGCTCCGAGAAATCCGAGAATGGGACGCTTCCAGAGTGCGATCAAAGTCAAACCCAGCAATAGGACAATTAGGATGCAGGGAAGAATCACCTCGGACGGAGTGGTGATTAGGTCTGTGCCATAATCAAAGATCAATGGTGATGGCCAAAAGATTAGCTTCAAATAATTCGCAATGGCCCAAGTTTGAGTTAGGGCATAATCTAGAAGAGGCATTTTAACGCCGAATCCGGCTGTTCCACCACGGTTGCCGGTGCTGAGGATTAGAAGAATTTGAAAGCACCAGCTGGCCACCAGCGAGAGATAATACTTCCAGCGCAAAGCCCAGGCTTTACGAAAGCTGCCTGAACAAAATGTTCGGTCGTAGAGGAGTATCGTTAGCGGAATGGTGGCTCCCACTTCTTTGCTGGCGACTGAGAAGTAGCAAGCAGCTACAGAAAAAACTAACCAGCGTGTAGCATTTTCCTGTGCGCTCCCTCGAATAAAACTATAAAGCGCCAAAAGATAGAAGAGGCACGTCATGACTTCGGCTCGTTGAACAATGTAAGTCACAGCCGCAGTGTTTAGAGGGTGGACTAACCAAAGCAGCGCGATTACCGAAGCCAGGGGTAATGCAGCCTGACCGAATTTGTCTTGGAGTGATGGCTGCAGGAACGTTCGTCTCGCGATTCCCGTGAGGGCCAGTGCCGCACAGAGATGAGCACCCAAATTGAAGATGTGATATCCGGTGACTTTGTACTGATCAAGTGCGTAGTTCACAGCCAAAGAAAGATTCACCAGAGGGCGTCCTGCTGTGGTTAGGCCGCTATTGGGCGGAGGAAATAACGCCTCCTTCAAAGGCCATATGTGCAAAATAGTTGGATTTTCCTGAATAGTCGGAATGTCATCGAAAATGAATGGCACGCGAAACGACTCTCGATAAGAGACTATGCCAACGATGATTATCAAAATAGCGACCAGCATGATTCGCTGGCGTTCTATTCGCAGATTATTCTGATGAACAACGGGATCAGGATGCATCTATTTTGCTGGTGTTTTCTCCGACTGCAGCGTTTTTATGGAGTCTAAAATTTCCCGCTGTCGCTGGGAATTGTCTCGACTGACGGCTTCTTCCTGCAACGCAATTGCTTTAGAAAAATCACCTTTCTCTGCAAGTATCACTGCGGCTTGTGCCAATGGCTCGGGATCTCTAATGTCTAATCTCGCTGCCATGAGATACGCTGGCAGCGCTACGTCAAATTCATTAAGAGAAACGCAAAGCTCAGCCAGCTCATTCTGTGCCGCAGCATTCCACCAATTTCTTTGAGTATATCCATTGAGCAACTGGATAGCAGCCAGTGTTTGATTTTGCTCTTTGTAGATTTGGGCAAGCGCTTTGGCCATAGACCAGGAATTGGGGTTAGCTTCGTAGGCTTGTCGGGCGACTTTGGCGGCTTCACCAAATTGCTTTGATTGGGTTAACAGGGCGACAGTGGCGCTGCGTTCAGCCATGCCGGAAACGTGCGTGTCGAGTTTTGCGCCAAGCTTCTCCACGTCAGCCGGACGCTGCTGTTTGAGTAAATTCTGAATGAGAAGCACTCTGGCCAAAGAAAAATCAGGGACAGCTTTGAGGATGGATCGATAAATTCTTTCTGACTCATCCAATTTGTTCATTTTCTCATATTCACCTGCCAGGTTGATTCTAACTCGAATGCTGTCGCCTCCATCGCGGATGGTTGCACGGTAGAAGGTGAACCCATCCTTCCAATCCCCTGCTCTTACATGTGTACGAAGGCCAAGACAGACTATTGCCACAGGCAAGAGCAAAACAATACTCCGCCGGAAAATTTTGCCAGCATCCAACCAGCATCCAGCGAGCCAGAGATAGAGGCCGATGGAAGGAATATAGAGCCAGTGCTCCGCCACCGTAGCATTCAAAGTGAATAAGTTGGAAACGGGCAAAATCATGATGCCAAACCAGAGCACACCAAGAAGACGGAGTCTGCGTCCTTCTCCTTTCCACAATAGAGAAGCTGTGAGAGCAATGAGAAAAGCGCCCCCCATCCATCCAAGACAAGGAAACAACGCATCGTTCTTTACAGCGTCGGTGAACAGTCCGGTGTGAATACTTACCTGCCGCTCCATGAAGAGCTTGGCCGGATAGATAAAAAGTCGGCCATAATCACCCATGGCTCGTAAGAATAAGCTAAGTTTTTCGATCAATGGAATTATTTTTCCATCTGAAGGAGCCACATTTGGATCGGGCAGTTGTCTCAATAGAAAATAACAGATGACAATCAAAGAGACCATGAGCGTGGTTTTTCCTTTTACCAGATTTGGAACGTCTATTTTAAAAAGCCAGAGGTATAGAATAAAAAAGCCCATCCCGGCCAATCCGATTTCCTTGGAGCAGCAACCAGCTAAAGCCAGTAAGAAAGCCAAGGCGTAGAGTGCCCGAATCCGTTTCTTTTTTTCTGGTGAGACGGCTCGTGCGGTTTCCCAGCAGAGCCAGCCACCTAGTAAACCCGCCAGAGCAAGGCTGTCGGCCCGACCAGACACATAGGCGACAATGGCGCTGTGAACTGGATGCAAAAGCCAAATTGCTGCCAGGCAGAATGCCATGCAAGTCGATTGAGAGCAGGTCCTTGCTGTAAATCTTCTGAATAGATTTCTGCCCAAAAAAAACAGCAGAACGCCATTCAGTGCATGGAGAATGATGTTAGTTCCATGGAAGGCACTTGGGTTCAACCCAGCGCGGCAGTAATCCAGAATGTAAGAAAGGTTTTGCACAGGCCTATAGAACTCGCCTTTTGCATCTGTGAAAAGGAAGTGACGGAAAACTTCAGCGCAAAGAATAGGTGATCGGATAAATGAATTCCGTAGAACTAGAAACTCGTCATCCCACAGAAACTTACCATGCCACACCGGCAGGTAAGCGATTTCTGTAAGTAACACAAGCGCGGCGCATAAAAGGCATATCTTCCACCAAGAAACTTGATCAGTATCTAACCTGCGCTGCCGAGGTGGGAAGGACATTTTATTTTTTATGTGCCGCAGACCGCAATGAATTTAGGAGCGCAATTTGTTTCAAGGAACCTTCTCTATCGAGTGCCTTTTTCTCCCAGATAATGGCTTCAGAGTAATTGCTATTCTTCACCAACAAAGATACAATGCGATTGTAGGCCCCAGCATCTCGGATATCGAGTTCAGCAGCATTTTTATAGGAGGCAATGGCATTATTTAAGCAGCCTGCATCGGCATAGTAATCACCCAGCAAAATTAGAGAATCCCTATGCCACCAGTGTCTCTCCGCGAAAGACTGCAGGACAGTTAACTTGTTTTGCGACTGGTTTACTTTGTCAAAAAAAAGAAGTGTGTCTTTTGTTATCATCCATGAATCTGGATATTGCTGTCGCAACTCTTTCAGTAAGCTGCCAGCTTTTTGAATCTGGTCTACTTGCAGCATGTGCTGCAGCAAATAAATCTTGCCTGAAAAGCTAGACCCAAGTGCATTTTCACCGTCACTGATTAACTGACTTGCCTCGTCTGTGTTCCCTTGCGCTTGCAGATTGGCCGCCAGGGCATGACGGGCTTGGAAATAAGTCGGGCTTTTCTGCAAAACAAACCGCAACACAGTTTCTCCTTCGGCAAACCGTCCAACCTTTCGGTATTCATTAGCCAAGTTAACCCGCATTCGAGCTGTATCGCCACCGTCGTGAATTGTTTTTTCGAAGAATGTAATCGGTGTTATCCAATCTTTAGACCTCACAACCGTTCGACAGGACAATCCAATAATCCAGATCGCTATGAATAGTGTGGCGATTCTTTGGATATTTCGCGTGGCCTCCAACCACGATCCTAACAGCGCGATAAAAAAGCCAATCGATGGAATGTAGAGCCAGTGTTCGGCAACCGTAGAATTAAGTGAGAAGACATTGGAGACTGGTAGCAGCATCGTGCAAAACCAAGCCACGCCAAAACGACGTAGAGGCTGATGTTTTCCTCGATAGATACACAGAGTCAGCAGTAAGACTATAAAAATAATTCCTATAATTGCCAGCCATGGATAGAGTGGATCAAAGCTGGCTGGATCCACGTAGAGGTTGGGCAGCAATGCAACTTGGCGTTCCATCCGCAGATTACCAGGGTAGATGAGCAGGCGCAGATAGTCTCCCAGTGCACAAAGGATCAGCTTGGGCCTCTCTGGCCATTCGGTGAAAAAACTATTGGGTTCAGTGACGTTGTTAATGCTAAAACGGAGAGCCAGATAAATAGCAAACAAGAAGAGGCAGGCGAATACCACGCTCCACTTGCGTGTTGCTGATAGTTCATTCTCAAGAAAGAGGGTATTCAGGAGGAAGAAGGCCATTCCTATTAACGCGGCTTCTTTAGAGCCCAAGGCTAAAAAAAGAGAGAACGTCAGAGTGAACAGGAGCAGAGTTGCACTGCGTTTCGACGATTGCTTGATTTTCTCCCATAGACACCAGGTGGCCAGAAGGAATAGCAGTGCCAGGCTGTCCGCCCGCCCTGCAATATAGGCGACGGTGGCTGAATGTATGGGTTGTACCAGCCACAACAATGAAACTAGAAAAGCTCCAAAGATTATCTTCCGATCCAGCCCGGCAGTCTCTTTTTTTAGACGTAGCATGAGGAAGGTGAAAAACAATCCTGCATTCAGGCCATGAATGATGACGTTTGTCTGATGATAGTATATCGGTGCAATTCCGCCTCTCCAGTAGTCGAGCAAATATGTCAGTGTTTGAGTGGGACGGTAGAAATTTGACGAGGGATCGTAGCCAAGAAAATGACGGTAGATTTCAAAGAATAACTTGGGAGAACGAATGAGAGGGTTATTTTTAACTAGAAAATTGTCATCCCAAATAAACTCGCCTCTCAAACACCCCCAATAAAGCCAGAAAGTGATGCCGATAAAAAGCACGGTGGCTGTTACGCTGAACCAGATGAGATAGTTTTTTTTGGGAAGCGCGATCACAGCCAGGACAGAATTTATTAAGATGTCAGCTTGGAAGGCAACCAAAGACATTGAAACACAAAAAAGCCCCCCGAGTTTCCTCGGAGGGCTTGATGTGAGTTTAAGTTAGATTAGTTAATCGAGTAGGGAGCCCAGAAGTTAGCATCAGCAACATCAGACAGCGCTGTGTTGGTGGTGGTTGGCAGCTTCGGCAGAGCATCCACGGTTGGCACGGCAACAGTGTTGCCAAGCTGATCGGTGATGGCATTATTAGCAGCTGCGACCTGAAGGCGAGTGCCGGTTTTGAGATATTTGGAAATATCCGCACCAGTTGGCTGAACGCCAGCGGCCTTGTTGTTTTCGATCGCATACTGATCAACGGCAGCGTCGATGAGGCGCAAGTCGTTTTTCACTGCAGTAGCTTGTGAGCGTTTACGAGCACGCAGGAAGCTGGGAACAGCCACGGAAGCGAGCAAGGCGATAATCGCAACAACGATCATGATTTCAACGAGGGTGAAGCCCCCACGGTTTTTGTTTAGTTTGTTTAGCATATGATGTTTTCTATTTTTATTAGTTTGTGTTTTTACTTTGTCGGATTGTCCGACACAAAATCTTATTAAGCAGCCGTCGTGCCAGCTTTTTAAAATAACTCGGGGACCTTCCCCGTTGACTTGGCGGTGCCGGGCGCACCATTCTTTCGGCTAAAATGTCCTCGGCCCCTCGTCACGCCTTCTATAAGAGAGCCGGTTTATTGGTTTTTTTTCTAACCTTAACGGTTCGCCTCCTAGTCCTCTTCCGGCTTCAAGACGCATCATATATCCTTGATAATCAAGGCGATATGCAGTTCTATAACGAATGGTCGAAACGTCTTCTGTCTGGAAACTGGACGGACCATTACGCTTTCTATGGATTGCCTGGGTATGCTTTTTTAGTGGCTGGAATCTACAAAACATTTTTCCAAAACCCGATTTTAATCACTGCTCTCCAAGCTGGAATAGAGGCATTTCTCTCATTTTTGATATACAGCATTGCAAATTTGATTTTCGCAAAAGGAGAAAACAGGCATTTTTCCTCTGCTATAGGTATCTTCGCAGGGGTTGGTTATGCTTTTTACCTGCCTTCGCAGGCATTTGCATCCGTGATGATGCCGACAACACTGGCAGCCGCCGCTTTTTGGCTCATTGTCTGGTGGTGTCTGAGAAGTCGCGTAAAAGAAATCACTTGGATGGAGGCATTGGCGGTTGGCATCGGCATCGGTTGCATGGCCATGATGGTTGCGACGATCTTTTTTGTTCTGCCACTCGTATTGCTTGCGCTCATCCAGAAGAGCACAGCTCTATCGAAGTCCATTCCCCTGCTCTTGGTGGGCGTCATATTAGGATGCAGCCCGGCTATCCTGCATAACAGATGGATCGCGCATGATATGGTGATGCTCTCCGCGCACGGCGGACTGAATTTCTTCATCGGTAATAACGCCGAAGCCGACGGCTACCTCAAAATTCCTTCCGGCCTTCGCGCCAATCAAGCACAGATGCTTGCGGACTCCATCAGTGTGGCAGAAAAAGCACTGGGTGGCGGCCAAAATATTCCGCGCTCCGCCGTCTCCGCGTACTGGTCGAACCAAGCCAGCGCCTACATTCACGAGCATCCAGTCGCTTGGTTGAGACTTCTCGGTCAGAAAATCATCAATTTCTGGAACGCCTATCAATACGACGACCTCAGTATCATTCGGGCGCTCGGCGAGGAGAGAATCACCACGCTTGGTTTACATTTTGGCATCGTCGCCGCCTTGGGCTTGGCCGGAATCTGCGTCGCCTTGGGCAGCGAGCATGTGAAATCCCGATGGGTTGTCGCCGCCATTTTCCTTCATCTGGCATCGCTGCTCACCGTCTTCATCACCGAACGCTACCGTTTGGCCGCAGTGCCGGGTCTGATCATCATGGCCGCCTACTTCATCGTGCAGCTTTGGGAGAATGCAGCGTGCGCCCGGTGGAAATGCGCCGTGATGCAATCCGCGACGCTCATCGTCTGGACCATTTTCGTCACCCTCCCCGTGCCCAACCAAGGCGCGTGGGCTTTGGACACCTATAATAGTGGCATCCGTTATCTGGCCAAAAAAGATGCGAACAAAGCCAGCGAACAATTGCAACTCGCCTGGCGCTACGCTCCTGAAAACGACAACACCAATCTCGCTGTCGGCAATCTTTATCTCCTCCAAAACGATCTGACTCGAGCCAGTTTGTTTTTTCAACGCGCCATTCGCCTCAATTCCAGAAACACCGCCGCCCTGAACAACCTGGGTTACATCGCACTCAGCCAAAATTCCCCCGCCAGCGCAGTTTCATACTACTCACAGTCGCTGGAGCTTGATCCCGGCAACATCCTCGCCGCCTATCAACTGGCCACCGCTTACTGGAAAAATCAAAACCCCTCCCAAGCCCTGCAAACCCTCGATCAAGCATTGATTCTGCACCCCAAACAAGAGCAGCTTCTTGAGCTTAGAAGCAAAATTTCGAGCAATCCATGACTACAGAAAAACTCTCCCTCACCTGGATGCTGATCCTCGTATTGTTAGTCGGCATCGGGATCTACCTGCGCATTCATTCCTTTGAAAAGCAGGAAGGCGTCGGCTTCGACGAAAATATTTACCGCCAATACGTCGAGCAAATCGGCCACCGTGGCTGGACGCATTATCCGGACATGGTCAATGCGTATATCATCGATCAGAAACAGGCTCCCATCGCCTTTCTGCCGCCGACGCGAGTTGCATTCTTATTGTCAGCCGCCGTTTGGCACGGGCTGACCGGCGCCTCATCCGTGGAATCCGTGCGCGCCATTTCCACGGCGGCCAGCATTTTACTCTTACTCGGATCAGCCGTTTTCGCCTGGAGACTAGGCGGCAAACGACTGGCGCTGGTGATTACAACCTTGATGACCTTCGCCCCGCTCCAACTCTACATGGCGCATCGTGCGCTCATCGACGGCTTCTTTGCCACCATCACTTTCTTCGTCATCTGGGCTCTTTGGGAAGCGCTGCAAAACGCCAAAAGCAAAGCCTGGCTCGCTGCCTACGCAGGCTTTCTAGCCATTCTAGTACTCACCAAGGAAAACGCCGCCTTTGTTTATCTAGCCATTCTCGCAATTCTGGCCGCCAATCACTGGCTCAAACTCGGAACCGTCACCAAGCCCCTGCTCATCGCGACATTTCTCGGCCCATTGCTGGGAGCCTGTCTCCTAACATTAGCCGCCGGCGGCACAGACACCCTCTTCACCGCCTATCTCCTCAACGTCCGCATGTCCTATGTGCTGCCCTACGCCATCGCTACGGGAGACGGCCCATGGTTTCGTTATCTCTCCGACTTGGTTCTTACCACGCCCGCCGTTGTCCTGCTAGCCATTGGAGGAATGTTTCGAGCCAAAGAAAAAACCGCCTGGTATTTCACGGGCTTCATTCTCATCAGCTATCTCATCATGGGAAATCTGCGCTACGGAATGAATCTTCGCTACGCCTTGATCTGGGATTTCCCGCTCTGCTATCTCGCGGCGATTCCATTGCTGGACTTAAGCCATTCACTAACTAAACCGCTGGCGCAGAAAGCTGTTCTCAGCGTGATGTTAGTCGTTATCGTTTATTTCCAGACATCCAATTACGATACCATCTTCATCAAGAACGCCGTGTATGATCCGGTGCCCATGCCCTTGATGCAGGCGCTGAAAATGATCAAATGACCCTGCTGCAAAAGCAAAGCGAACTAATCGAGCGCTACTCGCTCATTGAGGACCGGCACGAACGGCTAAATGCCATCATTAGCTTCAAACTCGCCGACCGACAGCTCGCTGCCGAGGAACGCCGCGACGAATGGCTGGTCCGGGGTTGCTCCTCGCAAGTCTGGCTGCGGGTGCAAGTCGCCGAGAATCGAATGGAAGTCCGATATGCCGCCGATTCCGTCATGATCCGCGGACTGGTGGCCTTGTTAGTCGAGCTTTATCACGGAGCAGACATTGCCGACGCGCGGGATTTTCATCCGACTTTATTAGAAGCGCTCGGGCTCGATAAAATCCTCAGCCCCACACGATTGCACGGGCTGGAGCGAGTTATTCAAACCTTTCGAGCCCATGTGGATTGATGCGCACAATCATCTGCAAGCCCCGTTGCTGGCGGAAACCCTGCCGATACTAACCTCACTCCCAATGGAGGCGGCAGTGGTCAATGGCACCACGGAAGCGGACTGGCCGCACGTTCAGGAATTGGCCGCTGAATACCCGTGGATTCGACCTGCATTTGGATTGCACCCGTGGTTTCTAGCCCGGCGCACTGCAAACTGGAAAAAGGCTCTCGATCAATTTCTCTCCACGCCACAATCGAGTCTGGGCGAAATCGGACTCGACCTCTGGATGAAAGATCCGGATCGCGCGGCGCAGGAGGAAATTTTTCGCTGGCAGCTAACATTGGCGGCCGAGAGAAACATTCCCGCCACCATTCATTGCCTGAAGGCTTTTGGTCTGCTGACGAAAATACTCCGCACCAATCCCCTGCCCGCCTGTGGATTTTTGCTGCACGCCTGGTCGGGTTCCATCGAAATCGCCCGTGAGTGCCTGGATATGGGCGCGTATTTTTCCTTCTCCGGCCATTTTCTGCACGAGCGAAAAGCGGCCCGGCGCGAAGTCTTTCGCCAGTTGCCGCTGGAGCGTTTGTTAGTAGAAACCGACGCGCCGAGCATGAACCTCCCCGATCACTTAGCAAAAGCCACACTCGAGTCAGGGGCGAATCATCCTGCTAACATCGTCGCGTGTTACGAGCATCTGGCGCGAATTCGTGGAATGGAAGTCGCCGATCTCGCGCTTGCGGTGCGCAATAATTTCCATCGTCTCTTCCAGTAAAACTAACATTGACGCGCCGTCCGCATCTGATTACCACTCCGCACGTGCGACGTCATGCCGTCTTTTTGAGTGTCCTGCTTGCGGGCACAGCGTTTTCCGTTGTGCTCTGGGTGCTCGTCGCCCGCATGGAAAAAGAAATGCTCCACGAGCAGGTGCAAAAGCAAACGGCGGATCGCGTAGAAATTCTGCGCAGCCAGATTCTGCGCTCGATGGAAGTACTGCACTCGATTCGCTCTTTCTATGCGGCGCGCGAAGTAGTCACACGGGCCGAATTTCATGACTTTGTGGCCGATGCATTGCTCCGGCAGCCGGAGTTGCAAGGGCTCGCCTGGGACCCGCTCGTTCTGCTCGGCCAACGCGAGGCTTGGGAGGAAAGGGCGCATCAGGACGGCTATGCCGACTTCCATTTTACTGAGGAGGAAACGGAGCATCATCTCATAACCGCCGCGACTCGCGACGAATATTATCCGGTCTATTTTCTTGAGACGCTGGAGAGAAACAAGGCCGCTTTCGGCTTCGACGTTGGCTCCGAGAAGCGCCGTCGCGCCGCGCTCGAACTCGCGCGCCACACTAACAAAGCCATCGCCACCGCTCCGATCGAACTCGCCCAGGGCGATCCCGGTTTTCTAGTTTTCCTGCCGCTCTATCAGGGCACGGATCACGCCACGTTTGCCGGGTTTGCGGTCGCTGTTTTCCGAATCGCCAATCTGGTGGAAAGCGCCCTCAGTCCGCTGCAAAAAATCGGCCTCGGCGTCTCGATCCAGGATATGGGCGAGAAGGATGTTAGCATTTATCGTCAGCCCGTGGAGAAACCGGACTCTGAGTTCGATCAACTCGTGAATCTCGAATTTGCCGGGCGCAACTGGCAGGTTAATTTTCAGCCCTCGGCGGAATTCATTTCCCAACGCGCGACGCATTGGTCGTGGATGGTGCTCGGAGCGGGCCTCGCCTGCACGGGGCTGGGCGCGTCATTGGTCCGCGGCTCGCAGCGGCGTCAGGAGGAAATCGAGGATTCTGTCTTCGAGAAAACGATGGAACTCTCGAACGAAATCGCCGAGCGCAAGCGAGCGGAGGAGGAATTGAAACTCGCCCGCGACAGTCTGGAGATCAGCGTTCAGGAAAGGACTGAGCAACTGGCGCGCGCCAATGAGGCGCTGACCAGCGAGATCAGCGTCCGCAAGCAAGCCGAGGAAGCGGCGGCGGCGGCAAACCGGGCGAAATCTCTCTTTCTGGCTAACATGAGCCACGAAATTCGCACCCCGATGAATGCGATTCTCGGCTATTGCCAGATTCTCCAGCGCGCGGCGTCGCTGCCGGCATTTCAGCGCGATGCGGTGGCCACCATCGCCAGCAGCGGCCAGCATTTGCTCCATCTGGTGAATGAAATTCTCGACCTCTCGAAAATCGAGGCGGGTCACATGGAACTGCAACTCGCCGAGTTTGATCTGGTCGAGCTTTCGCGCGAAATGGCCGCCATGTTTCAGCAGCCGTGCGAGGAAAAATCCCTCGGACTGCGCATCGAATGGACCGGCGGCGAGGATCGGCGAATCGTAGATGGCGACGAGGGAAAACTGCGTCAGGTGTTGATCAATCTCCTCGGGAACGCGGTGAAATTTACCGATCAGGGGCTGGTCACGCTGCGCATCCAGCCGCAGGAGGAAGGCCGCTGCCAGTTTGAAGTGCGCGACACCGGCATCGGCATCGCGCCGGAGTTGCAGAAGTCGGTCTTTGAGCCGTTTCATCAGGGTGCGACAGCCGTTCATCGCGGCGGCACCGGACTCGGACTCGCCATCGCGCGGCGTCAGGTCGAGTTGATGGGCGGAGAGCTGGAGGTCTGGTCCGATGAAGGCGCGGGCTCGACATTTTTCTTCAACATCCCACTGCAAACGCCGGTCGCGGGCTCGTTGCAGCCGCGACGCAGCCGGATGGTTAGGAGCCTTGCGCCGGGCAGCCGGGTGCGAGCCTTGGTCGTGGACGACATCGAGGAAAATCGGGCCGTCATTTCGCACATGCTGGAGAGTATCGGCTGCGAAGTGCGGACGGTGGACAGCGGGCCCGCCGCACTCGCTGCGGTCGCCATGGAGACGCCGGATATTGTCTTCATGGACATGCGGCTGCCCGGAATGAGCGGGATCGAGGCCACGCAACTTCTGGTCGCGCGACACAAAGGCTTGCACATCGTCTCCATGTCGGCGTCGGTTTTGCAGGACGAGCGCGAGGCTTGCCTGAAGGCGGGCTGCGATGATTTTATCGGGAAACCGATCCGCGCCGAGCAGGTCTGGCAATGCCTCCAGAATCTGCTCCAAGTCGAGTTTGATTACGATGAAAGCGCCACTGCCGAACATCCCGACACGCCGCCGCTGGATCTGGCGCAGATCGTTCTCCCCGAAGATTTGGCGTTGCGCATGATGATGGCCGCCGAGCTGCACAGCGCGACGGTTTTGAAAAATTGCCTGCGCGAACTCCACGCACTCGGCCCGCGCGAGCAGCGGCTGGCGGAGCATTTGCGCGAGTTTATGGCCAGTTACGACATGGAGACGATCCTGAAAATCGTCGCGCAAATCCCGAGCGGAGTTAGACCCGAATGAGCGAGAAAATTCTCATCGCCGACGACACTCCGGCCAATCTCGACGTGCTCACCGGCACTCTCGAGCCGCATGGTTACGAGGTGCTCACGGCTCCCGGCGGCGAGGTCGCGCTGAAGATTGCGGCGAAGGCGATTCCCGATCTCATCCTGCTCGATGTGATGATGCCCGGCAGCAACGGGTTTGAAATTTGCCGCGAGTTGAAGCGTCATGCGGCGACCCGCGACATACCGGTGATTTTCATCACGGCACGAGCGGAAACAGCGAGCATCCTGAACGGGTTCCGAGTTGGCGGAGTGGATTATATTTTGAAACCCTTCGAAGCCGAGGAAGTGCTCATTCGCGTGGAGACGCATCTAAAAATCGCCCGGCTGACTCGTGACCTGATGCAGAAAAACCGCGAGTTGGCCCAGGAAATTGAGCGCCGCGAACGCTCCGACGCCCGCCTTTCCACGATCACCGATCGCGAGGACGAACGCTGGGGCATGACGGGTTTCGTCGGTGAAAGTCAGACAATGCGGAAGATTCTCGGCGACATTGAGCGGCTCCAGCCATTTGCCAACACCAGCGTGCTCATCACCGGCGAAAGCGGCACGGGAAAAGAACTCGTCGCGAGGGCGATTCACCACGACAGCACGCGGGCCAAAGGACCGTTCGTCGCCGTGAATTGCGTCGCTATCCCAAATGAATTGGCCGAGTCGATGTTCTTCGGGCACCTGCGTGGGTCGTTCACCGGAGCGACGGCGGATCGCAAGGGCTACTTCGAGTTGGCTCACGGCGGGACGTTGTTTCTGGACGAAATCGGCGACATGCCCGCGACGCTGCAGGCGAAATTACTGCGTGTGCTGGAGGATGGCCTGGTGACTCCCATCGGCGCGACGCAAGCAAAAAAAGTGGACGTCCGCGTGCTCGCCGCGACCAATGCCGACCTCGACGCGCAGATCGGATCGGGCGCATTTCGACGCGACCTCTATTTCCGCCTCGCCCGCTACACCGTGGAGACGCCGCCGTTGCGCCAGCGCCGGGAGGACATTCCGCTGCTGGCCACGCACTTTCTCAAAGTCTTCGCCATTGAAATGGGACTCCGCCCTCCGGCCCTGAGCCCAGAGGCGTTGAAGGCGCTCGCCGCCTGCGATTTCCCCGGCAATGTTAGAGAGCTGAAAAATCTCATCGAGCGCGCCCTCATCGCTAGCGGCGGCGGCGCCATCGAACTCGCACACCTCCATTTGTCTGCAACTCCTACACATCAGAAAGAAGTGCAACTCGAATCAAAAATTCTAGTCGGCGACCTCCCTCTGAATCTGGAGAAAGCCGAGGAGGTTCTCATCGAGCGTGCCCTGGCTCAAACTGGCGGCAACGTCGCCGAGGCGGCGCGATTGTTAGGAGTGAACCGCAGCCGCATCTATCGCCGGAATTAGCAGGTGTTGCACCTGTTGCGCAGTGCAACAAATGGAACAGTCGGCGATGAAGACATCGCCGCAGGATTCTTTGTAAGTCGCTGATGATCAGCGGCTCGATTTCTTTGTTAGAAGTGGCACAGGCGTTGCTAAAGAAGCCAGCGTCCGGGAGCAATCCCACAGCCTAAACCACACACTACTAACATACCTATGACTAAGTTGTTCAAAACTGTTTCCAAAACGCTAGCCTTCTGCGCCATGGCGGCCTCCGCCACTCCAGTGCTTCTTGCCGGCCCGATCTCCGATGAAAAAATGGCGAAGCCCATTCTCGAAGAATCACCCGGCCTGAAAATCCACGGACTGATTCAACTCGAATTCTCCGACCACTACATCACGCCGCGCGGTCTCGACACGGAAAACCAGGGCCTGATCTTTCAGCCGCTCCTGCTGCTTTTCTGGGATCTCTATTCCTCGAAAACCGGTCCGCTCAACGATGTTAGTCTCACCACCGGCGTCTGGAATAGCTGGCACACCCGCAAGTCCGGCGCGACTCCACGTCAGTGGAACGAGATTGACCCGATCGTCGGCCTCACTTTCAAGGCATTTCAGGACTTTCAGTTCGATGCGTTTTACACCGCGTTTAACAGCCAGACAAATTCCTACGACACCTCGACTAACCTCGACCTGAAACTGACCTATCACGATCACTTCATCAAGGGATTCTCGATCAATCCATACGTGGAATATTTCCGCGACATCGACAAACTGCCCGTCGTGTTAGGTGCGACTTCCAGCTACTACTTCTCGCTGGGCATCGATCCGACTTTCAACGTCGGTCCGGTCAAAGTCGAGTTGCCGAGTTTTGTTAACCTCGTGGCGTCCGACTTCTACCAGCGCCTCGATGGTTCCGATGGCGGTTCGGGCGCGGCGGTGATTTCCACGGAGTTGAAAGTTAGCACTCCCCTCACCTTCATCCCCGCCAGCTACGGTCACTGGGGCATCTATGCGGGCGTGCAATACTATCACTTGAACAATGAAGGTCTGCTCGATGGCAACGTCCTGCTCGGAGCCACCTCCAAGCGCGACAAGGATCTGATCCAGCTCCACACCGGCATCACCATATCCTTCTAACTCGAACGTCCGCCAAACTAGGAAAACTAACATGGACCCAACCCTGCCCGTCACCGTCGAAGCCGAGCCGTATGCGTATGAATTCATCCCGGCCAAATGCGCCCTGCTGATCATCGACATGCAGCGCGACTTCCTCGAGCCGGGCGGTTTTGGGGAAATGTTAGGAAACGACCTTTCCCAGTTGCGCGGAACCATTGAACCTAATCGCCGGTTGCTCGCCGCGTGGCGGGCAGCCGGCTTGCAGGTGATGCACACCCGCGAGGGACATCGGCCTGATTTATCGGATCTGCCACCAGCTAAAAAAGTTCGCGGCCACGGCACCACCACCATCGGCGACATCGGTCCGATGGGGCGCATTCTCATTCGCGGCGAGGCCGGGCACGACATCATTCCCGAGTTGTATCCGCTGCCCGGCGAACCGGTAATCGACAAGCCGGGCAAGGGCGCTTTTTTTGCAACTGACTTGCAGGCGATTCTGCAAAATCGGGGCATCACCTCACTCATTGTCACCGGCGTCACCACCGAGGTCTGCGTCAATACCACCGTCCGTGAGGCCAACGATCGCGGCTACGAATGTCTCGTGCCGTCCGACTGCGTCGGCTCCTATTTTCCCGAGTTCCAAGAGATGGGTTTGAAGATGATCAAAGCCCAGGGCGGCATCTTCGGATGGGTCTCGGATTCCACAAAAATTCTCAGCGCACTTGCATAGCTATCACAGCCAAAAAAACCAACACCAACACACAAACCTAACATGACCACTGCCAAACCAAAAATCTGGGTGCCGGGAGACTGGAATGCTCTCTTCGGCTTCGGAACCAACATCCTCGTCAACCTGCTAACCTTGAGCGGCCTGCTGCTCTACGTCCTGAAAATGCCGCCCGACATGGTGTTCAAACACATCCTACCCGCAGCCGGGTTGATGATGTGCATGAGCACCTTTTACTACGCGTGGCTCGCCTACAAGCTGGCCCAGAAAACCGGACGCACCGACGTTTGCGCACTGCCCTCTGGGATTAGTGTGCCGCACATGTTCATCGTCACGCTGGTCATCATGCTGCCGATCAAGATCGTCACCGGCGATCCGATGAAAGCGTGGCAGGCGGGCCTCGTCTGGGTCTTCATCCAGAGCTTCGTTTTAATGTTAGGAGGTTTCCTCGCTCCGATCATTCGGAAGATCACTCCGAAAGCCGCGCTGCTCGGCGCGCTGGCCGGTGTCTCGATCAGCTTCATTTCGATGAAACCCGCCTTGGAAATGTTTATGACTCCGGTCATCGGCATTGTCTGTTTCGCGATCATTCTCGTGAGCTGGTTTGGTGGAGTGAAATTTGGCGGCATACCCGCTGGTCTTGTCGCCATCGCGGCGGGCACCACCATCGCTTGGGGCTCGAATCTCCTCGGTTACAACTTCGGTGGAATGAATGTCGCCGCACTGCACCAGTCGTTTTCGACGTTCGGTTTTTCTGCTCCAACACCGGTCTTCGGACTCGTCTTCGGAGGGCTGAATTGGGCCTTGCTCAGTGTCATTCTCGTCACGGCAATTCCCTTCGGCATCTATGATCTGGTCGAGGCCATGGATAACGTCGTGAGCGCCTCCGCCGCCGGTGATGAATATCCCACGACCCGCGTGCTGACCGCCGATGGCGTGATCAGTCTGATCGGCTGTCTGATGGGTAATCCTTACATCAACGCCGTTTACATCGGCCACCCCGGCTGGAAGGCCATGGGCGGTCGCATCGGCTACTCCGCCGCCACAGGCGTGATGGTGATTCTGCTCTCTTGGTTTGGCATTATCTCGCTGATGACTGCGCTGATTCCAGTCGTGGCCATCTCACCGATTCTGCTCTACATCGGCATGTTGATCGGCTCCCAAGCGTTTCAAGAAAGCCCGCACAAACACGCGCCCGCCGTCATCATGGCGATCGTTCCGTCGCTGGCCGCCTGGGGTAAATTGCAAATCGACAACGCCCTCGGCTCAGTCTCCGGCATTCACCATGTCACTTCCGACATGATCGCCTCGATGGCGCAGACCGGCGTGTTCTACCACGGCCTCTCCATCCTCGGTGGCGGCTCCATTCTCGCGGGAGTCGTCCTCGGTGCGATCACGACTTACATCATCGACCGCAAGTTCATGATGGCCAGTGCGTTTGCCTTTGCGGGCGGCGTGCTCACCTTCTTCGGACTCATGCATGGCGAGGCCATCGGCATCAACCAGACGCCCTCGGTCGCTCTCGCTTACGTCGCCGTCGGAGGCGTGCTCCTGGCCTGTTGCAAATCAACGGTCACAGCCACGGAATCAGAGCCTGAAAGCGCCCTCGAAGGCATGGCGGTCGCGGAATAATTTCCTAGGTTAAGGGAGCGCCCGGTGGACCTGAGTGGGTTCGCCGGGCGTGCTTCCGTTTTCTAACATCACATATGAATGAAACTTACGTCCCGGCTCAACCTTATCCCTGGCCTTGGAACGGTGATCTTCGTCCGGAGAACACCGTTTTTCTCATCATAGACATGCAGATCGACTTCTGCGGCGTCGGCGGTTATGTCGATAAAATGGGCTACGATTTGTCCCTCACTCGTGCCCCGATCGAACCCATTCAGCGCGTGCTGGAGGCGGTTCGCAGCCGGGGTTTTCACGTCATGCACACCCGCGAGGGACACCGCCCGGATCTCGCGGATCTGCCGGCTAACAAACGCTGGCGCAGCCGGCAAATGGGCGCGGGCATCGGCGATGACGGCCCTTGCGGACGCATCCTCACACGCGGCGAGGCGGGCTGGGAAATCATCGAGGAACTCGCCCCGCTGCCCGGCGAGGCAATCATCGACAAACCGGGCAAAGGCTCCTTCTACGCCACCGATCTCGACATGTTGCTCCGGCAGAAGGGCATCCAGAACATCGTGCTCGCGGGCATCACCACCGACGTCTGCGTTCACACCACGATGCGCGATGCCAACGACCGCGGCTATGAATGCCTGGTGCTTTCGGACTGCACGGCCGCAACTAAGTACGAGAATCACCTCGCCGCGCTCGACATGATCAAGATGCAGGGCGGCGTGTTCGGCGCGGTGGCGACGTCGGCGCAATTGCTGGAGGCCTTGCCATGAGCGATCCGGTCCGGGCGCCGTCCCTCGAAGCCCAGGGCATGACCAAGATCTTCGGGCCGCTGGTAGCGCTCGGCGATGTTTCGATCAAGGTCGACGCCGGCTCATTCCATGCATTGCTCGGCGAGAATGGCGCCGGCAAATCGACACTGGTCAAGTGTATCATGGGCTTCTACTCGCCCGACAAGGGCAGGGTGCTGCTCGACGGCAAGGAAGTGGCGATCAAATCGCCGCGCGACGCGCGCGCCCACGGCATTGGCATGGTCTATCAGCAGTTCACGCTGGTGCCCTCGCTCACCGCGGCAGAGAACCTCGTGATCTCGCGGGCCGATGCGCCGGGGGTCATCGACTGGAGCAAGGAGAAGAAGGCGCTCTCGGCCTTCATGGACCAGATGCCGTTCCGCGTCCCGCTCGACACCCAGGTCAGCGGCCTCAGCGCCGGCGAAAAGCAGAAGCTCGAGATCCTGAAGCTGCTCTATCTCGACCAGCGCTTCATGATCCTCGACGAGCCCACATCGGTGCTGACGCCCGGCGAGGCCGACGAGATGCTGGGACATCTCGGTGCCATGGCGGCGCGCAAGGAGATCACCGTGCTGATGATCTCGCACAAGTTCCGCGAGGTGAAGGCGTTTTGCGACCATTTCACCGTGCTCAGGCGCGGCCAGTTCACCGGCGAGGGCGACGCCAAGCTGGTGAGCGTCGGTGAAATGAGCGGGATGATGATCGGCGACACCACGATCCGCGAGCGCGCCAGCCGCAAGGCCGACAATGCGCGCGGCGACGTGCTGGAACTGGCGGGGCTGTTTGCCGACGACAATGACGGCATGCTGGCGATCAAGTCGCTGAACCTCAAGATCCAGGGTGGCGAGATCGTTGGCATCGCCGGGGTCTCCGGCAATGGTCAGTCGGCACTCGTCGAGACGCTGAGCGGGCAGCGGCCGCTGAGCGACGGCGGCATCTTCATTCACGGGCAGCGCTTCGAGCCCAAGCGCGGCCACTTCGACCGCTTCAAGGTCTTCGGCCTGCCCGAGGAGCCCCTGAAGAACGCCACCGTGCCCAAGATGAGCGTCGCCGAGAACCTTGCCTTCCGCGATTTCGATCGACCGCCGGTCGCGACGCTCGGCTGGTGGATG